>JAQXQO010000143.1 GCA_029101205.1 Coriobacteriales bacterium | reverse complement strand
GGTGGCCCCCGGACGCCCAGACCCGGAGTTTGCAGGGGCCCTTCGAGTGCCAATCTCCAGATATGGGTGCCCAGACCCGGACTTCCCAGCCCTTCTCGGCGGGCCCTAGAAATGGGCGGGTCGTCTACCAGGCACTTTGTGTGGCTGAAAGACATAAAGATCTCAATCTGCCAGATGTGGGCGCCCACTTCTGGAAATAACCCCCGGTTGGTGCCGGCTAACTCCGGGTCTGGGCGTCGCAATCGCCGGGTGTGGGCGAAAAGGGGTGCCGGTATCGCCAGGTCTGGGCGACAAGGGCGCTAGCATCTCCGGGTCTGGGCGGCAGGGGACGTCGGGATTTCCTGGTCTGGGCGCCGGTATCGCCAGGTGTGGGCGGCGAATCGACGCCTAGTGCCGGAAGTGCTTGCCGCCCGAGTAGTTTGTGCGGGTCTTGTGCACGCTGTGCCGGCCGCGGATCGACTGGGCCTGGTTCGCGTAGATGCGTCCGCCGTAGGTCGAGGTAGCCTTGGTCTTTGCCACGTGGGCGCCCTTTACCTGGACCTCTTCGTCGTCGACGCTGGATGCGTCTGTGCTTGGCGTACCAGTGGTGGGTGTGGCGACGGAACTCGACGTGGGGGCAGCGAATCCGCCTACCTTCGATGCTTCGATGCCCGCAGTGGGGGTGGCTGCCTTTGATGCCGTGGTGGTCGGTGCGGTGGTCGACGTGGCAATCGTCGTGGCTACGGGCGCGGCGGAAGCGCTGCGGGCGAGTACAGACGCGGGTGCGGCAGAAGCCGCCACGGATGCAGAAGTGGCCGAAGCCGTCGCGGTGGATGCCGTCGAGAAGGGCGTCGCAGGTTGCGTCGCGGCAACGGACTGCGCTCCAGTTTGGGGTGTGGCCTGCGCAGAGGCAACGGCCTGCGCAGAGGCAACGGACTGCGCTGTGGCCTGTGTCGTGACGGCAGACTGCGCCTCGGTCTTGTCGGCCTCGGCCACCTGCTGGTCCAGGAACTCGTGTACCAGCGAGATGCTGCGGTCCAGCGCCCTCTCGCGGAACACATGCTTGCCGCCGTGGATGACCTCCAGGCGTGCGTGAGGGAACACCTCGACCGCACGCTGCGAGTACTCCACCGGGCAGGTGGCGTCCTCGTCTCCGTGCACGATGAGCACGTGGCCGGGGTAGTCGCGCATCTGGGTGTAGGGGTTCGTGTTCCAGGCGACCTCGCCGTAGCAGCGACCCACGCGCATGCCCAGCTGGCGATACGACACGGGGATGTTCTTCAGCGTGGGGAAGGAGCGTCGGGCCTCGTCGTGCAGGTAGAACGCGGGGTACAGCAGCACCATCGCGCGTACGAGCTCCGGCGCCTCGTGCCCGGCCATGGTGGCGGCGAACCCGCCCTGCCCTTCTCCCATGAGGTACAGGCGGTTGGGATCGACCTCGGGACGCTGAGACAGCATGCGCATGACGGCCAGGCAGTCGTCCTTCTCGGTGGCCAGAGACATGGTGATGGGGTTGCCGTCGCTGCGCGAGGCGTACCCGCCGCCGCAGAAGTCGAAGCAGTACACGGCATAGCCGGCAGCCGCCAGCTCCCAGGCGTAGGGTACGGCGTGCAGGTAGTTCGAGCCGAACCCGTGCGCGCACGCTATGGTGGGCAGCTGCCCTCCGTCGTACCCGCCTGGCAAGAATAGCTGGCCGAATATGGTGAGTTCGCCCTTGTGAGCCAGAAGCTCGTGGTTGCTGTAGGCGGTAGAGGCGGGCATGTGTTCTCCTTTTGTGTCGTGCGGGCGGCGCGTCGCGTTGCGCACGGACGCGCCAGCGCACAGAACACTATAGCCCGAATCCGCCAGGCCGAAACCCTGGTGCTACCTTCCGCAGTGCTTGGCCACGAACTCCACCGACATCCACATGGCGCGGTCCAGCTGGTCTCCGTGGAAGCCGTGGTCGCCGCCCCCCACGACGTCCAGGTGCGCATGGGGGAACGCCTGCTGCGCGCGCTGGGCGTAGCTCAAGGGTACGGTGGAGTCGTCGTTTCCGTGGACGATGAGCACGTCGTTGGGGTAGTGCGTCATCTGCTCGTAGAAGTCGTAGTCCCAGGCAGACCGGATGTAGGCGCCGCCCAGGTGGTGACCTAGGATGTCGATGCCGTCGGGGATGGCGTTGCGGTCGGGGAAGTACTGGCGGGCCAACTCGTGCAGGTTGAACGCGGGGTACAGAAGCACCATGCCGCTGACCAGCTGTGGCAGCGCACGTCCCGCCATCATGGCCACCGCCGCCCCCTGGCTCTCGCCAAACAGGAACATGTGGCTGGCGTCCACGAACCCCTGACGGCTGAGCTCCCATACCACGGCCTCGAGGTCGTGCTGCTCGGTGAAGAGCGACATCTGGTTGGGGTCGCCGTCGCTGGCGGAGTACGGCCCGCTGCCGCAGAAGTCGAACACGTACGCCGCAAAGCCCGCCTCGGCGAAGCGGGTCGCATAGGGGAGGGCGTCACCGTGGTTTGTGCGCAGTCCGTGAGCGCACACCACCATGGGCAGGACCCTGCCGTCGTCTGCCCCCTCGGGGAACAGCAGCTTTCCGTATATGCGATTGTTATCGCGCTTGGTCCAGAAGTCTCGCGTCGTGTATCCCATGGGCACGCTCCTTGCTCGGGTGGCGCAGCGCCTCCCGTTCGGTCGGTCGCCTGGCGTTGTGGCACGCAAGTGCCGTTGGCAGGCGTACCATTGCCTTTCCGCATACGTTTTCGCGCATGGTGGGGCGCGGGGGGAAGGCTTTCCACACAAATGCTGCCGCCCCATAACGAGCCCGTCTGGACCAATCCCAATTCATAAATACAGAT
This sequence comes from Coriobacteriales bacterium, assembly GCA_029101205.1. Classification (GTDB taxonomy): domain Bacteria; phylum Actinomycetota; class Coriobacteriia; order Coriobacteriales; family Atopobiaceae; genus Olsenella_K. The sequence goes on along the minus strand of JAQXQO010000143.1, from coordinate 7,064 downwards.
TATAAGAGGCGCCTGGCCGCCAGAGGCGCTGGGCGCCGTGCGCGGACGCCTTGCCCCTCATGCGAATATGTCCAACTTGAAAAATGCCCCCATAGTGCCACCGCCCATGCCCGGCGTGTGCTAACCTGCTCGTACTCGCGGGCTACAGCCCCGACGGTATGAGCGGGGTCCTTGCCAGGGACCTCCGGCTTCCGATAAAAGCGGCGATAAGAAGAGAGGTCTTATCAGCATGGCGAACGCAGCAAGCGAACTGTCCCCCTCCTACAACGTATGCGTGGTCGGTGCCACCGGATTTGCCGGTGTCGAGGTGTGCCGACTGGTGCTGGGGCACCCCGGACTCAACCTGGTCATGGCGACCGACCGCAAGGAGGCGGGGAAGCGACTTGCGGAACTGTATCCCGCGCTCGAGGGCGTGTGCGACGTCGTTTTGAGCCTGCCCGATCCCGATGCCATCGCCGCCGCGGCGGACGTGGCATTCCTGGCCGTGCCCCACACCGCGTCGCTGGGCCTGACGCCCCAGCTGCTGGAGCGCGGCGTATCGGTGTTCGACCTCTCGGCGGACTACCGCCTGAAGGACCCCCAGGTGTACGAGGACTGGTATCAGACCCCCCACACCAGTGCGAACCTGCTGGACCAGGCCGTGTACGGCCTGCCCGAGCTGTTCCGCAGCCAGCTGCAGCATCTGGCCCAAAGGCGTGCCGACGGCGAGGCCACGCTGGTGGCCGTGCCCGGCTGCTACCCGACCGCCACCTCGCTGGCCGCAGCCCCCGCCCTGGAGGCGGGCATCGTGACCGACAGCCTGATTATCAGCGACGCCATCTCAGGCGTGTCGGGCGCCGGCCGCAAGCCCTCTGCGCGCACGCACTTCTGCCACGCGAACGAGTCGGTCGAGGCCTACGGCGTGGCGAAGCACCGCCACACCCCCGAGATCGAGCAGACGCTGAGCACCGTGGCGGGCAAGCCCGTGGACGTGGTGTTCACCCCGCACCTGGCCCCGCTGAACAGGGGCCTTCTGGCAACCGTGTACCTGCAGGCGTCCTCCGACCTGACGGCCCAGGAGCTGCAGGACATCTATGCCTCGCGCTATGCGGCCGAGCCGCTGGTGACCACGCTGCCCGCGGGCTGCATGCCCCAGACGGGCTCCGTGGCGGGCACCGCGCGTGCCCAGGTGGGCGTGGCCCTGGACGCGCGACGACGTCGCACCATCATTGCCTCCTGCGCCATCGACAACCTGGGGAAGGGCGCTGCCTCCCAGGCCGTCCAGGGGGCCAACGTCGTGCTGGGGTTCCCCGAGACCATGGGTCTGGACTTCGCGGCACCGGTGGTGTAGCCGCAGCCTACTGCCGTCGCCAATGGATGCGCGGCATGACAACCTCAACACAGCTAGCTTCAGGCGCTGCCCCCCCGGAGGGCGGCCCTTGCCTGCCGGCGGGTGCTGCCCGCCTTCCGTCCGCATAGAGCTGCCCGGCAGAGCGCCGGGCTGCGTTCGCACCTGCGCGGGGACGCGCTGCGCCCCGCCTCCGAAAGAGTGATGCCTCATGCAGGGCTTCGAGCCTCTGACGGTGCCGTCCGAGAAGAACGGTGCCCTTGACCTGGGATTCGTTGAATGCGAGGGCGGCGTGTGCGCCGCCGCCGGCATGGCCGCCTCGGGCGTGTCCGCCGGCTTCAGGAAGAACCCCAACCGCCGCGACCTGGCCCTGGTGGTGGCCGACCAGGCCTGCACCTGCGCGGCTACCTTCACCCAGAACCGCTTCTGCGCCGCACCCGTGCAGGTGTCGCGCGAGCGCGCCAAGTCCGGAGTGGCGCGTGCTGTCGTGCTGAACTCCGGCAACGCCAATGCCGCCACGGGCGAGGCGGGCTTGAAGACCGCCCTGGAGTCCGCCGAGATCGTGGCGTCGGCCCTGGGCTGCGACCCCGAGCAGGTGCTGGTGGCGTCCACCGGCGTCATTGGCCTGCAGCTGTCGACAGAGCACTTCTTGACCGGCGTGCCCTTGGCGGTGCACGCGCTTGCCCACGAAGCCGAGGGTGCGCACAACGCGGCCCTGGCGGTTATGACTACCGACACGCACCCGAAGGAGTGCGCGGTGCAGGGCCAGGTGGGAGGCAGGACCATCCATGTGGGCGGCTTCGTGAAGGGCTCCGGGATGATCCAGCCGAACATGGCCACCATGCTGGCGGTCCTCTCGACGGACGCCCCGCTGTCGGCCCAGGCCGCTCACAGCATGCTGCTGGCGGCCGTGCGCCACTCGTTCAACAAGGTGACCGTGGACTCCGACACCTCGACGAACGACTCGTGCTTCCTGTTTGCCACGGGCGCCGCGGGCGGAGAGGAGATCTGCGAGGGCAGCCAGGCCTACGAGGCTGTGGCCGCCGCCGTGCGCTACGTGTGCGACGACCTGGCCAGAAACATCGCCGCCGACGGCGAGGGCTCCACCAAGCTGGTGACTGTGGACGTGCTGGGTGCCGCCAACGACCAGGACGCCGACACGGTGGCGCGCGCCATCGCGAACTCGCCCCTGGTGAAGACCGCCATCTTTGGCCACGACGCCAACTGGGGCCGCGTGGCGGCAGCGGCGGGAAAGTGCGGTGTGCCCTTTGACCAGCAACAGGTGGACATCGACCTTCTGGGCGTGCCCGTGTGCAGGGGAGGCCTGGACGTCCCCATGGACGAGCAGGATATGCTGCGCAGGTTCCAGGACGACGAGGTGTCCATCGTGATCAACCTGGGGATGGGCCAGGCGCACACGCGCATCTGGACCTGCGACCTGACGCACGACTACGTCACGATCAACGGAGACTACCGCACGTAGGACGAACCACACCTAATCGCACATCCGACACGGCCGATCGACCGGCCACATCCTAGGCGGGAGCACGCAATGAAGAGGCGCGACAAGGTCGAGCGCGACATGGCGCTGGACAAGGCAAAGATACTGGTGGAGGCCATGCCCTGGATCCACCAGATGAACGGCAAGACCATCGTGGTGAAGTACGGTGGTGCAGCCATGGAGAACCTGGACCTCATGAAGCAGGTCGTGGCCGACCTGGAGCTCCTGAAGCTCATGGGCATGCGCATCGTTCTGGTGCACGGCGGCGGCAAGGCCATAAACAAGCTGCTGGGCCAGCTGGACATTCCCGTGCAGTTCAAGGACGGCCTGCGCGTGACCGACGACGCCACCATGGAGGTCGTCCAGGAGGTGCTCATCGGAAAGGTGAACCAGCAGCTGGTCTGGGCGCTGAACGAGTACGGCCACAACGCCGTGGGGCTCTCGGGAGCGGACGGCAAGACCTTCAAGTGCCGTCCGGTGAGCCCCGGCCTGGGTCGCGTTGGAAAGATCATCGCGGTCGACACGAACCTGATCCAGAGCGTGCTGGACGACGGCTACGTTCCCGTGGTGGCGTCGGTGGGCTGCGGCCCCGACGGTTTCTACAACATCAACGCCGACGTCGCGGCCTCGAAGACCGCCATCGCCCTGGACGCCGACAAGCTGGTGTACCTGACCGACGTGGACGGGCTCTACGAGGACGTGAATGACCCCGACTCCACCATCTCCAGGCTGACGCGCGACGAGACGCACCAGCTGCTGGACTCGGGCTCCCTGGCCTCGGGCATGATCCCGAAGATCTCTGCCATAGCGGACGCCCTGGACGCCGGCGTAAAGCGCGTCCACATCCTGAACGGCACGTTCCCGCACGCCCTTCTGCTGGAGATCTTCACCGACGCGGGCGTGGGCACCATGTTCACGCAGGACTAGGCTGGGGCGTCAAAACACAAGACTTAAGGCGCATGCGCGCTAGGAGGTAGCAATGAACGGTACCGTAGACCCCATGGTCGCACAGGCCGACAGCGAGTTCTTGATGCACACGTACGGAAGGCTCCCCGTGGAGTTCGTCAGCGGCCGCGGGGCCACCCTGACCGACTCGCGCGGCCAGAACTACCTGGACTTCCTGGGCGGCATCGGCGCGGTCAGCCTGGGCCACTGCCATCCGGCCATCGTGGCCGCCCTGCAGAACCAGGCGGCCAAGCTGTGGCAGGTCGGCAACTACTACTACGTGCAGAACCGCAACGAGCTGGCCTGCGACGTGGCCGAGCTCCTCAGCTACACCACGGACGCCGAGGGCCACGTCACGGGATCCACGGGGTCGGCCTGGAAGGTCTTCTTTGCCAACTCGGGAGCCGAGGCAAACGAGGGCGCCATCAAGATAGCGCGCAAGTGGGGCGAGAAGACCCTGGGCGGGGCCACGGGCATCATCACAGCGCAGCGCAGCTTTCACGGGCGCACGCTGGCCACGCTGTCCGCCACGGGTCAGGCGGCGTTCCACCGCACGTTTCTGCCCATGCCCGCAGGCTTCGACGCGGTGCCCCTGAACGACCTGGGCGCCCTGCGCCAGATGATCGAGCATCCCACGAAGCTTCTGGGCGCGGGACCGTGCGCGGTCATGCTGGAGTGCGTGCAGGGCGAGGGCGGCGTGTGGCCCGCTACCACCGAGTACCTGCAGGGCGTGCAGGAGCTGTGCCGCCAGCACGGCCTCATGCTCATAGTGGACGAGGTACAGACGGGCTTCTACCGCTGCGGCGCGCCCTTCTGCTACCAGCTGGCGGGCATCGAGCCCGACATCGTCAGCATGGCCAAGGGCATCGGTGGCGGCTTCCCCATGGGCGCGGTCGCGGGCCGCGGCGAGGCGGGCGAGCTCCTGCAGCCGGGCGATCACGGTTCCACGTTCGGCGGCAACGCCCTGGCGTCGGCGGTCGGCCGTGCCACGGTTGAGACGCTGGTGAACGACGACATCGGCGAGCACGTGATCCAGGTGGGCCAGCACCTGGCTGAGGGCCTGGAGCGCCTGCCGCACGTGGTCGAGGTGCGCGGCCACGGCCTTCTGCGCGGTGCGCAGCTGGACTCGCCAGTGGCCTCCGAGGCCGTGGACCTGGGCCTGGAGCGCGGCCTGGTGCTGAACCACATCGGCGACTCCATCCTGCGCTTCTTGCCCCCGCTGGTGGTGAGCCAGAAGCAGGTGGACCAGATGCTGCAGACGCTCGAGGAGATCCTGGTGGACCTGGCGGGCTAGCGAGCCCGTCCGCAGGCGTGAGCTTTCGGCGCCGCCCTCCCCGCGCTCCCCTGCGGGGCGCGGGGGGGGGGGCGCCCCCTTAGGGCGGCGAATCGAGGTGCGGCATGGCTCTGCAGAAAGGGCCCGAGCTCAAGAGGTTCGTGAAGTTCAGCCTGTCGTCCCTCAGCGCCACGGTCATCGACCAGGGCGTGGCGTGGACGCTGTTCGAGGTGCTGCGACTGCCCATGGCGGGCTACGACTTCCGGCGGATCTTGGTGTCCACCTTGGTGGCGCGCGTGTGCTCCGTGGCCTTCAACTTCACCGTGAACCAGCGCCGCGTGTTCGCCGGGCACGACTGGCGCCAGACCCTGCCGCGCTTCGTGGTGCTGGCGGTGTTCATCATGCTGTGCTCCACCTCGGGCGTCTACCTGGCCCACACCTTCCTGCATGCGGACGAGAAGCCGGCCAAGCTGGTGGTGGACTTCGCGCTGTTCTTCGTGAACTTCACCGTGCAGCGGCACTGGGTGTTCCGCGACCGCCCCGCGCGCAAATAAAGCCCAGGCAGAGTGACGTGTTGGAACCTTGCTGGGAACTGGGCGCACGGGCCGGCGCCGCGACGGCTCCCGCTGGGCGGGACGGGTGCGGGCGTTGGCGGCAGGGCGGGCGTCGCGCCGCCGGGCGCGTGCTATGGTGGGCGCCGTGCGCGGTGCGCACACACGACCCCTACCCAGAATCGAGCCCCCATGCTGACAGAGCAGATGCGCGCGGAGGCCGCCCGGCTGAAGCGCCAGAACAACGCCATCGTGTTGGCCCACTACTACGTGCAGCCCGACGCCCAGGACCTGGCCGACTTCGTGGGAGACTCCTACGGCCTCTCCCGCCAGGCCGCCACCATGGATTGCGACGCCATCGTGTTCGCCGGCGTGGAGTTCATGGCCGAGAGCGCAAAGCTCCTCTCGCCCCACAAGCACGTGTACATGCCCGAGCCCACGGCGGACTGCCCGATGGCGCACATGATGAGCCCCGACGCGGTGGAGCGCATGCGCCAGCGCTACGACGATCTGGCCGTGGCGTGCTACGTCAACTCGACCACGCAGATGAAGGCCCTCTCGGACGTTTGCGTCACCAGCTCCAACGCCGTGCGCATCGTCAGCAGGCTGCCCCAGAAGAACGTGTTCTTCATCCCCGACGTGCACCTGGGACACTACGTGGCGCAGCAGGTGCCGCAGAAGAACGTCATCCTGAACGACGGCTTCTGCCCCACGCACGAGGCCATCGAGCTGCGCGAGGTGGAGGAGCTCATGGGTCAGTACCCAGAGGCCGTGGTGTGCGCGCACCCCGAGTGCGCCCAGTGGATCCTGGACGTGGCGGGCTACGTAGGCTCGACGTCGGGCATCATCAAGCGCTGCGTGCAGGGGGACGAGAAAGACTACATCGTCTGCACCGTGCACGGGGTGCTGCACCAGATAGAGCGCCAGCTGGCCCAGACCGGGCAGACCCACAAGCGCATCTACTTCCCCCGCACCACGCCCATCTGCCCCAACATGGCCCGGGTCACCGGGCAGAAGGTGCTGGACTGCCTGCGCGACCGCACGGGAGAGGTGCAGGTGGACCCGCGCTGGGCCGACGGCGCGCGTAGGGCCCTTGAGCGCATGCTCGAGCTGGCAAAGTAGAGAGGAACAATCCGGCATGAAGAAGCTCCAGTGCGACGTCGTCATCGTGGGCACCGGCGCGGCGGGACTCTACACCGCCCTGAAGCTGCCGCGCAGCTACAGCATCGTCATGCTGTCGAAGGGCGACATGCAGACCTGCGACAGCATGCTGGCCCAGGGCGGCATTGCCTGCCAGCGCGACGACGATGACTACGACTCGTACTACGAGGACACCATGCGCGCGGGCCACTACGAGAACCGCCCCGAGAGCGTGGACATCCTGATCCGCAACTCCCGCAGCGTCATAAACGACCTCATCAGCTACGGCGTGCAGTTCGACCGCACGCCGTCGGGCGAGCTGAAGTA
>JAQXQO010000142.1 GCA_029101205.1 Coriobacteriales bacterium | reverse complement strand
CCGCAGGAACCACCGCTCTGCGCAGCACACCGCGCCCAGCCGGACCCTCGCGGACCTGCAGGACATGATGGGGGCCGCGCTGCGCCCCAAGCCCGCCGAGCTGGACGTCGAGCACGTTGGACTGCGCAAGGCCGAGCTGGTGCAAGCCATCTACAAGGCCGCTGCGCTGGCCGAGGGCTTTCGCCCCGTCGACGGCATCCTGGACATCCAGAGCGAGGGCTACGGCTTCCTGCGCACGGGCAACTACATGCAGGGCGACAACGACGCTTTCGTGCACCAGCAGCTCATCCGCCAGTACGGTCTGCGCCCTGGCGACAGGATTCAGGGCAGCGTGACCCCGGGCCGCTCGAACAACAAGTTCCCACCCCTGGGAAAGATCGACGCCATCAACGGCATGCCTCCCGAGATGGCAAAGAGGCGCCCGCGCTTCCGCGACCTGACGCCCATCTATCCCAACGAGCGCCTGATCATGGAGCACGGCAAGGACTCCATCACGGGCCGTGCCATCGACCTGGTGGCCCCCATCGGCAAGGGCCAGCGCGGCCTCATCGTCAGCCCGCCCAAGGCCGGCAAGACCACTGTGCTAAAGAACATCTGCCAGTCCATCACCGCCAACAACCCCGAGGTGCACCTGTTCTGCCTGCTGGTGGACGAGCGCCCCGAGGAGGTCACCGACATGGAGCGCTCCATCCAGGGCACCGTCGTGGCCTCGACGTTCGACATGCCCGCCAGCAACCACACGGCCGTGTCCGAGCTGGTCATCGAGCACGCCAAGCGCCTGGTCGAGATGGGACAGGACGTCGTGGTGGTCCTGGACTCCATTACCAGGCTGGCCCGCGCGTACAACCTGGCCGCCCCTGCCAGCGGGCGCATCCTGTCCGGCGGCGTGGACTCCGCGGCCCTGTACCCACCAAAGAAGTTTCTGGGCGCCGCCCGAAACATCGAAAACGGCGGCTCCCTCACCATCCTGGCCTCCGCCCTGGTGGACACTGGCTCAAAGATGGACGAGGTCATATTCGAGGAGTTCAAGGGCACCGGCAACATGGAGCTGAAGCTGGACCGCGAGCTGGCCGACAAGCGCATCTTCCCGGCCATCGACCCCGTGGCCTCCGGCACGCGAAACGAGGAGCTGCTGCTGGACCCCGAGCTGACGCCGTTCATATGGGGCATCCGTCGCGTCCTCGCAAACATGAACAATACCGAGCGTGCCGCAACCGCCCTGGTAAAGGGGCTGCGCGCCACCGCCTCGAACGAGGAGTTCCTCATCCGCTCCGCAAAGAAGGCCCAGCAGACCGAGTACATGCTTTAGGGGACTGCTCCCGGCAGGCTTGTCCTTCTGGGCAACATGGGGGAGAGGTGCGCCACCGGCACACCTCTCCCTTTGTCATTTGTTCAGGCTCGCGCGATATTGAGAAACGCATCAATTGGCGGCGCCCCCCGCAGGGGGCGCGTGGTATGGTTCTAGACAGCTGTGTGTGATTTCCAGACGCGCGGGTGTCTGCCCGCGTTTTTCATTGAGGGGTAACGTCGATGGTCAGCAATCGAAAGTCTCCGGCGATATTCGCCGGCCTGGTGGGCGTGACAACGTTCTTCGTTCCGCTGCCGGCACATGCGCTATCGCTGCCCATCGACGTGCCGTTTGAGTTCCCCTTCAACTTCCAGGACTTCATCGGGTCGCCCACCGCATACTTCGTGCTGGGCTGCGTCGCCGGTGCCGCACTGTCCGGCTCCATCGTGATGGCGGTCGAGAAGACCCGCCAGGACAAGCTGGCACAGCACATCCGCGAGGGTGCCCAGGACGCGCGGCAGCTGGTCCGCAACGCCCAGCTGCAGGAGCAGCGGGAGCAGGACCGGCAGACCCAGGAGGAGCCCACCCAGCACATCGAGCACGGCGCGGCTGCTACCGAGGCGGCCACGCAGGAGAGCTCAGCCCAGGCGACCGAGCCTGCCCAGGCTGCGGTGGCCGCCCAGCAGGTCCGGCAGCCAATCGTGGAAGCGCCAGTGCCCCAGCAGCCGAGCGCGGCGGCAGAGCAGTCGCAGCCCCAGCAGCCTGCCATGCGTCCGCGTCCGTCCGCATCCATGCTGGACGCCTTGCTGCCCAGGATCGACGGTGACCTTGGCGCAGCGTTGCAGGCGCGTGCCTCGCAGGCTCAGGCTCACGGCGCCGCTCCGGCCCAGTCCGCCGCAAGCGCCCAGCCTGTGCCCGCACAGCCCCAGGCAGCACCGCGTTCCACGTATGCCGAGCGCCAGCGCAACCGGCGCCGTGGCGTGCGGAGCCTTTTGACCGAGCGCCTGGGCTCCAACATGATGGACGACATCCCCGTGATCACGCGCGCCGACGGAACGGTGGCCGACATAGGCACCGACTGGTGGGATCGCACCATGGGCAACACCATCACGCGCCTGTCCGACGTGGACGACTCCAAGCGCCTGGGCATGCGCCCCGCAGACGAGACCACCGACCTGGAGGCCGCTGCCGTGCTGAGCCAGGCCGTGCGTCGCGAGGAGCGCTCGCGCATGCTGGCCGACCGTCTGCCCAACTTCGACCGTCCTCTGTATCCCGAGACGCCGCAGCAGCCCGCTGCGCCTGCGACTGCCACGCCGGCCGCAGGCGTCTCGCCCTCCTCGGATGAGGAAGAGGATGAGTTCGAGCGGGCCATGCGCGCCATGGAGGACAGCATGCCCAATCGTGGCGTCACCACCTCCGACGACGTGGCCGTGACGGGCGTCGTGCCCACCGTGGCCCTGGACAACTTCCAGCCAGTGGGCGCCGCCGCTCACAGCGCATCGCAGGAGGAGCTGTCCCACGTGGACGACCTGGTGCAGCAGGAGGTCCAGAGAAACCACAACGAGCTGCCGCGCCGTCGCCGCCGCAGCCTGCGCGTGGTCGAGGGCGGCAGCGCCGCACGTACGGCCAGCCCGGACGACACCGCGCGCATGGCCCACGGCTCCTATCGCCCAAAGCACATGCGCCGCACCTCGCCCCAGGACGACGACTCGGACGGGCGTGGTGCGCGCGGCACCCTGAGGGCGTAGCCATGCAAAAATCCCGCAATCGTGTGACGCGCGTCGTCTGGACGTGCGCGCTCCTGCTGTGGGTGGCCTTCATGTGGGGCCATTCGCTGGCCAACGGAGACGCGTCATCCCTGGAGAGCAACCATGCCGTGGCGGTGCTGAGGCCCATCCTGAACGCGTTGGGCATCGTGGACCAGCACAGCATGACGTACGCCGTCCGGAAGACCGCGCACTTCTGCGAGTATGCCGTCATGGGCATGCTCCTGTGGCAGAACGGCCGCGTGCGCGGCATGGACGCCGTCCGAGGCAGTGGCTGGTGGGCGGCCCTGGCCCTGGCCGTTCCCGTGTGCGACGAGTTCATCCAGTCCTTCGTGCCGGGGCGCTCGTCCATGGTCTCGGACGTGGTGCTGGACTTCTGCGGCGCCTGCTGCGGTCTG
>JAQXQO010000141.1 GCA_029101205.1 Coriobacteriales bacterium | reverse complement strand
CTCGCTGAAAAAAATGTTGCGCAACAAATTTCGCCGGGCGCATGGTATAAAGACATAAAAAAGGAGAGGCCGGTGCAACGACCTCTCCAATGTGCGGGGGATTATGGAAGGCCGCACGTCGGCTACTTTACCACAGCGCCGTTGACTACCCCTCCCCTCAGGTTTCAATTTTTTTCTTATTACACGATTGTTTGTTACGTATTGCTCTCTAAGCGGGGCCAAGCAAAAGTTAACGCTGTTTCATACCGTCATTCCCTCGTTGTTCCAACCCAAGGGAAGCCCTGCGCATCTCCAGCCACGCCAGAGCCTCACTAGCGCCTTCCCGGCTCGCCCAAATCGCGCCCTCCTGAGGCGTCGCGCCTGGCGTCGGGGTTCGGCCTACGTCGGTCGCGAATGAGGTACTCCGAAGAGCTCAGGCGCCTGCCGGAGCTGCGCAGCCGCTCGCGCTCGTGACGGAACTGGTCCTCGGAGCTCTGCCAGGTGTCCAGGTGTCTCTGCACCACCTCGTGCAGGTCGTGGTGCTCCCCCACGACCTCGTGGACGGCCTCCAGGGGATGCGCCTCGTTGGCCACGCGCGCGAACGACGTCGCTATGGGAATCAAGACCACGGTGACGGCACCCGCCGTAACCAGTATGGACGCCAGCGTCTGAGACATGGCGCCCTCGCTGACAGCCACGTCGGTCACAGCCACCACCAGGGGCAGCGCCATGGTGCAGTACGCTGAGACCGAGAACTTCTCGGGCGCGCTCAGGCTCTTGCGCGTCTTTGGGTTCACGTTCAAGGAGACGGCCACGACGCCTCCGCGCACCAGCGCCAGGAGGCCGACGAACCCCATGACCAGGCCAAAGTTGGCGCCGGCGGCGCCGAGGTTTATCTTTGCGCCCGAGATGACGAAGTAGCAGGGGATCATAAAGCCGTTGCCGAAGTTCCCCAGCTGGTCGGCCAGCCGCTCTCCGCTGCGGGGCGCCAGCGCGCGCAGCAGAAATCCGGCCGCGAAGGCACCCAGCACCAGGTCCAGCCCCAAATACTCAGAAAGCGCCAGCAGCACGACCAGCAGCAGCACCGCCACGCGCAGAAGCGGTCTCGAGCCCGACCAGGCATTGTCCTTCAGAAACGTGCCAAACCCCAAAAGCGGTCGGGGGAACAGCCTGGGCAGCACCAGTATGGCGACGCAGGCGGCCACAAACAGCGCAAGGACGCCCAGCGACTCGACCTTCTGCCGCGCCGACAGCAGGATGGCCATGGCCAGGATGGGCAAGAGCTCGCCCAGCGCACCGTACACGGTGATGGTGTCGCCCGCGGGGGTGCCGGCCACCACACCGCGGTCGCGCAGGATGGGCGCAAGCGTGCCGTATGCGGTCGTGGTCAGGCAGATGGCAAAGGCCATCTTTCCCACCTGCGTGAACCTGCCGGCCAGGATGGTCGTGGTCAGCATGACGCCCAGGGCCAGGGATACCGCCCATGCCACGACAGCGTGCGCCGTGGAGCGGCTGCGCAGCGTGTCGGGCTGAATCTCGTAGCCCGCCAGCATGAACAGCAAGCCCACGCCCACATCGGACACCAGGGTCAGAGCCTGCGAGTCGGTTGAGATGACGCCCAGGGCGTTGGGACCCAAGACGGCACCTGCAAACACCAGGAACACCACCTCGGGCACAGCGCGGCCGGGAATTAGGCTGGCGACGTAGGGAGACAGCGCCGCCACCAGCATGATGACGGCAAGCGAACCCAGGGAAGAGAGCATGCGGTGCTCCAATGCACGTTATCAGTCGAATCGTTCCTGTGCATTGTGCCCCGAGCAAAGGGACGCGGGCGCCGCAAGACCGAATGCGCAGGAAAACGGCACGAGACAATGTCTTCGTGTCGAATGATCTTCTGGCCCACAATGGGAAGTCGGATGACCTTAGAGGCGGGCAACGGCATCAGTCAGCCAATCCATAGCTCCCACTCGCTACCACAGCAGCTGGGCTAGGCCCACCACCAGGGGAATCGAGACCACGCACAGAAGGACCGAGATCACGATGGTCTGCACGGCATATGCGTAGTCGCTGTCGTACAGCTGCGCATAGACGGCCACGTTGGAACCCACCGGGCAGGCCGCGGCCACGAGTATGGCCAGCTTCATGTTGCGGAACTCCGCAGGCAGAAGGCTCAGGAGCAGTATTGCGACCAGGGGAACCACGACCAGGCGCATCAGGGCCACGCGGTAGTTCGAGGCCTTCTTCAGCATGGCAAGAAGGTCCACCTGCGCCAGGTAGACGCCCACGCCGAACATCGCAAGAGGGGTGTTCAGGTCTCCCACGAAGTCGAGGCACCCCTGCAGCAGGGGCGGCAGTGACAGCTGCGTGGCAAAGAAGAACAGTCCTACCAGCGTGGCGACGACGAAGGGCGCGCATAGGATCTGCCGCAGGCTCAGGCGCTCGTGGCGCCCGGTCAGCAGCTGGACACCATAGGTCCACTGCCCGATGTTCATGGCCGCTATGAAGCCGGTCATGTAGAATACCGCCCCCGCACCCAGTATGGAGGTCACCAGGGGTATGCCAAAGAAGCTGGGGTTCGAGAAGGTCGCGGCGAAGCTGGCAACGTTGTCCCGACGAAACGCCAGCCTGGAGACGACCGCCGACACCACGACCGCCAGGGTGCCAAACGCCAGTGAGACCAGCAGCTCGAACGTGCTCTGCGGCGTGCGCTCGACCATGAAGCCCTTTATGATGACCGCCGGCAGCGACAGATAGATCAAGATGTTTCCGATGGACTTGTTGCCCTCGAGGGAAATCTTTCCAGCACGATACATGGCGTACCCGATGCCCGCGAGCAAGAACATCTGCAGGACCTGCAGCATCAGGGTCAGACTCATTTGCATTGGCATGCCTCTCTAGCAGAATCGAAGCGGCCGTCGAGCGCGTGGATGGCGACGACCGGCACAGGATAGCACCAAGGGCACGCCCTCCTCCCGAGCGCCTTCGTGCGTTACGCACGCGATAACAATTCGTATCGGTTCGACTTGGCGGGATCGGGCGCCTACTATAACAAGGTCAATCAAACGTGCGCCCTGGGTCGAGGGGCATGCCTCGGCCCTGCAAGC
>JAQXQO010000140.1 GCA_029101205.1 Coriobacteriales bacterium | reverse complement strand
CACCCGTCAGGTTGAGGCCCGTGCCGCCCGCCTTCAGCGAGATCAGGAACACCGGTGTGTCGTCCGAGTTGAAGGCGTTCACCAAATCCAGTCGGCGACGCTTCGGCGTGGCTCCCGTGATGGTGTAGTAGGACACCTGCCTGCGGTCCAGCTCCTCGGCCATGAGGTCCAGGTAGCTCGTGAACTGCGAGAAGATCAGCATCTTTGCGTTGGAGTCCACGGCCTGCTCCACCAGCTCCATGATGGCGTCCAGCTTGCACGAACCGCCGTCGTAGCCGTCGAAGACCAGCCTGGGGTCGCAGCAGATCTCCCTCAGGCGCGTCAGCGCCGCCAGGACCTGCATGCGAGAGCGGCCGAACTCCTCGTTCGACTGCTTGCCCAAGGACTCGCGCAGCTCCTCCACGCTGGCGGCGTACAGGCGCGACTGCTCCTCTCCCATGCGGGCGTACACCACCTGCTCCAGCTTGTCGGGCAGATCCACCAGGACGTCCTTCTTGAGCCTGCGCAGGATGAACGGGCCGACCGCGGCGCGCAGCCTGGCGGAGGCCGCCTCGTCGTGCCCGTCCACGATGGGGCGCTCGTAGCGGTCGCGGAAGCGCTCGTACGAGCCCAGAAGTCCCGGCATCAAAAAGTCAAATATGCTCCACAGCTCGGACAGGCGGTTCTCGATGGGCGTGCCCGACAGCGCAAAGCGGTGCCGTGCGTTCAGCAGCTTCACGGCTCGGGCTGCCAGCGTCTCATGGTTCTTTATGTACTGTGCCTCGTCCAGGACGGCGGCCCACAGGGGCATGGGCGCGTACTCCTGGATGTCGCGACGCAGCAGGTCGTAGCTGGTGATGAGCACGTCCACGTCGCCCTGGGCGCGCAGGTCGTGGCGCTCGGGCGCCGTGCCCGCCACCACGCGCACGCGCATGCCGGGCGCGAACTTCGCGAACTCGGCCTGCCAGTTGTACACCAGCGAGGCCGGGCACACGATGAGCGACGGCCCCACCTTGCGGGCGTCGCCCAGACGCGCCAGCAGCAGCGATATCAGCTGCACGCTCTTTCCCAGGCCCATCTCGTCTGCCAGGATGCCGCCGAAGCCCATGTCGCACAGGGCGCTCAGCCACTGGTAGCCGCTCACCTGGTACGGGCGCAGCGTGGCGGCCAGCCCCTGCGGCACCTGGTACACCGTGGGGTCCACCGACCTGAAGCCCTGGACGTAGTCCTCGAACGAGGCGTCCTTCTGCTGGTCGTCCATGATGTTGTCCAGCAGGAACGCCTTGTACGAGGGTATGTTCGCGCGGCCCGCGTCCAGCTGGTCGGCGCTCAGCCCCAGCTCGTCCGCCACCTGGCTGACCTTGTCCAGGTCCAGCTGGCTCAGGTCCAGGATGGAGCCGTCGCGCAGGCGGTGGTAGCGCTTCTTTAGCCGGTAGCTGGCCAGGAGCGCGTGCAGCTCGCCCGGGGCCACGCCCGTGGTCTGCAGGGTCAGGCTGACCAGGTTCGACTTCACCGATACGCCCATGCGCACGCTGGGGTGCGCATGCGACCTCAGGGCCTCGAACGCCGGGGTAAGAAAGACCTTTCCCACCCGCCGCAGCTCCGGGACGCCCTCGTACACGATGGTGGCCAGTGCGTCGTCGGAGCGTCCGCCCATGGCCAGCCTGCCCCCGTCCGTCATGGGAAAGTAGCGCGTGACCACGGCGCGGCCCGCGCCCTCGGCGGCGGCGTCGCGCATGAGGTCGCGCTCGGCGGCACCGCGGTCGCCCATCAGCGCCAGGCGCTTCTGGCCGTAACGCGCCACGGCCAGGCAGGTGGCGCCCTTCTGCGTGGCGTCCAGGTAGAACTCCAGCTGACAGGGCTGCGGACGCAGCTGGTCCAGCTGGGGAGGCGCGCTCACGCTGACCGCCGACTCCAGCGCCGGCAGCGCCTGGGCGCAGAACGCCCTCACGTCGTGCTCGCCGATGAGCAGGTGGTCGGAGGGGTCGCCAAAGGTCGAGGCCAGGAAGTCGGCCACGGGCGCCAGCTTGGACGTGCACCTCCACAGGTGCGCGTCGTCCCATGCCAGGCAGATGCCGCCCGACAGCGCCATGCGCACGTTGCCGTGGCGCACGAGCTCGTACGAGCCGCCGCCACCCACCTGCACCAGCTCCAGCGAGACGGGCGGGTCGCCCGACAGCACCTGCAGCCTGCGCGCACGGTCGGGCTGTGCCGCCCCCTTCTGGGCGCGGTCCTCGAACATGACCTGGTGACCGTCGCAGATGTCCAGGAGCTCCTCCAGCTCGGGGGACGACAGCCTGAGGTCGCGCAGGGCGGTGTGATAGGAGCCCATGCCCACGCGGCCGGCCACACGCTCCAGGGCATACGAGCGGCGGTTGCGCACGGCGCGCACGACGAAGTCCACCAGGGGCACGGAATCGGGCGCAAAGGCATCCCTGGCGTGGGTGAAGGCCAGGCGCTTGCCGTACTTGTGGTAGCTCTGCGTCGCGACCGCGTCCACGAAGTCGCCCAGGTTCTTCACCACGTACGCCCCGCGCTCCCCGGCTACCTGGAACCGGGCGTCGAAGCCCGTGGAGTAGCTCAGCGTCAGCTCCAGCCGCACCGTGCCCGTGTGCCCCTCGGTCTGGGAGCCGGTGGACTCGATGTGGCGCTGGGCATGGCGCTGCAGGTAGCGGGCTATGCTCTTGGACGTGGTGACGTGGTTCGTCTCGTTGTAGCCGTCGTAGTCGCGGGGGTTGTCGTTGAAGTCCAGCACCAGGGCGATGGCGTGCTTGCAGGGGCCCTCGTACTTCTGGGCCGCCGGGCAGGTGCAGCGGCAGGACAGCACGCGGTCGTTGTCCTCGTCCAGGATGACGCTGGTGTGGTAGCGGCCGCTGTAGCTGTACGTGCCGTCGATGTCTGCCGACAGCATGGTGCGACCGCTGTCGTACGCGCAGGTGCGCCCATGCAGGCGCACCCCACGCTCCGCAACGTAATATGCGCGGCTCATGACCGCTGGGCTGCACAGCCCCCTCAGAGTAGCTTCCGAGATCACGCGACGCACCGCCCTCGCCCCAGCCGGGACGCGACCCGTGTGCGCGCCCCTGAGCCTTCTAGCTTAGCGCGTTTGCATCGCTTGCGCGCGACCCAAGCGGTCCTTCTTGCCCGGCGGCGCCCGTGCCTAGCACTCCCGCAGCAGCTCCTCCAGGGTGCGGCCGACGCCGTTTTGGACGTTGGACCAGCGCGCCACGTGGGTCGCGGCCTCCTTCACCTGGGGCTCAGCGTTTGCCATGGCATACGACGTGCCCACGGCGCCCATCATGTCGAGGTCGTTCAGCCCGTCGCCGAACGCCAGGCAGCGGGCGGGGTCCACGCCCAGGTGCTGGCACATCATGCGCACGCCCTCGCTCTTGCGCACGCCGCCGGCCGAAATCTCGCACAGCTCGGCGCGGGAGCGCACGACCGCCAGCTGGGGGTAGCGCTTCTTTACCTCCCGCTCGGCCTGCAGGATGGCGTCGGGCTCGCCCATCAGCATGAACTTGTGCACGCCCCTCTGGCCGAACGTTCCGCGAACGTCGGAGGATTCGACAGCCTGGTCCTGGATGAAGAACTCCTCCTGCTTCACGCGCGGGTCCTCGCGCGTGTCGACGATCCACGTGTCAAAGCCGTACGTGCAGGCGAACACCTGCGGCAGCTCGCTCGTGAGGTACTCCTTTATCTGGCAGGCGGAGTCGATGTCGATGGTCTTGCTGTACAGGTCGCGCCCGTCCTCGTCGCGGATGAGGGCTCCGCCGTAGGCCACGTAGGGACCATGGAATCCCAGCTGGCGATGGATGCAGGTGATGCCGCCCGTCGCGCGCGACGACACCAACACGAACGGCACGCCCATCTGCGTCAGGCGCTGCACCGTGGGGGCCGTCTGCGGCATGGGGTGGTGGTTCGCGTCCACCAGCGTGCCGTCGATGTCTGAGAAGACCGCCTGGAACGGCAGATCGGCCGCCCTTGCGGCGGCGCTTGTCTCACTGCTCATGTGGACCTCCTGCTTCGTAGACCTAATCCTCGTAGACCTTTGGACCTATTCCTTGCGCCCCTGCGTGCCAGCCGCCTGCCTTGCCTTGCGGGCCCGCAGGTTCTCGGCCAACACGCTGGGCGGCACCTCGCTCATCAAAACCGCCACGAACACCAACGCAAACCCGATAGCCAGCTGGACCGTGACCTGCTCGCCATAGAAGATCACGCTGAACATCACGCCGAACACGCTCTCCAGCGACAGCAGCAGCGCCGCCTGGGCCGACGGCACATGGTTCTGCCCGACGTTTTGCGCCAGCGTGCACGCACACGACGACAGCAAGACCAGGTAGGCCAGCTGCGCCCAGAACGCGCCCGACGCCAGGACCTGCGCCTGGGGCACGGGCTCCGTGGCCACGCCCACGACCAGGCACAGCGCTCCCATTACGAAGAACTGCGCCGTCGTCAGGGTGATGACGTCGTGCCCGGAGGCCAGGTGGGGCCACAGCGCGATCTCG
Organism: Coriobacteriales bacterium; assembly: GCA_029101205.1. Lineage (GTDB taxonomy): Bacteria > Actinomycetota > Coriobacteriia > Coriobacteriales > Atopobiaceae > Olsenella_K. The sequence goes on along the minus strand of JAQXQO010000140.1, from coordinate 12,371 downwards.
GCCGCGTAGAACACCGCCGAGAAGAGCGTCAGCCCGTCACCCCATCCCAGGCCCAACCCCTCCCCCGGCAGGGAGAGCAGGCCCACGCCCGTCAACGCCACCAACGCGGCAGCCACGTTGGACGCGCGCGGCCTCACGCGCGAGATGCCCCACGCTATGAAGGGCACCATCACGCTGTACGTGGCGGTCAGGAATGCGTTGCGGCCCGGGGTCGTGTCGGTGAGGCCGATGTTCTGGATGAGGTAGCCCAGGCCCGACAGCACGCCTATGACCAGCGCCGCAAACCAGTGGCTGCCGTCCAGGTTCCGGCTGACCCTGCGACGGAACAGCAGCGCCATAACCGCGCCGGACAGGATGAAGCGCACGCCCATGAGCCAGGCCGGCGGCACGTCGTCCAGCGCGCCCTTGATGATCACGAAGGAGCCGCCCCACAGAAGGGCCGCCCCCAGCAGCATGGCGCGGTACACCCAGCCGGGCAGCTGCCGTGCGCCGCGCGTTTGCTCGGCTCCCAATCTAGCCCCAGAACACGATGCGCGGCTTCACGTCCTCGGCAGCCTGCGGGCTCACCAGCTCGCTCACAAGCTCCAGGCCCAGGTAGATGGCCGTACCCATGCCTTGGCTGGTAATGATGTTGCCGTCGCGCACCACCGGCTGGTCCGCCACCAGCGTGCCGCCGTTCTCGGCGATCTCGTGCTGGAAGTTCGGGTTCGACGTGGCGCGGCGCCCCTTCAAAAGGCCCCTGCGCGCCAGGACCACGGCCGGCGCGGCGCAGATGGCCGCCACGATGCCCGCCCCTGCGGCAAAGCGGTCCACCTGGCTGACCAGCGGCTGGCACGCCGCCAGGTTGGTGGTGCCGGGCATGCCGCCAGGTAGGAACAAAACGTCGTAGTCGTCGAAGTTCAGCTGATCGATGGTCTTGTCGCACGTCACGTGAATCTCGTGAGACGACACGATGTCGCGATTGCCCGTGATGGACACGGTGTCGCAGGGCACGCCGCTGCGAAACAGCACGTCCAGCACCGCCAGCGCCTCGACCTCCTCGCACCCGTCGGCCAGGAAGGCGGCCACGCGCCTGTTCGTCGTCTGCTTGAACATGGAAATCCCACCCTTCGCCCGGCTCCAGGCCGGGTCATTGGCTCGTGTGTTTTTCCATTCTAGCCAAGCGACCCCGCCGTCCGCGCCTCACAGTGCGAACCGTAACGCCGCAAACTTCTCGCAGCGTGGACGTGGTGGCGCGCCGCCCGACCGCACGCCCGACGCAATCGCGGCGCTCGCACGACTCCATGCGCAATTCTCGTTGTCATGCCGCCGACACGCCGCTATTATTCATTTTCGGGTGGGTCCGTTTTTGAGTGTCTGGACCCCGCTTTACGCGCCGTGGGGATGGCGCGATCGTTGTTGGCAGTACAGATCGATGTGGTCGCGCCGCGGCCACGGGATTTGTTGGAGAGGAGAATTCATGCAGTATTCCGCAGAAGTGGAGAAGATGTGCCCCGTCGCCAAGGGCGCATACCACGGACCTGCACCCATTCCCGAGGAGGGTAAGTGGGTCCAGGCCAAGCAGATCACGGACATCTCCGGCTACACGCATGGTGTGGGCTGGTGCGCTCCCCAGCAGGGCGCCTGCAAGCTGAGCCTGAACGTGAAGGAGGGCGTCGTCGAGGAGTGCTTGATCGAGACCATCGGCTGCTCCGGCATGACCCACTCCGCCGCCATGGCCGCCGAGATTCTCCCCGGCAAGACCATCCTCGAGTGCCTCAACACCGACCTGGTCTGCGACGCCATCAACGTCGCCATGCGTTCTCTGTTCCTGCAGATCGTCTACGGCCGCACCCAGACCGCATTCTCCGAGGGCGGCCTGCCCATCGGCACCGGTCTCGACGACCTCGGCAAGGGCCTGCGCTCCATGGTCGGCACCATGTACGGCACCAAGGCCAAGGGCGCTCGCTACCTCGAGCTGACCCAGGGCTATGTCACCCGCATGGCCATCAACAAGAACGACGAGATCGTGGGCTTCGAGTTCCTGAACCTCGGCAAGTTCACCGACGCCGTGAAGGCAGGTGTCGATCCCAAGGAGGCCGTCCAGAAGGCAATGGGCCACTTCGGCCTGTGGGATCAGGCCGCGATGTTCATCGATCCTCGCACCGACGTGTAGACTCACGACCCCGAGTCCAAGTTCCCCGTCCACGAGTAACAGAAGAGGAGGCTGAATCACACCATGGCAGTTACGTTTGAGGGTTACGAGCGCCGCATCGACAAGATCAACAAGGTGCTCGACAGCTACGGCATCAACGGACTTGAGGATGCCGAGAAGATTTGCCTGGACAAGGGCGTCAACGCTCGCGACATCGTGTTCGGCGTTCAGTCCATCGCCTTTGAGAACGCGGCTTGGGCTTACACCGCCGGCTGCGCCATCGCCATCAAGAAGGGCGTGAAGACCGCTCCTGAGGCTGCCTCCGCCATCGGCGAGGGCCTGCAGGCCTTCTGCGTCCCCGGCTCCGTTGCCGACGAGCGCAAGGTCGGCCTGGGCCACGGCAACCTGGGCGCCATGCTGCTGGGCGAGGACACCGAGTGCTTCGCCTTCCTGGCTGGCCACGAGTCCTTCGCAGCCGCTGAGGGCGCCATCGGCATCGCCAACAACGCCAACAAGGCCCGCAAGAAGCCCCTGCGCGTCATCCTGAACGGCCTCGGCAAGGACGCCGCCCAGATCATCGCCCGCATCAACGGCTTCACCTACGTGAAGACTCAGTTCGACTACTACACCAGTGAGCTGAAGATCGTCGAGAAGATTCCGTACTCTGACGGCCCGCGCGCCAAGGTCAACTGCTACGGCGCCGACGACGTCCGCGAGGGCGTTGCCATCATGTGGCACGAGAACGTCGACATCTCGATCACCGGCAACTCCACCAACCCGACGCGTTTCCAGCACCCCGTTGCTGGTACGTACAAGAAGGAGCGCCTTGCCGCTGGCAAGAAGTACTTCTCCGTCGCTTCCGGTGGCGGCACTGGCCGCACCCTGCACCCCGACAACATGGCCGCCGGCCCCGCTTCCTATGGCATGACCGACACCATGGGTCGTATGCACTCCGACGCCCAGTTCGCCGGCTCCTCCTCCGTGCCTGCGCACGTTGACATGATGGGCCTCATCGGCATGGGCAACAACCCCATGGTCGGTGCCACCGTGGCTTGCGCCGTCGCCGTCGAGGAGGCCATGAACAAGTAAGCTCCGCCCTACCTCGTTCGTGCTCCGCACAGTACAAGGGACCGTCACCTTCGGGTGGCGGTCCCTTTTTTGGCTCCCCCTTGCACGCGGTGCCGTCATCGTACTTTGCTTACTATGTAGAAGACGGGAAACCACGACCGAACTTAGCTCGGAGGGGCCTGACACCATGGACATGGACCAGAGGCGCGACCAGATAGTCTCGCTGGTGAACGAGGAGGGCAACGTCTCGCTGACCCAGCTGAAGCGGACGTTCCCGGACGTCAGCGAGACCACGCTGCGCACCGACCTGAAGACCCTGGACGCGCAGCGCCTCATCATCCGCGTGCACGGTGGGGCCAAGTCCGTGGGGTTTGCCATAGGCACGGACGACCTGCTGGACAACCGCAGCGCCCGGCGCTCCCAGGAAAAGCTGGAGATAGCGCACAAGGCAGCCCAGCTGGTGCGCCCCGACACCACCATCTACCTGGACTCCGGCTCCACCACCACCGAGCTGGCCGAGGCCCTGCCCGACATGCGGCTGCTGATATTCACCAACTCGCTCACCGTGGCCACCAAGCTGGCACGCCTGGAGCAGGCCTCCACCTACCTGGTGGGCGGGCGGCTGAACACGTACTCCATGTGCACCACGGGCGGCAGCGCCATCAAGCGCGTGGGCTCGCTCAGCTTTGACCAGGCCTTCATCGGCGTCACCGGATACGAGCGCGGCAACGGCTTCACCTGCGGCTCGGACGACGAGGCCGTGCTGAAGCGCTCGGCGTGCGAGAACGCCACGCAGACCGTGGTGCTCATGGACTCCAGCAAGGTGGGGCGTCAGCTGACCTTCCCCGTGTGCCGCCTGGACGAGGTGGACACGGTGGTGTCGGACGGCGACTGCCCCGACGAGTTCGCCGCGGACTGCGAGGCGGCGTCGGTCACGCTGCTGTAGCGCCTAGCCCTCGATGTCCCTCCGGAAGAACCACTGATACAGGGCACGCTCCTCGGGCGTGTCCTTGCTGGTGCTCAAGACCACGTCGCCCGGCGCGTCTGACGCGTTCAGGATGTTCTTCTCCTGCAGCAGACGCCTGGTCTGGCGCGCGGTGCCCGCACCACCATCAAAGAACGGCACGTCGTCGCCCAGCACCTTGTGAATCTGCGGCTTTATGAACGGGTAGTGGGTGCAGCCCAGGACCACGGAGTCCACCTTCCCGCGGTAGTCACCCACCAGCCACTCCAGCAGCTCGATGAGGTCGGGCTCGTCCAGGTGGCCCTTCTCGATGCGAGCGGCCAGGCCGGTGCACGGGACCGAGATGACGTTGGAGTCGCGGTCCCAGCGAGCCAGGAGGTGGCGGTACTTGTCCAGGCGTACGGTGATGGGCGTGGCCATGACCAGCACGTGGTCGTGCTTGGGCGCCAGGACGGCCGGCTTCAGCGCGGGCTCCACGCCCACGATGGGGACGTCGGGATACTCCTCGCGCAGCATCTGCGCCGCGGCGGAGGTCGCCGTGTTGCAGGCGATGACTATGGCCTTGCAGCCCTGGTCCAGCATGCACTCCACGATGGCCTGGGACAGAGCCCGCACCTGCGAGGGGGTCTTCTCGCCGTAGGGGGCGTTCGCCGAGTCGCCAAAAAAGACGAAGTTCTCGTGCGGCAGCTCACGCACCAGCTCCTTCAACACGCTGATGCCACCGACGCCCGAGTCAAAGACGCCGACGTAGCCCTCGTACTTTCGCTCCTGCGACATGCTGCCTCCCCATGGCACGCGGTCCAGACGGACGGGACCATGGTATCGCGACGGGCGGAGCCGCTCAACCTGACCGCCATTCGGCTTGACCGATGCTCAACCTGATTGACGCCACCGCCGCCGTACAACCCGCCCCACCGAGCACGCATTCCGCGCGCTCACGTGCCCCGAGCAAGCATCCTCAAGCGCCAGGCTCTTCTTGCCCACACTTGTGGTCCCCATCCGTCAGAAATACGGCCCCCATATGTCAGGGATTGTGTGAAGCGGGGCTTGAAAGCGCGCGCCAGGGGGTACGATTCGGTCATTGTGCAGCGCGACGCAACTGACTGCTGGGCGCTGCGCCGCAGCGACGCGACGACCCAGGCACTGCCCCGGCATTGCCCGACGCGGCGCAATCTCGCAACTACTCGCTCGACCCCAAAGGAGACCTCATGAGCAACGAGGGCAAGAAGGTCAAGGTCCACTACACCGGCACCCTGGACGACGGCACGAAGTTCGATTCCAGCTACGACCGCAACCAGCCGCTGGAGTTCCAGTGCATGGCCGGCCAGATGATTCCCGGCTTTGACGCCGCCGTGCGCGACATGGAGGTTGGCCAGACCGTGAACGTCCACCTGGAGCCCAAGGACGCCTACGGCGAGCGTGACGAGGCCAACGTGCGTACCTTCCCGCTGGAGGCGCTGCCCGGCGCAGAGAACTGCAAGGAGGGCCAGACCGTCTACCTGGCAGGTCCTGGCGGCCAGCCCTTCCCGGTGAAGGTCTCGGCCAAGGACGAGACGACCATCACGCTGGATGCCAACCACGAGCTGGCGGGCAAGGCCCTGAACTTCGAGATCACGCTGCTTGAGGTTGAGGCGTAGGCACGATTCACGCGGCACACTTCCGCGCCACAGGCCCCTATGCCACATGCCTCTGTGCCACATGCTTCTACGCCACATGCCTCTACGCCACATGCTTCTACGCCACATGCTTCTACGCCACATGCCAGCAGATATCGGGGCGACCTCCGTGGAGGCCGCCCCATTTTTATGGGAAAACGCCCGGAATGCGGCTTCACCCAGGCCCTGCCAAGAAGGGTCTCCGGAAGAGTCCGGCACTCGCCGCAATGCCCACAGTCCATCGCGGAGTTCCCTGCAAGGGTCCGAGGTGCGTGCGCCCACGGGTCCGACCTTTGCATTCAGAAACCGACGGCAACACAAGGTCGGACCTCTGACCTGGCCTTCTTCGAGAAGGACGAACCGGACCCCTGCAAAAGTCCCAGGCGTGGGCGCTCACACCACCGACCTCTGCAGAAATCCCTGCATAAGTGCCAGGTGTGGGCGCCCACAGGTCCGACCTCTGCAGAAATCCCTGCAAGGGTCCGAGGTGTGTGCGCCCACGGGTCCGACCTTTGCATTCAGCTATCTCCGATTCCGGAATGGCGGGTCGTTTACCTGGGCTTTTGTGAGAGGGACAAAACGGGCCTCTGCAAAATTCCGAGGTATGGGCGCCCACAGGTCCAACTTCTGCAGAAATCCCTGCAAAGGTGACAGGTGTGGGCGCCCGAAGGTCCGACTTCTGCAGAAATCTCCTGCAAAAGGTCGAGGGGTGAGTGCCAATACCCCACTCCCGCTTCTGCAGGCCATCAACCTGCAAGGGGCGATGCTCACGACAATGCCCAACCAGCCCAACGTCCACCCCCACGCCCATGCCAATTCCTATGGCTGGCGCCTTCTTTTGAGCTGCGAGTGCTTGCGTTCCTCTTCAATGCAGACGGTAAAGTTCTCAGGCAAAGCCCACTTGGGCTTGGGATACACAATCGCTCCACCAGGCCCACGCTGGCCTGGTGGAAACAAGCTGCTTACAAGGTCTTCTCGCCTTTGCAGAACTCGGTCGCTCGGGGGTCGATAGCTGGGCTGCACGCCCATGCTGGTCTTTATCTGCCGCGCGATTTCGGCCATGTGGTTTGGTTGGCGTACCTGTTCCGCCGTCAGTTCCCGAACAACGAACCCATCATGCTCAAGGCCGAGCAGTCGCTTTGTGTCTCTGGTGGTGTCTGCGTGATACTCAGCGCCCAGAAGTTCCAGCGCAAAGTTCGCGTTGGGCCACAGTGCGTCAACGACGCACCAGCTCAACCCCGAGAGCTGTTGCGCCTCTTGGCTCAAGTCAACCCGGGCATTCAAAATCGGGTGCACCACCTGCAAGCCGCCCAGGACACCGGGAAGTACCAGCTCCATTGCGCCGCAAGTCTCCAAGGGTGAATTCGATCCATCGATTATATGCGCCAGCGCTTTGCGGGCCTTGTCTATGCCAGGCGTGTTTGGAGCAGCATTCTTCAGGTATCGGTCCAGGCGGTCGACCGTGGTCAATGCGCACCTTTCAATGAAACCCTTTGGGATATTTGCCAGCTGGTATGTCCCGCAAATCGAATAGCCCAGCTGAACCAGCTCGTCCATGGGCAGCTGCCCCGCCATCTGCAGAAAGCAAAACTCCGGCGAGTTCACGCGAAGCTCCGGCGTCAGCCAAATGAACGATCCCGGTGGCAGCGTGGCCTTCCACTGGTGAGGCACCAGAAAAGCCGATCGATGCCGCGATGCCTGCGGAGAAACAAGCACGTCGACCTGGATGCCGTGCGCATCACAACCCAGTATGGAGCTCAGCGCCGGAAAGAGGTCGCGCTCGGCTCCCGCCGAGGCTATTGACGCGTCATCGAGCGACTTCGTGCGCGAGTACTTCAGCCAATTGAAATCGTCATCGGTAAGCGTGTGCACGGTCACGATGCTCGACTGCCGCGCAATGCTTGGCTGACGTGTAATACTTGGCTGCCGCGCAATACTCGACTGCCGCGACGATGGGTCCTGGAGAGATCCAGCAGTGCCCGAACCCACGGTAGATTTCTGAGGGCGTCCAGCAGCGCCCGAACCTGCGTTAGGTTGAAGTCCACCCAGCGTAGGTTTCCCGCGCTGCGCCGCCAGCGCGCCGAGGGTCCATAGTGCCGTCATATGCGATACGTAGTAAGCCATGTGACCCACGATGACAGACAGTACTTGCACGAGGCTTGCCCGAAGCATGCCATGTAACCCTCACGAAGGTTGCCAGCTTAGCCGGCCACACACCCAGCCAGCTGGAAAAACGCACTCTGCCTTGACAATATATGCATTAATATTTGAACTAAATATTCCTTTTGGGATTCTATTTCACCATGAGGCGCACACATGAGAGCGCCAGGCATTCCATGCCTACGCCCACGTTCGGGCCCACATCGACAACACACCCGCTTTATTTGCCCCTCCTATTTGTCCGCCGCCCGCAGCCCCACGCCCGCGGTCCCATGCCCGCAGCCCGCCGTCTGCGGCCTCATACCCGCGACCCGCAGTCTACGATACGCGACTTGCGATTGACCGCTTGCACCCGAGCTCACGCGCCCTATTACTGCAGGCTGTTTCGTAGCTTCTCTAGTCATGGCACCAGGCGATGGGATGACACGAGATGACGAGGCTTCGGCCAAGCCCCTCTGCAGGGAAGCCAGGTGTGGGCGCCCACAGGTCCGACCTCTGCAGAAATCCCTGCAAGGGTCCGAGGTGTGTGCGCCCACGGGTCCGACCTTTGCATTCAGCTATCTCCAATTCCGGAATGACAGGTCGTTTACCTGGGCTTTTGTGAGAGGGACAAAACGGGCCTCTGCAAAAGTCCAGGGGGTGGGCGCCCACAGGTCCAACTTCTGCAGAAATGCCTGCAAAGGTGACAGGTGCGGGCGTAAGTAGCAAGCACGGGCGCGCGTCCTGGTTAGCCTTGACACGACGACGGTGGGCGTCGGCAGCTGGCTATGGGATTGCACAAGTCAACTTGCGATTGAATTGCACTGGCGGCTGACGGTCGGACATCGTTGTGGGAACATTGACACAACGGCGTGACTCCGCCGAGCCAATCCCGCCGGAATGATCCGCACGCCCCGGATGGTTCTGCGCGCCAGAATGGTCCGCACGCGCTGGCGTCGGATGAGTCGAGTACACACAGGAGGACGCATGGCAACCGTGAAGCTCCGCGAGACATTCAATGGCTCCGACCAGGAAATCCTTGAGCTTATAGCAAAGAAGCTCCACCTGGACCTGACTCCCGATGTCCAGCCAATTAACGGAGGCGCGGCGTCGGCTGGAGACGCGACACCAGCCGGAGACACGGCATCGGCTAAGGGCGCGGCGTCGGCTGGAAGCTCGACACCAAAGGGCGATTCAACGTCCGCCGCACTTGATGCCCTGGCCCAGAGTCTAGCCCAAGTGAGCGAGAGCACCCGCTTTGACATCACCCGCTACCGCGACGACGTCAGCCCGAAGCGCCACAAGTTCTTCGACAAGCTTTGCCTGGTAGTGGGCCGCGCAGCCTTCGACAACCCAAACGTGCACCTGACGCTGTACCAGAAGTAGGCCACACCGCTCCGGGGTAATTGCAGAGGTAAGTTTCACGCTCGGCAGCCACCCGAAATCATCCCCAGGGGCCACCCGAACAGATGGCGAACTCCTATTCGCTCTTTTGCACGAAGCGCGCGGACTCGATCAGCGGCGTCGCACGGTCGCCCTCGCCGTCGGGATACGACAGCCAGTAGTCCGTGCGCATGTCAGGCTCGTCTACGGGTATCTGCACGCGATACTCGCCATCGCCTCGCCGATACGTCTGCGCCAGCAGCGACGAGAACGCACGCGCCTCGGTGTCGTGCAGCCTCTGGGCAAACAGAAAGTAGTCGTCGTACACCTCGACCTGAATGCCGCGCGAGCGCCACAGCTCCTCTCCACGCGCCAGCATGCTGCCCTTCGAGACGAACAGCAAAATGGGGCGATCGCGCAGCTCAGACAGGGTGACGAACGTATGGCTGGCCAAGGGGTCGTCCGGCACCACCGACACCGTGACGATGTCGGACACCAGGGGCATCGACGTCCACCCGCGATACTCGAACGCGCCATTGGTCACCAGCGCGTCCACCCGCTGCGACAGCGCGATTCGCCGGCACTCGGCCTTGCTGGAGAACACGCTGGTCTCCAGCCTGATCTTTGGGTACACCAGCGAGAAGCGCGGCACGCAGTACCACATCGAGCTGGAGTCGCAGAAGGCCACGCGCAGCGTTGTCTCGCCTGCCACCTTCCGATGCAACTCTTCTTCCATGGAATCGACGTCTGCCAGCACCTGTAGGGCATGCCGATAGGCCACCTCGCCCAGGTCATTCAGCTGCATGCGGTTATGCGAGCGGTCGAACAGCGGACCGCCCACCTCCGCCTCCAGCTTTCGAAGCATGGAGCTGATGGCCGGTTGCGACACATGCAAGCACGCGGCGGCCGCCGTGACGCTGCCCTGCTCCACAACCTCGCACAGGTAGCGCAGCTGAACGAGGTCCATGACCACTCCTTATAGCTGCAACTTATAGTGATGATACCCAAGGCGTATTTTACACCCGTAGCCCCAACGGCGAACCTATGTGGTGGACGGACGCCGCATACCACTGGCAAACGGGTGTTCGCCCATCACGACGACGCCCGCCAACCAGACGGGCGGCTAGGGAGGCTGCCATGCAGACCATAACGCTAAACAATGGCATACAGATGCCCGCGCTCGGCATGAGCACGTTCATGATGACTTCGGACGAGTGCGAGTCCAGCGTGGCACAGGCGCTGCGCCGGTGCCATCGCCTCATCGACACCGCCAGCGCCTACGGAAACGAGGAGGCGGTGGGCTCCGCGCTGCGTCACAGCGGCGTCGCGCGCGAGGACGCCTTCCTGATCACGAAGATCTGGCCGCGCGACTACCCCACCGGCGACGACCCATACAGCCGCACTACGCAGGCCCTGGACGGCGCGCTGAGGCGCCTGGGCTGCGACTATGTGGACCAGGTGCTGCTGCACCAGCCGGGCGGTGACTACCGCAGCGCCTGGAGGGCCCTGGAGGACACCGTCGAAGAGGGCAAGGTGCGCAGCATCGGCCTGGCGTACTTTCAGCCCGACGAGGTGCAGACCGTCCTGGACATGGCCCGCGTGCGCCCGCAGGTGATCGAAGCGGAGTGCCAGCCCTACAACCAGAGCCAGGCACTGCGACAGCTGTGCCAGGCCCAGGACCTGCAGTTCGTTGCCAGCCTGCTGTTGGGCGGCGGCAACCGCACCATGCTGAGCGACAACACTTTCTGGGAGCTCGGCGCAAAGTACGGCGTCTCGAACGTGGCGGTGATCCTGCGCTGGCTCCTGCAGTCCGGCTGCGTCGCCATCCCGAAGTCGCCCGACCCCGACAGCGTGCTGCAGGGGCTTGACGCACTCGACTTTCAGCTAGAGCCCGACGAGATGGCCCGCATCAACCGCCTGGACCGCTCGGCCCCGGTGGGCTCTACGGCGGATGCGCCCGCCCACCAGCGAACGGCCGCCTAGAGAACTATCGAAGAACCAATGGGAGAAGGGCTCCGGCACACGCCGAAGCCCTTCTTTCATGGCAATAGAAAGGCAGGCAAGAAGGGCCAACCGCCAGGCCATCGGCCATGGAGCCGGACGGTCCGCGGCGACTCGACGGCCCAACAGCCCGCAGCTACGCCCCGTTGTACAGCTATGCCCCGTAGTAGAAGTCGTCGCCCGGCATGCTGCCACCCACCGAGGACGGATCGGCGTCGTAGAGCACCTGCAGGTAGCCCGACAGGCCCTCCTTCATGCTGGAGCCCTGGATGAAGCTCATGGAGCAGTTGGGGATGGCCTTTGCCGCTATCTGGGCGTTCGCGACGACGCCCGCCTGCGCCACCAGCTCCCCGCCCGCCTGGGGGTCGGAGTTAATGGCGTTAATCGAGGCCTCGTGCTTCTGCAGGAAGTCGCTGACGGCGTCGGGATACTGGTTCGCATAGTCCTTGTTGACCACGGCGACGCCCATCACGAACTTGGCGCCGTTCTCGGCATACTGGTCCCACACGTCGTTCAGGCTGACGACGCTCTGCACGGCGCTGTTCTTGGCTATGGTGGCCGTCGTGAAGGGCTGCGGCAGGATGCCGATGGAGTTGGGGTCGTTCGACAGCTGCGCGGCCACCTCGGCGTGCTGATCCATGAACTCCAGGGTCACCTTGTCGGCAATGCCGGCCTTGTTCATGAGGTAGTCCATCGTGTACTCGGGGCTGGCGCCCTTTCCGCTGATGTACACGGCATGGCCGGCCAGGTCGGTGAAGGACTTGATGCTGGAGTCGCCCGTGACCACGCTGAGGACGCCCAGCGTGTTGATGTCGATGACCTGCACGTTGCCATTGGTCTTGTTGTACAGGACGGAGGCCACGTTCGAGGGGACGCAGGCGATGTCGGTCTGGCCGGCCACGACCTTGGCCACGATCTCGTCGGGCGTCGAGCTGATGGTGTACACGTAGTGCACGCCCGCATCGTCGTAGGACTTCTGGTCGTCTGACTCGTCCGCGGGGTCCGCCCCCACCTGAACGACGCCGGT
>JAQXQO010000139.1 GCA_029101205.1 Coriobacteriales bacterium | reverse complement strand
CGAACCCGATGTGGATGTCCAACTGGTCGGACAGCTGCGCTGCCAGGCCAAACAGCTGTCTTGCCAGGTGCGGGTAGTAGTCGTTGCCCAGGGTGTTGCTGGCCAGGAAGGCGTGGATGCCGAACTCCTGCACGCCCTCGTCGCGCAGCTCGGTGAAGGCCTGGCGCAGCTGCGCCACGGTCATGCCGAACTTCGCGTCCTGGGGGTTGCCGATGATGCCGTTGGCTGCCTCAAAGGTGCCGCCAGGGTTCACGCGGCAGCACACCGTGGAGGGGAACTCCCCCAGGTTCTGGCGCCAGAACTCCAGCTGGTCGTACGAGTCGAAGTTGATGATGGCGCCCAGCTGGCGCGCCAGCTGGTAGTCGGCCACGGGCGTGTCGTTCGAGGTGAACATAGCATCGTGCCCGCCGATGCCGCAGGCATCTGACAGCATGAGCTCGGTCCCCGTGGCGCAGTCGGTGCCGCAACCGTATTCCTTCAGGATGCTCAGGATGGCGGGGTTGGGCGTTGCCTTCACGGCAAAGTACTCGCGGAAGCCCTCGTTCCACGCGAAGGCGTCCAGCAGCGCCTGCGCGCGATGACGAATCTGGGCCTCGCTGTACAGATGGAACGGCGTGGGATATTGGCTGGCCAGCTGCTGCAGCTGCTGGGCCGAGGCAAAGGGGCGCTTCGTGCTAGCGGTGCTCACGACATCATCTCCAAAGAAGAACGCGCGTGCAGGCGCGTCTCCCAGACCGTGAGCTTTTGGCCGGCCCCGAAGGATAGCGCCCCTGCACCTGTGTGCAGACAGTCGCACGGGTGTTTCCCGTACGCCCACCTGGTCGCGGTGCCCCCCGGCCAAGTTCGGCGGGCCTCGCCTCGTCCCAGATCGTGGCCTGCCGGCTCCCTGGAACCCATCGTGTCCGCTCCTCTATCGTGGTGACCACCCTAACACGCGCACCGGCGGCCGCGCGTCCGATTTCGGGCGGCTTAACACAATGGGCATACAGCCGGAAACGATTTATTCCATCATGACCAGACGCTCGTAGGTGCGCACGCCCTCCATCAGCACTTCCTCGTCGAAGTCGAAGGTATCGGAGTGCAGCGCGATGCCCGTGCCCGTGCCCAGGAGCAAAAACACGCCGGGAAGGTACTGCTGGTACCAGGCGAAGTCCTCCGCTATCAGAAGTGGCTCGTCCAGCGTCCGCAGCTGCGGCAGCACGGCTGCCACCTGGTCAAACAGCGCCTCGTCGTTCACCACGGGCGGGTAGCCCTCCGAGAAGTGCACGCTGGCCTGGCACCCCACCGCCTGGGCGTCCAGGTGTGCCAGCCGTTCGATGTCGGCGCGACAGCGCTCGCCCATCTGCAGAGAGAAGGTCCTGAGGCTGCCCTCCAGCCGCGCGCTGGCGGCAATCTGGTTTCTGACCTGGCCTCCCTCGATGCGGCCGAACTTCAGCAGGCACGGCTCCTCTCGCTTCCGCTGGCCCATCATGCCGTAGGCGTCCAGCAGGAACAGCGCCGCCGCCTCGATGGCGTCGCGCCCCTCGCGCGGCTTTGCGATGTGGCTGGCCTTGCCCACGAAGTCAACAGTGGTCTCGTTGCTGGCCGCCAGAAGCCCTCCCGGCCTGCTGGCCACCTGCCCCGCGGGCAGGTCTGGCCACAGGTGGAAGCCGAATATCCGGTCCACTCCCAGGCGGTCGAACACGCCCGTCTGGCACACCACCTTGGCACCGCCCGTGGTCTCCTCAGCGGGCTGGAACACCAGCAGCACCGAGCGGGGCAGCTCGTCCACGTGAAGCGCCAGATGCTGCGCCAGCCCCAGCACCATGGCCATGTGGCCGTCGTGGCCGCAGGCGTGCATGCGCCCGGGATGCCGGCTGGCAAACGGGACCCCCGTGCGCTCCGTCACGGGCAGGGCGTCCATGTCCGAGCGGATGGCCGTGGCCTTGGGCGTGCCGCGGTCCACCAGCATGCACACCGTGGAGCGGCAGGGCTCAAACACGCTGATGCGCTCGTCCGCCTGCGTCAGGGGGTCCAGCACCGAATGAACGTAGGCCAGGGTCTGCGGCAGGTCGAAGTCCACCTCGGGAATGCGGTGCAGGTCACGGCGGTACTTCCTCAGAAGGTCCATGGTAGGCTCGGGCATTTCTTCTCTCCTTTGGTTTGGCGACGGCGAAACAAGGCGCGCTGCTCAAGGGAACACAGCGCAGCGAGACCCCAACGGGGGCGGGGCGGTAGCCCTACGACCGCACGCCCAGCCCCTCAACGAAGGACCCCAGGCGCTCCAGCCCCGTGGTCAGCGTGTCCTCGTCGCAGGCGTAGCTCAGACGCACGTAGCCCTCGGCACCAAAGAAGACGCCGGGCACCAGCGCCACGCCAGCCTCGCGGATGGCCCTCTCGCAGAACTCCTCGCTGCCCATGCCCAGCTGGCTTACGCACGGGAAGGCGTAGAACGCTCCTTGTGGCTCCTGCAGCGGAAGGCCCATGCGGCGGATGCGCCCCACCGTGAGGTCGCGGCGACGCAGATAGCTCTGGCGCATGGAGTCAGTCGGCGTCGACAGCGCCTTCAGGGCGGCGTGCTGCAAGAACGCCGGGACCGAGCTGACCATATATTGGTGCACCTTAGAGGCCTCCCGCATCACGCACTGCGGTCCCAGCAGCCAGCCCAGCCTCCAGCCGGTCATGGCCCACGGCTTGCTGAAGCTGTTCACGACCAGCGTGCGGTCGCGCAGCTCGGGGTGGCGCTGGCAGAAGGCCTGGTAGTCGCTGGAGTACACCAGCCTGTGGTACACGTCGTCGCAGATCACGTACAGGTCGCGCTCCAGCGCCACGCGGGCGATGGCATCCAGGCTGGCGGCGTTTAGCACGCACCCCGTGGGATTGTTGGGCGAACACAGCACGATGGCCTTAGTGCGCGGCCCCACGACGGCGTCCAGCGCCTGGGGGTCCACCTGGAACCCCGCGGGCTCGGTGTCCAGCGGCACGAACGTGCCGCGCTGCAGCGTGACGATGGACTCGTACAGGCTGAAGGCCGGCGTGGGCACCACCACCTCGTCGCCAGGGTTCAGCACCACGGTCAGAGCCACCATGAGCGCCTCGGTGGCTCCGTCCGTCACGATGACGTTGGAGCCCTGGGCCACCTCGGCGTCCACGCCCCTTTGGCGCTCGGCCTCGGCGATGGCGTCGCGCAGCCACGGGTAGCCGTTGTTCGGTGGATAGTGCGTCATGCCCTGCCGCAGGTCCTCCCCCACCACCTGCCGAATCTGCTGGGGCGTGTCCTCGCCAGGCTCGCCCAGCGTCAGCGAAACGCAGCCTGGCGTCTGCCGAGCCAGGGCCGAGAAGCGCCGGATGCCCGACAGCTGCAGCTTGTCCAACCGGTCGTTCAGCGAAAGTGTCATGGTTCCCCTTTGCACGCCATGCCAACCCAATGCCCGGCGGTCGCGGCGCAATGCGCGCGTCGCCCGCCTGTGCGCGAAGGCAATCAACTTGTGCCCATCATACGTGGACCTCCGGAGCACACCCAAAATCGGGCCACAAACTTCCGGCTTTGGAAATAAAACCCCTCACATGACAAATCGCTTCCGAGAAGGCACGTGCAGTATCATACATATATTATAATTTCGGGGGATGGCACCTTTTGTCATGTCTCTCGGTGGCGCTCATCCCGTTACGCGTATCCCGCTAATCAGGAATGGATGTTCGGTCCGTCGGGAGAAGATCGATTCTCTGGTCTCACTGTCGGCAGCGCATGACGGTATTATCTGCACATACGCATAGCCCGGCGCGTCCCATACTCGCAACAACGTTTTTCACGCCAGATGCGGAGCTGACGAGCCCTCGGGTACCGTCTGGCAGAACCGGACAAAGTCGCCCCAAAACAGAGTACATTTGTCATATGCGTACAGCGGTATTTGTCCTATCCGCATAAAATGCCTGCCAATTATGGGAGCGCATTATCCATTCCAAAATATGTGGGTTTTGAGAATAGAATTCACAAATCTGCAGGTACAAGCGGATATTGAGTGGGGTATATTCCACATGAGTGTAAATGCTGCTACACTCTACAAGCTTTTGGAGGCATAGGGTCATTTGTCATAACCTACTAAGTATTTTTGGTTACGTTAAGTTTCTTTAGGGCGTCTAGGACAAGGAGCAATGAGCGACATGGAGAAGAAAGTAGTTGCGGTTCTCCCGCTCGAAGACTACAAGCTAGTGGTCTGGTTCGCTGCAGGCGTCTCGAAGGTATATGACGCAAGGCGGCTTGTAAGCCAAAGCGAGACCTTTGCGCCTCTGTCGAGGCCCTCGGTTTTCAAGCGCGTCAGGCCCATGCCCGAAGGCGCGGGCATTACGTGGGGCAATGGCATGAACGTCTTGGTAAATGACCTCTATGCCCACGGAAAGACCATCGACCTGGTGGAGAGCGAGAAGCACCGTCTGCTGGACGACCTCGCCCAGACCAGGCGAGAGTCCGACTTCTCCCAGATGCGTCTGGGTGAGGCGGCAGGCATCCGCCAGCCCGTGATCTCGCGCATAGAGGGCGGCGACATTGCGCCTCAGATCAACACCCTGTTCAAGCTGCTCACCCCCATGGGCAAGACTCTGGCCATTGTGGACTTGGACGAGGTCGAGTAGCAGCATCCACTCTACGAGGTAGCGCTTGACGCCTGACGCCCTACGCCAGTCTTCCTCCGGCAGCAAAGCGGCGGCCCTGGAATCCCACCCATGCCCCCCCGGGTTTGAATCACGCCATCACCACGCCAAAAA
>JAQXQO010000138.1 GCA_029101205.1 Coriobacteriales bacterium | reverse complement strand
GAGCACAAGCGCGCCGCCGACCTGGGCCGCGTGTTCCAGGACCCCATGCGCGGCACCGCGGCTGACATGCAGATAGACGAGAACCTGGCCCTGGCGGCCCGTCGCGGCCAGCACCGCGGCCTGGCGTGGGGCATCACGAAGGAGGAGCGCGAGGGCTACCACGAGCGCCTGAAGGAGCTGGACCTGGGTCTGGAGGACCGCATGACCTCGAAGGTGGGCCTTCTGTCCGGCGGCCAGCGCCAGGCGCTGACGCTGCTGATGGCCGTGCTGAAAAAGCCGAAGCTGCTGCTGCTGGACGAGCACACGGCGGCGCTGGACCCCAAGACCGCGGCCAAGGTGCTGTCGCTGACGCAGAAACTGGTAAGCGAGAACGGCCTGACCACCCTGATGGTCACGCACAACATGCACGACGCCATCAGACTGGGCAACCGCCTGATCATGATGCACGAGGGCCAGATCATCTACGATGTGCGCGGCGAGGCCAAGAAGAGCTTGCATGTTAGCGACCTGCTGCGGAAGTTCGAGGAAGTCTCGGGTGACGAGCTGGCAAACGACCGCATGCTGCTGTCGTAGGGCACGCATGAGGTCGGCTTCGTCGGGCGAGCTCGCGGGGGTTCGACGGCGGGGCGGCCAGTCGCGCTCGAGCGCGATGAACAACATTTGGGCCCGGTGTCGGACAACGCGTCCGGCGCCGGGCCCCTCTCCCTTGGTGGCTCCCCGGTGGGCTCGCTGGCGCGGGCCCCAGGTGCGCGGCATGCCGCCTAGTAGACCTCTATCGGCACGTCCTGCGACGCCACGCACACGCTCAGCGTGCCGTCGGGCGTGCGCGCCTCGGTGAAGGTGGCGTTGGCCTGCTGTGCCCCGACCGCGGCGGCCAGCGTGCGGCAGGCTAGGCTGGGCCGGTTGTTCTCTTGGGACAGGTGCAGGCCTACGACGGTCTCGGTCTGCGGCGTCACGAGGTCGCGCAGGGCGTCGGCGGCCTGGTCGTTCGACAGGTGGCCGATGTCGCTGGCGATGCGCTGCTTCAGAAAGCCGGGGTAGGGGCCGGTCTGCAGCATGCGCGGGTCGTGGTTGCTCTCAATGCCCAGGATGCGGCAGCCGTACAGCAGGTCCATGGCCCGGTCGCTGAGGTAGCCGGTGTCGGTGACCCAGCCCAGCGCATCGTCCTGGTTGTCGTCCTGCACCGAGAACCGGAAGCACATGGGGTCGTTCACGTCGTGTGAGGTGCCGAAGCACTGCACCTGCATGCCGCCCAGCTGCAGCGTGGCGTCGTGGTCCACCAGCCGGAAGGGTATGTGGGCCAGGAACTTCCTGCCCGCCGCCGTGCCCGCCGTGGCATAGATGGGCCCGTCGAAGTGGTTCATGACCACCGAGAGGCCGTCGGTGTGGTCGGCGTGCTCGTGGGTCACCAGGATGGCCTGCACACGGTCCAGGTCGCACCCCACCTGGTCGGCGCGCTGGTGCAGCGCCCGGCGCGAGATGCCGCAGTCCACCAGCACCGATCCGGTGGGGCCCGCCACCACGGCGGCGTTGCCCTTCGATCCCGAGGCCAGTACGTACAGGTGGATGCATGGGGTCATCAGAAGCACTTCTCCCTTGTGGACGCTATTGTGGGCCGGACGCGGCAAGGCCGCGGCGCATGGTGGGGCCAGAAGCGGATTGACGTGCCGCTAGCCTTCCGGCGCATGCAAGGGTAGCGCAAGCGCGGGACGGCGCAGCCCGCGCGATGGGGTTATGAAGGAAAGCCCAGGTCTGTCCGTTGCGGGGTGTAAGGTCTTCTCGGAAAACAGATTCAGGGAGGATGCATGGCAAGGCCCCAAGGAAGTCACTTCTCGACCAACGCTGGCAGGCGTGCGACCGCCAGTGACCGCTCGTATGCCCAGGGCTCTGACGCCCCGCGTTCGGGCGTCCCGAACACGACCGATCCCTTCTCGCCTGACTACGTGGACCCCGCCACGTCCAAGCGCGACCTGCGTCGCGAGCAGAAGCGCGCAGAGCGCCAGGCCCGCAAGGCACAGCAGGGCGGCAACGGCCTGTGGAACCTCGTATACGTGCTCGCCGCCCTCATAGTCACGCTGTTGGTGTGGTTCCTCTTTAACGGAGGCATCTAGCAGCATGACCAGTGTCAGTCGCAGATATCTGTCACAGCAGCCCACCGGCGGCCGCTCGTCGGGTCCCGCCGACGACGCGGGCCGTGCGCCCGTGGTCTTGATGGTCTCGGGCGGGGCCGACTCCACCGCGCTTCTGGTGCTAGCGGCCACCTCGACCCTGGACATCGAGGACGGGCGCGGCCAGGCGCGCATCGCCCGCGAGCGCCTGCACGTGCTGCACATAAACCACCAGCTACGGGGCATCGACGCGCAGGAGGACGAGGAGTTCGTGAAGTCCTTGGCCGCGCGTTTTGGCATACCATGCACCATCCGCCGCGTGGACGTGGCGGCGCTGGCCGCCGAGCGCCAGCGGCAGCAGGCGGGCGCCTCCGCCAACGGCGCCAACAACGTTGAGAACGTGGGCCGAGAAGTGCGCTACCAGGCCGCGGCCCAGCTGGCAAACGAGCTGTCGCAGCAGTTTGGCACGCCGCGCTCCGCCGCGCGCATAGTGACGGCGCACACCGCCAACGACCGTGCCGAGACCTTCTTTATGAACGCCATCCGCGGTACGGGCCCGGCCGGGCTGTCCAGCATCCCGCGCCGTCGCAACCGTATCGTGCGGCCGCTTCTGGGCATGACGCACGCACAGCTGTGCGAGCTTCTGCGCATGCGCGGCATCGTGTGGCGCGAGGACGCCACGAACGCCGACACTCGCTACCTGCGCGCGTTCGTGCGCCACGAGGTCATGCCCGTGGTCGAGCGCAAGAACCCGCGCGTCGTCAGCAGCTTGTCCACCACGTGCGACATCCTGTCGGACGAGGACTCCTACCTCACCAGCGTGTCGTCGCGCACGCTGCGCGACCTGACGCGCAGGACCTCCGAGGGCGTGCTGGCGCTGGACGCGGCACGACTGGCGGCCTGCGACATCGCCATCGCCCGGCGCGTCGTGCGCCAGGCTCTGCTGCAGGTGTGCCCCGCGGCGCGCCTGGAGGCCCGGCACATCGAGTCCGTGCTGCGCCTGGTGGCGGCGGGCTCGGGCTCGGTCTCCACGCCCCTGGGCGTCGACGCCCGCGTGGAGTACGGCATGCTGTTCTTGCGTGCGCGCGGGGCCGACCCCCAGGCCTTCCAGGGCTGGCTGGACGTGCCCGGCGCGTTGGGCTTGGGTGGCGGACGCCACCTGGAGGCCAGCCTGTCGCCCGTGGCGCCGGGCTCGGACCCCGTGGCCGTGGCGCGCACCCATGGCGCCGAGTGGGCCGGCCAAAGCGTGCTGCTGGACGCCGAGGCCGCGGGTGTGGACCCCTCGCTGGGCGGACGGCTGTGGGTGGACGCCCCGCAGGTGGCCGACGTCATCTGCCCCCTGGGCATGCACGGCCAGAGCAAGAAGCTCTCGGACCTCCTGAACGAGGCGAAGATTCCCGCCGCCGACCGCCAGGGCGTGCGCGTCGTGCGTGCCGACGCCAGCGGCCCCGTGCTGTGGGTCGTGGGCGTGCGCGTGGACGAGCGCGCCCGCGTGACGCCTAGCACCCGCACCCTGCTGGAGCTCAGCGTCCGTTCGGATGCTTCGACGCCGGGCGGCACGAGGTAGCGCCCCCGCGGTGTACCATGGAGTCAAGTGCAGCAGTCAGGACCCGCGGGTCCGCAGGGGAGGAGTCAGCATGGCAGCGCAGTCTCGGGACATGAGCCAGGACATACAGAAGGTCATCTTGACCCAGGAGCAAATTCAGGGCATCGTCGGCCGCCTGGGAAGCGAAATCAGCCGCGACTATGCGGGAAAGAACCCCCTCATCGTGACGGTGCTGCGCGGCGCGTTCGTCTTTACCGCCGACCTGCTGCGCTCCATCACGGTGCCGTGCGAGGTGGACTTTATGGCCGTCTCCAGCTACGGTAACGGCGTAAAGAGCTCGGGCGTCGTGCGCATCGTGAAGGACTTGGACACAAAGTTGGAGGGCCGTCACGTCCTCATAGCCGAGGACATCCTGGACTCCGGTCTGACGCTGTCCTACCTGATGAAGATGCTGGGCGCCCGCGGCGCGGCCGACGTGAAGGTGGCCACCTTCGCCGTGAAGGACATCCCCGGCAAGGCCCCGGCCGTGCACCCCGACTACGTGGGCACGCACGTACCGAACGAGTTCATCGTGGGCTACGGCCTGGACTACGCAGAGCACTACCGCAACCTGCCCTACGTGGGCGTCCTGAAGCACGAGGTATATTCTTAGGGCAACTCTTCGTGTAAGAAGTATAAATTTCCCTAAGTTTGCGCCACAATATAGAGCGCTGCGCCAGCCCGGCCGCAAGCCGGGCTGGTTGCCATATGTCGGAATCTCGTGCGCAGCGGTCTCGCTCGAAGGGCGCTTCTTGCTGTGTCACCAAAGCTAGGAGCTACCCTTGCCGGACCTGAACGACAATCACAACCTGACGCCCCTCCGGCCCAAGCGAAAGCGTGCGGGCTTCATCTACCTGGTGGTCATCTGCCTGTTCGTGGGATACCTGGTGTTCTCCATCGGGTCTGGCGCCGGGAGCGGCCAGACCACGGACACCCTAGCCACCAGCGACTTCGTCAACGCCGTCCACGACGACCGCGTGACGGAGGTCACCTACCACACCTCGGACAGCTCGCTCACGGGCAAGTACTACCGCTCGGACAACGACCGCAACGCCGGCGCCACCACCGACTTCAAGTCGGCCTACGTGGGCGGCGACTCGCTGAACCAGCTGATGGAGTCCAGCGACGACGTAAAGTTCACCGTGGACACCTCCTCCAACGACATGTGGGAGACCATCCTGGCAAGCGTCGTGCCAACTCTGCTGCTGGTTGGCGTCATGATTTACTTCATGAACCAGGTGCAGGGCCAGAACGGCCGTGCCATGCAGTTTGGCCAGACGAAGGCAAAAACCACCGAGGAGACGCGCCCGAAGGTGAAGTTCTCGGACGTGGCCGGCATCGATGAGGCGGTTGAGGAGCTGAAGGAGGTCCGCGACTTCCTGCGCGAGCCCGAGCGCTACCAAAAGATGGGTGCCAAGATTCCCCACGGCGTCCTTCTGGTGGGCCCTCCCGGCACCGGCAAGACCCTGCTGGCAAAGGCGGTGGCCGGCGAGGCGGGCGTGCCCTTCTTTAGCATCTCGGGCTCCGACTTCGTCGAGATGTTCGTGGGCGTGGGCGCCAGCCGCGTGCGCGACCTGTTCAAGCAGGCCAAGGAGGCGGCGCCGTCCATCATCTTTATCGACGAGATCGACGCCGTGGGCCGCCAGCGTGGCGCGGGCCTGGGCGGAGGCCACGACGAGCGCGAGCAGACCCTGAACCAGCTGCTGGTCGAGATGGACGGCTTCGACGACAACTCCGCCGTCATCCTGATAGCCGCCACGAACCGCCCCGACATCCTGGACCCGGCACTGCTGCGCCCCGGCCGCTTCGACCGCCAGGTCACGGTGGACCGCCCGGACGTGAAGGGCCGCCAGAAGATCCTGGCCGTGCACGCAAAGAACAAGCCCTGCGGCCCTGACGTGGACCTGGCGCGCATCGCCAAGCTGACGCCCGGCTTCACCGGTGCCGACCTGGCAAACCTCATGAACGAGTCGGCCCTTCTGGCCGCCCGTCGCCACAAGCAGCAGATCTCCATGGACGAGGTCGAGGAGGCCATGGAGCGCGTCATCGCCGGCCCCGAGAAGAAGAGCCGCGTCATGAGCCAGGACGAGCGCCACGTGATCGCCTACCACGAGAGCGGCCACGCCCTGGTGGGCCACGTACTGGAGAACAGCGACCCCGTGCACAAGATCAGCATCATCAGCCGCGGCCGCGCCCTGGGCTACACGCTGCAGCTGCCCGAGGAGGACCACTTCCTCGAGACGCGCGACGGCATGCTGGACCAGATAGCGGTCCTGCTGGGCGGCCGCACGGCCGAGGAGCTGTTCTGCCACGACATCACCACCGGCGCCAGCAACGACCTCGAGCGCGCGACCAAGATGGCGCGCGAGATGGTGACCCGCTACGGCATGAGCGAGGAGCTGGGCGCCCAGGTGTTCGGCGAGGCGCAGCACGAGGTGTTCCTGGGCCGCGACTACGCCAACCACAACGACTACTCCGCCGAGACGGCCAAGCGCATCGACGACGAGGTCGAGCGCATCATGCGCGAGGCGCACCAGCGCGCCCGTGCCGTCCTGGACAAGCGTCGCCACCAGATGGACACCATGGCCACGGTGCTGCTGACCCGCGAGACCGTGGAGGGCGACGTGGTGAACGCCCTCCTGGACGATCGCTGGGACGAGTATGTGGCAGCCCACCCCGACCAGGCGCTGACCGCCGAGGAGAAGGCCGCCCTTGCCCCGAAGGGCGATGCCAAGGCTGCGGGCGCTGCAGGCGCGGCTGATGCGGCGGACGCGACCAAGCCCGCTGACACCACCGCTGACCAGCGGTAACTGCGTCGGAACGAGCAAAGAAAAGCCCTCGTACCCATCGTGGAGCTTATGCCACAGATGGATACGAGGGCTTGATTTATGCCTGTAAGCTGTATCATTCTTCATACGAAGGAGTCTCAATAGACCCTTTGCACAATGCAGGCAATGGCGGGAGGCCTTCCGCGCGTGCGACCGGCCCTCGCCAGCAGATGGTGAGGGGAGTGAGCGACGTGCCAGATGACCATCCCAGGCCCAGGTCTACATGGGAAGAAGGGCGTGTACCCATAACGCTCGACCGCTCGTCTCGCACACCGCTGTACGTGCAGCTGTACGAGTGCCTGTCGAAGGCAATCCATCGCGGAGACATAGAGGCTGGCACCAAGCTGCCGACCGAGTTCGAGCTCATAAAGCAGCTGGGCGTGTCGCGCGTGGTGGTACGCCAGGCGTACGACGCGCTCGTGCGCGATGGTCTCGTCATCCGCGAGAGGGGTCGCGGCACCTTTGTGCGCGCCAGCAACTATGGCGTGTTCATGGGCAAGCTCTTTAGCTACAAAGAAGAGCTCGCGCTGTCCGGCGAGGAGCCGTCTACGAGGCTGCTTCAGTTCCGCCGTGAGCTGACGCCCGCACAGCTGACGGTGGACCCGCTGGTGGTGGGCACCGACTTCGTGAACGCGCAGGATCCCTCGTGCTGGCACATCGAGCGCGTCAGGAGCATCAACGAGACGTCCAACGTGTACCAGGACACCTATCTGCCCGCCTGCTGCCTGCCGGGCCTGGACGCCTACGACTTCGGCCAGGAGTCGCTGTACCACACGCTGACGACCGAGTACGGCATGACCCCCACCAGGTCGCACCGCCATCTGTACTCCGAGCTGGCGGACGATCGCATGGCGCGCCTGTTGGGCGTGAAGCCCGAGTCTGCGCTGCTGGTGCTGCTGAACCACACCTACGACCAGGAGGACCGCCTGATCGAGGTCACGACCGAGTGCTACGCGGGGAACTCCGTCAGCTTCGAGTTCGACGTCAGCAGCAGCCCGATCAAGCTGCCCCGGATTGCCTAGCCGGTCGCTGTATCGAGGCTGCCCGTTCCAGAGACGGCCCATTTCATGCAAAAGCGCCTCGGCACTCCATGTCGGTGTGCCGAGGCGTTGGCATGTACCTTGCGTTGGAGAGTTTCCGAGTCGCTCCGCCGCAGGCGCTTATGCTGCAAATAGTATAACGCGCGCGGGCTATGCGATGGCGACTTGCTGCTGACTCAACAAAAGCAGCAGGGCAGCGGCACCGCGCTCGGGATCGTCGCCCTCGACGTAGCCCACGGGCTGTGCGTCGCCGTCCTTCTGGCCGGCATAGACGGTGCGGTCCAGCAGGTACCCAACCAGGTTGCCCCGGTTGCGGCCGCCGGAGTAGACGCTGCTGTCGTGCACGTAGCCCACGGCACGTCCCGCATAGCCCAAGGTGCTCTGGTACACGTCGCGCCCACGCAGGTAGCCCGCCTGGGTGCCGCCGTTGGCGTGCGTCCCCGCAAAGATGTCCTCATCCAGCAGGTAGCCTACCTCGGTCCGGTCGTTTTTCTGGGTTTTGTTGATGGCGTAGAGGCTGGTGCGCATGACTCATCACTCCTCATGCAGATGAAGCGATTCTTGATACCATCAAAATACTCCATGCTCACTAGGTATTGCACAGAAAAGATAAACGGTTTCAATTTGTCCCTGAGCGCGCGAAAACGACTATAGTATTATGAGAATAACGTGCAGCTTGTTAATGTGCCTGGCTGTGCCATAATGCTCTCTTGCGCAAGGCAATATTTCGAATGCAAAGCATGGCTTTCAGCTGCATTGTAGCGGGACAATTCTGCGATTTCGCAGATTTGGATGGGGAGGAAGCATGGTTCGCAATGCGCGGCTTTGGGGGTTCTGCGCGCTGGCGGTATGGTGCCTGTGCGCCGTCCTGTCGCTGACGTAGCGTTCACGCGCGTTTGCGCAAGGGGTTCCCATACACGCAAAGCGTCCCGCCGGCCCTGCACCGACGGGACGCTTTTGCTGCACTAGCTCTGGGAAGGAGGGGAAGGTGGGTTCCTGTTGACCTAGTTGCAGTTGTGGGGTCGAGTCCCTGTTTCTCTTGCCCACATCCCTACTATGCCCCTGTGACAGCTCGTATAAACAAGCTCCTTCGTTCCTCCTCATTCCCTCCTCATTCCCTCCTCATTCTCTCGATAATGTCATGAGAAAGCTGATGTTAGTGGCCAAGGTGCATTACCTGCGGGCTTGGTCGTGAAAACAATACTTCCTACCTGCGCGAAGGCTGAGTGCCACGTATACTCTTGTGCGGAATGAAAGCGGCGAGGGGTTTGGCATGGCAATAATTCGTAACGACCGCCGGGCGCGTGAGGCCCAGGCCGAGGCACAGAAGAGCGCGGACAAGGCCGAGGAGCTGGTGAGCGACTGCAGCTGGCATCCGTCACTGGAGGAGTTCAATCCGGGCATCACCACCGAGCAGTGGCTGAAGATGCTGGATGACCCCACGGTGTTCGACGAGGATGGCCTGCACGCCGTAGAGTGCCTGCACGCGTTCGACGGACCGACCACGCTGCAGCAGATGAGCGTGCGCTTCCGCGGCACAATGGGTCGCTATCGTCGCTGGCTGAACACCACCGCGCAGCGCGTGGGCAGGCACCTGGGCATGGTCGCCCCGCAGCAGGACCAGTTTGGCAACGACGAGTGGTGGCCCCTGCTGTACCAGCGCCGCGCCATCGGCAAGGTTGGTGCCAACGTGCACGAGCTGCTCCTGCGAGACGAGCTGGCCGATGCCCTGACCCTGCGCGACGCACAGCAGAAGCAGCAAAAGAAGGCAGCTGAGCAGGCCGAGGCCCAGGAGCGCGAGCGCCAGGTGCGCCAGCGTGCCCAGGACCTGCACCAGGCCAGCCAGTCCGGATCGGCAACGCGTCGGACAGCCGCCCAGCCCAGCCTGGAGCAGCAGCGTGCCGATGCCCGCCAGGCACGCGCCGAGCGAGAAGAGCGCCTGAGCCAGATAACCGTCGACCGCAATACGGAAGAGGTTCCCGAGTCCGTCATAACCGGCGTCCCCGAGCCCGAGCCCGTGATGTCGAAGGCGCAGGCTGCCGTGGCCGCGCGCATCGCCGCGGCCCAGGCTCGCATGGGTGGTGCCGGGGCTGGCACGACGGCAGGTGCTCGCGCGGCCGTGGCCTCCGAGCCGGCGGCTGCTCGCGCTGCGGCTGCGGCCCCTGCCGCATCGGTTTCGACCGCGGCTTCCGCCAATCAGGCGGTGGCTGCCGAGCAGCCCGTTGACCAGCCGCAAGGCGCTGGCGCCGCTTACGAGGCTGAGGCTGCCGCATATGCGGCTGAGCCTGTGGCGGCAGGTGCCGCTGTGCCCGGAGCTGGCGTTGCGACCGCGGCGGGACCCTCCGAGCCCGCCTACCAGCAGGGTGACGTCGCGCAGGATGGGGTCATGGCGGGTGGTGTCAGCGCCTCCGCTCAGGCTGCGGTCGCGCAGAATGCGGCGACCAACGCTGCCGCCTCTTCTGGCGCGGTTGCAGCAGCTACGGCTACTGCGCACACCGCGAATGCGAAGGCGCAGCCTGGCACCGCTCTGCCCCTGGCCAGCATCCGGGCATTCTTCGACGCCATAAGGGCGCAGGAGTCGTCCAAGCGCGATGCCGCGCCGTCTGGCCATGGCCGCTCCGCCTCGAAGCAAAGCTCTTCTCGCAAGGGCCGTGCGACCGAGTCCGAGGTCATCCACATGCCGCTGGACTACGCCACGCGTTACAGCAATCGCATGTGGGACGTCTTTGACGCCATATCACCGCAGGTAAATGGCCTGACCGCCGCTCAGGTGGCGCGCCGTATGCACTGCGACTCCGTCGAGCCCCTGCAGCGGGCCCTGAACGCCGAAGAGGTGCCATCTTTCCAGCTGGTCGACGAGTTCTGCCGCCAGCTTGGTGTCAGCCACGCGTATCTGGAGTCTGCAGACGACCAGGCCCCGAAGGCGCCGGTCTTTGCCAGCGTGCGCGAGCTCCAGAACGACTCCAGCCTGAATGGCACCAATCTGGCCGCCGTCCTGGGAGACGCAGATCCCTGCCAGATCGTCTTTGTGAAGGAGAGCGGCAGGGAGCACCGCGCGGTCGTGCTGCTGCGCTATGACAGGCTGCGCTGTCTGCTGCTGGACCGCTTGGGTGTCAGCGTGGACGACGCCGAGGCAGCGCAAGACGACGCCAGCGATGCCAAGGAGGGCGAGGTCGTCCAGGCGTTTCTGCACATGGTGCACGACCTGCAGGACTTCTGCATGTGCTCCAAGGCCGAGATCACGAGCGTGGACGTTTCGTCAGAGGTGTGGCGTCGCCTGACCCAGGGTCGCATCTGGCCGGGAGAGGTCTGCCGCTAGCGGCTTTCCGCTAGGGGCCTCTTGCCAGCTACTGAGGTGCTGCTGGTGGGGGCTTCGACGCAAAAGATGGCCCAGACGAAAAAGATGGCCCAGACGAAAAAGGTGGCCCCAAGATAAAAGATGGCCCCAAGAGACGACGGCGGGAACGTCTCTTGGGGCGGCAAAGGGGGTGCCCGAACGACGCGCCGCGTATGTGCGCGCCGCCCGTGCACATGCTCAATGTAGGAGCCGTCCGCGACGAATGGGTTAGAAACTCGTGGCGCACAGGGGTCGTTTGGGTCACGTTTATTCTTCTTGATTATTTCTTGATGGTTACGCGGCAGGTAGATGCGTTGATTCTGCCAAAGAAATGCCGCGTCGACCATGAGGGTCGGCGCGGTGATGGACCGTTGAGTGACGGGCGGCGTCTCGCCGGGACGTCGTTTCGGCGAGACGTTGCCCCGGGGTCGTGGGAGACGTTGACCCCACGAACATCGCCCCGATGCAACGTTGCCCCAGCGGGCTGCTACTCCTGCGTGCGGCCGTTCACGATGCGGCAGATCTGGCGCAGTGCGTGACGGGCCTCGGGGGTGGGGAACAGCGGCCAGTCGTGGCCCTGGTTCTCGTCCAGAACCATGCGGTCGAGCGCGCCCTCGTCGCGCAGCTTGATGCAGAATGCCTCGACGTCGGGGTACAGAATCTCACGCCCTCCCACGAAAACCGTCACGTTGCGCAGCTGGCTGACGTCTCCCATCAGCGGCGATATGCGATAGTCCTGCTGGCTGTCGGCCGCCGCCTCGCCGGCCCACAGCCTGCCGGCCTCGCGCAGGCCGTTCACGCCCAGCGCGCGATCGGACTGGCGGTACTTGTCGATTTCGGGGTTCGAGAAGGTCAGATCCAGCAGCGGCGACACCAGCACGGTGTGGCCCGGCTGGTCCATGCCCAGCTGCGCTAGCCACTCCGCGAATCCAGCGGCTAGTCCGCCGCCCGCCGAGTCACCCAGCAGCGTGATGGCATCGGCTCCGTAGCGGTTCAGCAGGTCGCGGTAGACGGGCAGGATGGCGTCGTAGGCATCCAGGTAGACGTGGTCGGGTGCCAGCGGATACAGCGGAACGACGACCTCCGCGCCGGTGTACCAGCTGATCTTGTCGACGAAGGACCACTGCTGGTTCGTGATCTGGCGCAGGAAGGCACCGCCGTGCAGGTACAGGACGGCGCGCGTGTTCGAGCCGGTCAGGCCCAGGTGATAGGTCTTCACCGCGCCGCGCTTCTCCTCGAAGTGCAGGCAGCGCAGCTTGTGGGTCACATGGTACTCGCGCTGGTTTGCCTCGCGATGACGCTCGACCGAGCGCTGAAAGAGGGACTTGTCCGTGAGCGCCAGCTTCTGGCCAGTGCTGGCGACGTACGCGTCGCACAGCTCCGCCATTGCCGAGCGGTGGTTGATCAGGTGCGCATAGGCCGCAAACCCGGCTGCCATCCCGGCGCCCAGGCCAGCGGCAACGAGTGGATAGAACTTCTTCGATGGCATGGCTGCCCCTCTCGCCGAACGGTCGTACACACAGATTAGCAGGGGAGTGTCCGTTTGGCGCCGATCCGCCGCCGCGCGCGCGGCATGGTTGGACCGACGGCGAGCGCTGGGCTTGCGGTGTGTGGGCATCGCAAGGCACGCGTCTGCTCCGTGTGCAGAATGTGTCATGCCAAAGACCAAGCTGCTGAAGTTTTGTGTAATGTCGCTCGTCGCGGTCGCGCGCTGAGAGAATAGACGATGTTATTTGGCGCATGGCGCACAGGAGGGTGCAGCATGGTTCTGTTCTCGCGTCCGATTGCTCGCAACATGGCGGGATACGCTCAGGCTAGGGCCCTCTACCAGGGCGTCATTGCGCGTGACCAGATGCATTGCCCCTTCTGGATCCTGGTGGCCATGCGCCAGCGCGGCAGCGTCGACCTGCGCGCCTACTTTGACCAGCAGAACCAGCTGCGCGGAATCTCCCTGTGCCTGACAGCCCGGGGCGTGGCGTTCGTGCCGCTGCTGGTGGCCTGCGGAAATGAAGCTTCGGATGCGCGCGAGTCCATGCGACAGATGCTGGGCGGCCTTGAATGCCGCTACCAGGGGCTTTCTCTGGTCGTGAATTCTGAGTGCGCCATCATGGTGTCCGGCAGCGTGTCGTCGGCCTGTGCCGCAAACGCCGCGGGCAAAAAGACAGGCAAGAAGGGCACTGCGCCCGATGTCAGCGTCGTGCCTCCGGTGGAGGTCCAGAGCGGCGCCGGCGTGCTGGCAACGGAGGGCTACCTCGGGACTGACCTGGCCGTTCGTCGTGGCGACGCCGAGTTTCCTCTGGTACGTAAGGGACGTGGCCTCTCGCTTGCAGACTGGCAGCAGGCCATGCGCCACATGCCCGCTAGCGTGATGCCTGCCGGCATTGTCAGCCGCATGGACGCCGCCCGCCGCGCAGGCGCCGCCCGCCGTATAGCGTAGGTCGGGTTCGTCCACCGCGGCGTCGCGCCGTGGTGGGGTAGTTGAGGCCTGTGGGAGATGCCTGCAGGTGATGCCTGCAGGTGATGTTCGCAGGTGATGCTCGCGGCAGATTCTCCGTGTCAGATGCCCGCAGCGTTTCGGTTGGTGCAGAGTCTACGGGTTCGGGTACCCACTGCTGGCTGGTCTGCACCTGCTGGTGCAGAGTCACCAGGTTCGGGTACCCACAACTGCCCTGTCTGCACTTCTGGGTGCAAAGCCAGCGGTTCTGGGTACCCACAACTGCCCCGTCTGCAGTCGTCCGGATTGCCCTTCTTGGAAAAGGCCTGGTAGGAGAGGCGCCGGTTCGCGCCATGCGACGTGTGGGGTGCAGAGTCACCAGGTCCGGGCGCCCACACCTGCGTAGTCTGCACCAAAAGGTGCAGAGTCTACGGTTCTGGGCGCGGCCCACAACTGGGTAGTCTGCACCGACTGGGAAGGCGCTTCTTGCAATGGTGCAGGTCAATCTTGCAATGACGCAGGTCGACGGGCTGAATGACATCAGAGCTGGAGTTCCGGAAGCCTTCGGCCCCCAGACCCGAAGCTCCAGCCGCCCACATTCGGAGTTATCTTCGGCCTGTCCGTTGACAATTCCAGGTCTGGGCGCTGGGTTCGTGACTATCCCCAGGCCAGGGCTCTGGGGCGCTCGAGCCAGGTCGGCGCGTCGAAAGTAGTGCTTACCAGAGAGGGTGCGGCAAGGTCCAAAGACGAACGCCAACGAAGTCGCATGCCCGTGTTTCCACTTGGCGGCTCAAAGTGGCGCGACAGGTGGCTGTGAAACTACAATGGTGCGAGCGTCAGTCGGAATCCCCGCTTGACGTTGGGTTGCGTGGCTGCGGTGTGGCGGCGTTCAGCTTGAGCACGTAGGTGGCTGCGGTGGCGCGGCTGTCCCGTCCGGCTCGGCAGTTACGTCGATCCGGCAGTTCCGTCGGTCCGGCAGACACACCGGTACGCACTATCCGCCGCGACTGTCGCCGAGCCCTCCATCGG
>JAQXQO010000137.1 GCA_029101205.1 Coriobacteriales bacterium | reverse complement strand
GTCGGGCCTCGCGGTCTCGAACTTCCGCGACAACTCCACCCGCACGCGCTTCAGCTTTGCCTCCGGCTCGAACTTGCTGGGCCTGCAGCTGCAGGACCTGGACGAGTCCAAGTCGCAGGTGGCCCACGGCGAGACCGTGCGCGAGACCGCCACGATGATCAGCTTCATGGCCGACGTCATCGGCATCCGTGACGACAAGTTCATCGGCGAGGGCGACGCCTACATGAAGGAGGTCTCGGAGTCCGTCGAGCAGAGCTGGAAGGATGGCATCCTGGACCACCGCCCGACGCTGGTCTCCCTGCAGTCCGACTCCGACCACCCCACGCAGTCCTCGGCCGACATGCTGTATCTGATCAACGAGTTCGGTGGCCTGGAGAACCTCAAGGGCAAGAAGGTCGCCGTCACCTGGGCCTACAGCCCCTCGTACGGCAAGCCCCTCAGCTGCCCCCAGTCGCTGATTACCCTGCTGCCGCGCTTTGGCATGGACGTCACCCTGGCTCACCCCGAGGGCTACGACCTGATGCCCGACCTGGTGGCGAAGGCCGGCCAGTACGCCCAGGAGTCTGGTTCTAGCTTCCGCCAGGTCAACTCCATGGAGGAGGCCTTCGAGGGCGCCGACATCGTGATTCCGAAGAGCTGGGCATCCTACGCCGCCATGGAGAAGCGCACGAAGCTGTACGCCGCCGGCGACTCCGAGGGCATCGACCAGCTGGAGCAGAAGCTGCTGACCCAGAACGCCACGCACCAGGACTGGTGCTGCACGCCCGCGCTGATGGACAAGACCGCCCACGGCAAGGACACCATCTACATGCACCCGCTGCCCGCCGACATCAACGGTGTCAGCTGCGAGCACGGCGAGGTCGAGAACGAGGTCTTCGACTACCACCGCGACGGCCTGTACAAGGAGGCCAGCTACAAGCCCTACGCCGTGGCTGCCATGATCTTCCTGCAGAAGGTCAGCGACCCCGTGGCCACGCTGAAGGCCCTCGAGGAGCGCGACACCAAGCGCTGGTACCAGCTGTAGCGCCAAGGTGGCGGCGCGTTGCCGCAACGATTTCGTAGACATCTGCAGGGTTCGTCTGGGAGAGCTGGCCGGGCGGGCCCTGCTGCCTTTGAGGGGACAAAGGGGAGAGAAGCACATGGGACGTAGGATAGTCATCGCCCTGGGCGGCAACGCCCTCGGAAAGAACCTGCCCGAGCAGATGCAGGCGGTCAGGCATACGGCCAAGGCCATCGTGGACCTGATTCAGCAGGGCAACGAGGTCGTGGTGGCCCACGGCAACGGGCCCCAGGTGGGCATGATTCAGGAGGCCATGACCCAGCTGACCCGCTCGAACCCCCAGAAGTACATCCCCTGCCCGCTGTCGGTGTGCGTGGCCATGAGCCAGGGCTACATAGGCTACGACCTGCAGAACGCCCTGCGCGAGGAGATGTTGGACCGCGGCATCAGCCTGGGCGCCGCCACGGTGCTGACCCAGGTGG
Organism: Coriobacteriales bacterium; assembly: GCA_029101205.1. Classification (GTDB taxonomy): domain Bacteria; phylum Actinomycetota; class Coriobacteriia; order Coriobacteriales; family Atopobiaceae; genus Olsenella_K. Next base: position 5,222 of record JAQXQO010000137.1, on the reverse strand, counting down.
AGGTCGACCCCGAGGACCCCGCGTTCGAAAACCCCACCAAGCCCATCGGCGCGTTCATGACGAAGGAGGAGGCGGACCGCATGGTGACCGAGCGCGGCTACCACGTGGTCGAGGACTCCGGCCGCGGCTGGAGGCGCGTGGTCGCCAGCCCCAAGCCCAAGTCCATCGTCGAGATCGACACCATCCGCTCGCTCGTGGCGTCTGACCATGTGGTCATTGCCTGCGGTGGCGGCGGCATTCCCGTGTACACCACGACGGGCCACCACCTGAAGGGCGCGGCCGCGGTCATCGACAAGGACTTCGCCGCGGCTCGCCTGGCAGAGCAGGTGGATGCCGACACGCTGATCATCCTGACGGCGGTCGAGAAGGTCGCCGTGCACTTTGGCAAGCCCGACCAGCAGTGGCTGGACGAGCTGACCCCCGAGACCGCGCAGCGCTACATCCAGGCGGGCGAGTTCGCGCCCGGCTCCATGCTGCCCAAGGTGCAGGCCGCGCTGCAGTTCGCGCAGTCCGCGCCCGGTCGCAGCTCGCTCATCACCCTCCTGGACAAGGCGTCCGACGGCATCCAGGGAAAGACTGGTACCGTGGTGCGCGGATAGAACAGACGGCCCGCCGCCGGCACCTATCCCTGCCGGCGGCGGGCGTGGCGTAGCGCGAGATCGTGCCCGTGGGGACCAGCCTTTCGGGTGCAACCCCGTGTCCGTCAATGCATTGGAGGCAGGAATGAAGCCCTGCTCGCACGTGTGGTTGGACGACGAGGAAGGCAAGCGCTTCTTTGGCCCGGGACCCTTCGAGCTGCTGTGGCGCACCGAGCGCACGGGCAGCCTCCTGGCCGCGTCAAAGCAGATGGGAATGGCCTACACGAAGGCCACCCGTCTGATGTCGCATGCCGAGGAGGCGCTGGGCACGCCCCTTCTGAAGCGCAGGGCGGGTGGCTCGGGCGGCGGTGGAAGCACGCTGACCCCCGAGGGCAGACAGCTGCTGGAGCGTTACAAGGCCTGGGCCGACGCCTCCCGCGCGGCATCCGATGAGTTCTTTGACGCTTGCTTTGCCGGCCACGGCGGCGTGCGCAGGCTGGGGTGCGTGGTCATGGCTTCGGGCGAAGCCAGGCGCTTCGGCAGGCAGAAGCTTGTGGAGCTGCTGGCGGGCATGACGGTGGTGGAGCGCACGTTGCGGGCGGTGCTGGAGACGGACTTCGACGTGGTCGTCTCGTCCAGGTGGGAGGACGTGCGCCAGCTGGCGTCCGGCCTCGGCGTGCGGACGGTAGACCCCAAGGGCCCGCTGCAGTCGGACACCGTGCGCGCGGGCGTCGAGGCGCTGGGCCGTCGCGCGGGCTACCTGTTCGTCCAGGGAGACCAGCCGTTGGTGCGCACGCAGAGCTTGAAAGACATGGCCGAGGCGTTCGGCACGCATCCGCAGAGCGTGGTCAGGCTGGCGTGGCAGGGGCAGGCGGGAAGTCCCGTGCTGTTCCCGGGCAGCCTGGAGCCGGCGCTGCGGGCGCTGCGCGGCGACGTGGGGGGAGGGTCGCTGCTGCGCTCCCTTCCCGAGCTGCAGGAGGGAGCCGTGCTGGTGGAGGCGGCCGACGCCTCCGAGCTTATGGACATAGACACCCCGCACGACCTGGACCGCATCGCCCAGGTGATCGAGGGGTCAAGGTAGAGAGGCTACACATGAAGGTTCTAAGGGGAGGCGTCCTCGTGACCCCGCAGGGTCTCGTCCGTGGCGACCTCGTACTGCAAGGCCAGAAGATCAGCCAGGTCGGAGGCACGTATGCCGCCACGGCGGACGACGAGGTCGTCGACGTCAGCGGCTGCTACGTGTACCCCGGCTTCATAGATGCCCACACGCACATGCAGTGCTGGACGGGCATGGACTGGACCGCCGACAGCTTCCAGACGGGCACGCGCGCCGCCGCCTGCGGGGGCACCACGACCATCGTGGACTACGCCACGCAGGACAAGGGCATGACCCTGCACCAGGCACTGGACGAGTGGCACAAACGCGCCGACGGCACGTGCACGTCCAACTACGCCTTCCACATGGCCATAGCCGACTGGAACGAGCGCACCCGCGAGGAGATCCCCGACATGCGCCGCGCCGGTATCGTGTCCTTCAAGACGTACTTCGCCTACGACCACCTGCGGTTGGATGACGCCCAGACCATGGAGGTGCTGGAGTCCATCCTGCCCTTCGACGGCATCCTGTGCGTGCACTGCGAGAACGGCACGCTGGTGAACGCGCTGCAACGGCGCGTGCTGGCTCAGGGCATCACGGGTCCCGAGGGTCATCCGCTGTCGCGCCCCGCCGAGTGCGAGGCCGAGGCCATCAGCCGCCTGATGTACCTCAGCGAGCTCACGGGTGCCCGCGTGAACGTGGTGCACTGCTCGACCAGGCTGGGTCTGGAGCAGGTGCGGGCGGCGCGCCGTCGCGGCGTGCGCGTGGCGCTGGAGACCTGCCCCCAGTACCTGCTGCTGGATGACACCCGCTACCTGGAGCAGGGGGAGGACGGCTTCGCCGGTGCGAAGTACGTCATGAGCCCGCCCCTGCGCAAGCCCTCTGACATCCGCGCGCTGCGCCAGGCGGTCATGGATGGCGAGGTGGACCAGATATCGACAGACCACTGCTCGTTCAACCTGCACGGCCAGAAGGACCGCGGCCGGAACGACTTCACGAAGATCCCCAACGGCGGCCCCGGCGTCGAGCACCGCCCCGCTCTCATCATGACCACGTTCGAGGGGCAGCTGGGTCCCATGGACTACCTGCACCTGCTGTCCGAGGGGCAGGCTCGCGTGTTCGGCATGTACCCGCACAAGGGTGCCCTGGCTGTGGGGTCGGATGCCGACGTGTGCGTGTGGGACCCCGCACCCCGCTGGACCATCAGCGCGAAGAACCAGCACCAGGCCGTCGACTACACCACCTACGAGGGCTTCCAGGTGCACGGACGCGCAAGGCTGGTCTACGTGAACGGCGTGCTGGCGGCCAAGGACGGCGAGCCCACGGGCGCACAGCCGGGAGAGTACGTCGCACGCTAGCCATGCCCTTCTTGACCTGCGTGTTATTAGATATGCCGATTGATGCTCGCGACAGCGGGCCGGAAACAAAGGAGATTCCCATGAGCAAGCACGCCATCGTCACCGACAAGGCCCCCAAGGCACTGGGCCCCTACTCCGCCGGTGTCGTGTCCAACGGCTCCGTGAACGTGTCGGGCCAGCTGGGCATCGACCCCACCACGGGCAAGCTGGCCGGTGACGACATACAGAGCCAGACCCGCCAGAGCCTGACCAACGTGAAGAACATCCTGGCCGCCGCCGGTGCCTCCATGGCGGACGTGGTCGAGACCACGGTCCTTCTGGCCGACATCAACGAGTTCGCGGCCATGAACGAGGTCTACGCCGAGTTCTTCGAGGCTCCGTATCCCGCTCGCGCCGCGTTCCAGGTGGCCGCGCTGCCCGGCGGTGGCAAGGTCGAGATTAAGGCCGTTGCGCGCATCTAGGGGCTGTGGCGCCTGGCGCTTAGACACTCTGAGGCGTCGGATTCAACGAAGGACCCGTCGCGGCTTGGCCGTGGCGGGTCCTTCTTGTGCCGGATGCTGATGCCCCGGTGCGCACTGCTATCCTTGCGCTGGAGTCGCCCGCTGTGACGGCGCGGCAAGGGGAGGCAACATGGACGTGACTGCGCTTTCGCAAATGAGGTCGGGGCACCTGCTGATGGCGGTGTGCTACGTGCTGTACTACCGGCTGGGACCCCTGCCGTCCTTCGTGGACGGCTGCGTGCCGCTGGCACTTATCGGGATCATCAGCGCGGTCGTGGTCGTCTGCCTGCCCGCGTAGGACTCCGCCCTCGTCTGGCGAGGCGCCTGAGCACAGCCGAATACGCAGCGGTAATATCAATGATCCAATTTGTGGCTCTCGTACGTTGTCCGGTTTGCAGTATCCTGTGTAACCGTTACGGAGGCGCGTAAGAGAGACAGTTCGGGCATGGCAGGGACGAAGGAACACATCGAGGAAGTGGCCGTCGAGCTGTTCAATAGCCGAGGCTACGAGAACGTGTCGCTGCGCGAGATAGCGTCTGCCGCCGGCACCTCCCTGGGAAACCTGACCTATCACTTTCCCCGAAAGGGCGACCTCCTGGAGAGTATCGTCTCCAATCCGCTGGAGCACTACTGGTCCTTGCTGGACAATACGCTTACGGGCAGGGAGCTCCTAGAGCGCTTCGTCACGCTGTTCGTCGAGGGCGAGAGCATGGCCGAGAAGTACCCGTTCTTCTTTAAGGCGGGGATCTCCACGCGCGTGGGTCGCAAGGCGTCCACGCCCATGACCGCCAGCACCCTCTCGCACGAGCTTCTGACCTACTACACCTGGGGATTGTCCCGCCTGCAGCACGACGGCTACATCAGCAGACGCATCTCGAACTGGAGCCTGGGCGTCATGGCCTCCACCATAACCACGGTGGAGTCCAGCTGGGTGCTGGATGCAAAGGCCGACCGCACGAAGAACGCCCGCCCGGTCCGCATGGCGGATGCCCTGTGCGGCATTCTGATGCCTGCCGTCACCGAGGAGCATTCCGCCGAATACGCGGAAATTTGCCGCAACCACGGCGTAAATTTCTAGCTGAGTCAAGGACTCCAAGGACTTGCTGTGGTTGGGAGCTGCCTCCGCGCCCCTCCTTGGCGGAGTCTCCGATTCCCCTTTGGCTTATGCGCTATCAGGCATTTCGCAAATGTCAAGAAATATCCATTAGCGGAAGAAATCCTACCGTTCGGCAGGATAAGAAAAATCCCGTACATTGTACGGGCCCCGTCATCTTATAACTGTTCTTGCGCCTAGGACATTGTACGGCAAATCGTCCTAGAAACAGACCTCAAAGCCTTTCGAAGTGCCGTGACGGCGCTCCCAAAGGCTTGCAACCCGACAGTCACAGGCCCATCAGGCGATGCGTCGCCTGAACAGATGGCGCACTGGCACGCCGGGGATGGAGGGGGGAGTTTTCGTAGGCAATCAATTCACCAGAGAGGAGGACACAAGCAATGATCACGTTCGTTCGCATCGACGACCGCATGATCCACGGCCAGACTGTCACGAGGTGGGCGCTCGAGTACCCCTGCGACGGCATCATCGCCGTCAACGACGCCGCCGCCAGCAACCCCGTGCTGAAGGCCGCCTACAAGGGCGCCGCCCCGGACAAGAAGATCTTCGTCTGGACGATGGACCACTTCGACGAGA
>JAQXQO010000136.1 GCA_029101205.1 Coriobacteriales bacterium | reverse complement strand
GTTGTATTGTTATACGTTGGCAAAGTTACGATTTATTTCATTAGCTTGTTCCGAAAACCCGACGCCCACGGCAAATCCCGCCAGCGCCAGCCACGTCCCTTCGGCAAACCCATGGCTGAACCCAACCAGGTACCCGACGCCCGAGAGCACCTTGCAGATGATGGACCCGGGCATGGCGTTCGAGATGGTGGCCACCTGTCCGTAGTACTGGGCGCTGGAAATCAGGCCACCGTCCACGAAGAGCCCGTTTCCGATGGCCAGGTACGCGTCGCCACCGCCGAACGACATCAGCACGGAAGCCGCGGCACGCCCCAGGAAATCCATCGCCTGCGGGACCAGCAGCAGAGCTGGCAGGCAGCACACGGCCATGAAGGCGCACCAGGCACCGACGCCGCGAAGCAGCCTCCCCCAGGCAAAGCCACCCTCGGGCAGCCCCTCGGACAAGATGGCCCCGACAAAGCCCCAGGTGCCCAGCGCCACCATCGCAATCCTCAGCGCCATGCACACCTGCGGCAGGCTCAGCACGGGGCAGCCGTTCACGCCGGCGGCGTATGCCGCGACCAACGCTGCGGCCACGACGCCGCGCAGCCAGCGTGGCTCCGAGCCTGCGGCGCTCGACGCCTTGGGAGAAACTGCGACCTCGATGGACTCGGCCCCCGCGCCACCACCGATGGATTGGCAGTTCGACACCATGTGGTGGGCGGCCCGGCGTCCGCCTGTATAGAAGATCACGAAGAACGAGAGCCCCAATACCTCCAGGGCGCTCAAAGAAATCGGCATGGGATTCCAGCCGATGGCCTTTTTCAGCGACTTTCCGCAGGTGACGGCGAACACCGCCGCCACCAGGGCCACGGACACAGCCCGCTCGGTGGAGTGCGCCGCCTTCTGGCGCACGGCCCCTAGGGCATAGGACACCAGCACGTACACTATCAGCATGCCGATGCCCACCGACGCCAGCCTGACCTGCAGCTCGACGGCAGACGACACATACGAGAGCGCCGCCAGCAAAAGAAAGCTCAGGAGCGCGCCGGACAGGCCCATACCCACGGCGCCCGCCACCATGCCCGCGGGCCCCGCCAGGCGGCCGCCGACGCTGGAGGCCACCTCCACGGGCAGCGCTCCGGGCGTGATGTTGGCCACGATCACCGCGCGGTCGTACTCGTATTGCGACATGGACCCCGCAGCGGCTTTCGACCCTGCCGTGACATCCGAACTACCCAGCTGGCCGTCATCTCTCGCCACAACCTCGCGCTCGATCACGGGCACGAGGGCGTTTCCGCCTCCGAACCCAATGAGCCCTATGCGGGCCATGCTGGCGAACGCATGCCAGACGCCACGGATGCGCATCGGCAGCGCCGTCTTCGTTGCCGCGTCATCGCGAGCGCGGCACGTCTTGGCCTTGGCGGCTGCCTCCCAGGTGTCCATGACCTACCTCCTTCGGTAGCCCACGGCGGGGCGACAGCCGCCGGCGCGGGCCCAGCTACACGATTTCCAGTTTTTCCTTCGTCGACTCGACGCCGTCGAAGTGAAACGAGTTCAGCACCGGCTGCTCCTGCGCCAGCGAGAGGATCAGGTAGCTGGCGTCGTGGTCGTACGACAGGCGCTTGTCCTCCTCCGACTGCCGGGGAGGGGTCGCCGGATGCGAGTGGAAGTTCCCCAGCATAGCGAGGCCGTTGGCACGGGCATCGCGGATGGCCGCCAGCTGCGCCTGCGGGGTGATGGTGAAGTGCTCGGGGCTGGCGTCGGGGTTCTGGCACGGGTACACGCGCTCGACGAGCTTCACGTCGCCCTGGACCCTGCCGGCCAGAAGGCCGCACGCCTCGTTGGGAAGGCCCGCTCTGCAGTGGTCCAGTATCTTCTGGTAGTCGTCCTTCGACAGCCTGACGGTGTACATCCCCATCACCCCTGCGCCATTGCCTCGCGGTGCGACTTCAGGTCGCAGACCGCCTGCTCGTAGTCGATGGGGTGCTCAATGGTGGGGTGCTCGCCGCACACTGAGCAGTTGGGGTCGCGCGAGACCTTGATCTCGCGGAACTTCATGCTCAGGGCGTCGTAGGTCAGAAGCCTGCCCGTCAGCAGGTCTCCCACGCCGGTCAGGTACTTTATGGCCTCCATGGCCTGCAGGCTGCCGATGACGCCGCCCATGGCGCCGATGACGCCCGCCTGGCTGCAGGTGGGAACGGCGTTTGCTGGGGGCGGCTCCTTGAACACGCAGCGGTAGCACGGTCCCTCCCCCGGCACGTAAGTCATCAGCTGGCCGTTGAACCTCAGGATTCCCGCGTGCGAGAAGGGCTTCTGCCCCAGCACGCAGGCGTCGTTGATGAGGAACTTCGCCGGGAAGTTGTCGGTCCCGTCCAGGATGAAGTCGTAGTCCTTGATGAGGTCCATCACGTTGCTGGCGCTGACGAAGTCCTGGATGGGAACCACGTGGACGTCGGGGTTAATGGCCCGCATGGTCTCGGCGGCCGAGACGACCTTCAGCTTTCCCACGTCGGGGGTCGTATGGATGACCTGGCGCTGCAGGTTCGACAGGTCCACCACGTCGGCGTCCACGATGCCGACGGTTCCCACGCCGGCCGCGGCCAGGTACAGCGCGGCGGGCGCTCCCAGGCCACCCGCGCCGATGATGAGCACGCGCCCCTTCGAGATTTTCCTCTGGCCCTTCACGCCTATCTGCTTCAACAGGATGTGGCGCGAGTAGCGCTCCATCTGCTCGTTTGTCATGGCCATCTACCGAGCGCCTCCGCCCATGAAGTACATGAACTCGACCTGGTCGCCGTCCTTCAGGACGTGCGAGGCGAACTCGTCGCTGCGCACGAACGCGTCGTTCACCGACACGGTGACGTACAGCGGGTTCTGGACCTTCTCGGCCTCGATGAGGCCCTGCACGGTGAGGCCGTCCGCGTACTCGCGGGGCTCCCCCGCCACCTGAATCTTCATCAGTGCTCCCTCCAAGGTAAGAAGTGCAATCGGTTGGGTTTGGGCGTCATTCGAGTCCGCATCCCGGACGCCCCTCCGGGACATCCTTGAATCGGCTCCGACGAGCCCTACTCGTCGGCGTCCTCGCCCTTCTGGACCAGCATCTCGTAGGTGCCGTCGCCGTTGTCGGTGAGGCTCAGCACCTTGTGCCCCTCCTCCTTGCACGAGCGGGGCACGTTCTGCAGCGGCTCGCCGTCCGCCAGGTGCACCTGCAGCACCTCTCCGGCGTCTAGGCCGTCCAGGGCGATCTTAGTCTTTACGAACGTGACCGGGCACACGACGTCGGTGATGTCAACGGTGTCCGCAACCTCAAAGCTAGCCACGATAGGCCTCCTGTATCTTCTGGTCGAATTCCTCGGTCCCGACGCGCTTCAGCAGCTGCGCTAGGCGCTCGCCCTTGTGGGCATAATCCTTGAAGTAGCCGATGGCGGCGTCCGTCACGCGGAACAGTGTCTCCTCGTCCTCTATCACGGGGACCACCGTGTGGCCCTGGACCAGCTTGCTGCCGAACTGGCCGCCGAACGACACGGTGTAGCAGCCCCTCTGCACGCGCCAGGCGTCCACGGGGCAGGCCTTGGCGCAGCGACCGCAGCTGGTGCAGCAGCCGTAGTCCACGACCATCTTGCCGTCCTTCATGGTGATGGCGCCGTCGCGGCAGGCCTTCTGGCAGATGCTGCAGCCGATGCAGGGGTCCTCCAGCCACGTGACCTTGCACGACCCCTTGATTCCCACGTCGTTCTCCTCAGCCTTCAGGCAGTTGTTGTGGCAGCCCGTGACGCCGAACTTGAACTTGTGCGGCAGCTCCACGCCGTAGTAGCGCTCGTCGATCTTCTGCGCGATGTCGGTGGTGTCGATGTTCGCCGACGGGCACACGCGGTTGCCCTGGCAGGCGGTCACGGTGCGCACGCGCGGCCCGCACACGCCGGGCCTCAGGCCCACCTCGGCCAGCGCCGCCCTGATGGCCTCGACGTCCTGCAGGCGCACGAAGGGTATCTCGACGCCCTGTCTGGCCGTCAGGTGCACCGTGCCGTTGCCGAAGCGGTCCGCGATCTGCCCGATGTTGCGCAGATCGTCGGCGGTGAGCGCTCCGCCCACCGTGTGAAGGCGCAGCGAGAAGCGGTCCTTCTGGCGCTGCCTCATGAAGCCGCCCTTCTTCAGGGTGGCGTAGTCCACCTTTTCTGCCATAGCCTCTCCTCTCGAACGAGGTCGCGTCGCCCCACCGGCCCAACCCCAAAAGCAATCAGTGCAGCGCTTCCGGCTCCACGTGCCCCCAACTGGCTGGCACCCACGCCTTTCGTGCCGCGGTCAAGAAGTTCATGCGCCTAGATGTAGGCGCCCTCCTGGACCTGCTGGCCGCTGGTGCGGCCCATGCGCTCCACGTATTCCGCCACGTCCGCGGCGTCGGTGCCCACCTGGTCAACCCAGTCGCGGAACACCAGGTTATCCAGGCGCCGGGGCATCTTCTGCGAAAGCTGCGCGGGCAGGGCCAGAAGCACCGTGACGCCGGCGCGAGTGAGGTTCCAGACGACCTCGTACACGTGGGAGTCCGCGTTCGGGGCATAGACGTAGGCGTCCACCCCGCGCTCAATCAGGCGCCTCTCGACGTCCTTCACCTGCGAGAGCTCGAACGCATGGCCCTCGGCGGGCCCCGCCTCTGCCAGCGGGAACTCCACGACGATGCCCGCGCGGCCCTTCAGCACCATGCGCAGGTGCGCATCGGCTCTAGAGCCCTCGGAGGCGTCGGCGTCGTCCACGCGCTCCACCACGCCCGCCGCGGCGGTCGCGTTCGTGACGCGGTCGATCTGGATGAGCTCGCCCATGGTCCGGTGGTTCTTGAACTCGTCCACCACGATGGCCTCGTTGAAGGTCAGGCTCACGACGGCGATCTCGTTCTTCTGCAGGCCGTCCACCTTGCGGCGCTCGCCGGTGTTCACGTCGATGGCATACAGCACGTTGGTCAGAAGGCCCGGAATCTCCTTCGTGCCCAGCTTCACGTAGAAGTCGCGACCGGGCACCGGGGGCTGGTCGTCCATCCACAGGATGGTGGCCAGGACCGACGAGGCCACCTTCAGGCCCGAGCCGGACTGGATGACGCAGCCGCGGCTGACGTCCACCTCGCGGTCCAGCTGCAGCGTGACGGGCTGCCCGTAGTGCGCCTCCCGGGCGGGCTCGCCCGCCACCAGGATGGACCTCACGTGCGCGGTCTCGCCGCTGGGCAGCACGCTGACCTCGTCGCCCACGCTGACCGAGTTCGCCTCGACCTGGCCCTGGAAGCCGCGGAACGTGTGATCGGGTCGGCACACGCGCTGCACGGGCAGGTAGAAGCCGCGTCCGCGCGAGCCGGTGTCCACCTCCGCCTGCTCCAGGTACGGCAGCAGCGCCTGTCCCTGGTACCAGGGCATGTTCGCGGACTTGCGCGTGACATTGTCGCCCTCGGTGGCGCTCACGGGTATCAGGGTCACGTGCCCCAGCCCAAGCTCGTCCGCCAGGGCTCGCACGTCCTTCTCGATCTTCCTAAAGACGTCCTCGCTGTAGCCCACGAGGTCCATCTTGTTCACGGCGAACACGAAGTCGCGGATGCCCACCAGGGCGCAGATGCGCGCGTGACGTCTGGTCTGCACCAGAAGGCCCTGACTGGCGTCCACCAGGATGACGGCCAGGTCGGCAAAGCTGGCGCCCACTGCCATGTTCCTGGTGTACTCCTCGTGGCCGGGGGTGTCCGCCACGATGAAGCTGCGCGCGTCCGTCGTGAAGTAGCGGTAGGCCACGTCTATGGTGATGCCCTGCTCGCGCTCGGCCGAAAGGCCATCAAGCAGCAGCGAGTAGTCGATGGCGCCGCCTCGGCTGCCCACCTTCGAGTCCAGCTCCAGCGCGCGGGCCTGGTCGGCATAGATGAGCTTCGAGTCGTACAGAAGGTGCCCGATCAGCGTGGACTTGCCGTCGTCCACGCTGCCGCACGTGATGAACTTCAGAAGGTCTCTCATCAGAAGTCTCCCTCCAGCTTGCGCTTCTCCATGCTGGCCTCGCCGCCGTCCTTGTCGATGACGCGCGTGGTGCGCTCGGACTCGACGGCGCCCAGCGTCTCGTCGATGATCTGGTCCAGCGTCGTGGCGTTGGACTCGGTGGCACCCGTCAGGGGGTAGCAGCCCAGCGTGCGGAACCTGATCATGCGCTCTTGGGGCTTCTCGCCGGGAAGGAAGCGGAACCGGTCGTCGTCCACCATGATCAGCTGGCCGTCGCGCTCCACGCAGGGACGCTTGGCCGCGAAGTACAGGGGCACTATCTCGATGTTCTCCTGGCGGATGTACAGCCAGATGTCCTTTTCGGTCCAGTTCGAGATGGGGAACACGCGGATGCTCTCGCCCTTGTGGATGTGGGTGTTGTAGAGCTTCCACATCTCGGGCCGCTGGTTCTTGGGATCCCAGGCCTGTGCCTGGTTCCTGAACGAGAAGATCCGCTCCTTCGCACGGCTCTTCTCCTCGTCGCGGCGTCCCCCACCGAACGCCGTGGTGAAGCCGTACTTCTTCAACGCGTCCTTCAGCGCCTGGGTCTTCATGATGTCGGTGTAGGAGCTGCCGTAGTCGAAGGGGTTCACGCCGCGGCGCACGCCGTCCTCGTTTATGTACTCGATGAAGTCCAGGCCGTACTTCTTCATGATGCGGTCGCGGAACTCTATCATCTCGTGGAACTTCCACGTGGTGTTCACGTGCAGGAAGGGAAAGGGCGGCTTCTCGGGCGCGAATGCCTTCAGCGCCAGGTGCAGCATGACCGAAGAGTCCTTGCCGACCGAGTACAGCATCACGGGCTTCTCGCACTCGGCGGCCACCTCCCTCATGATGTATATGGATTCCGCCTCGAGCGCCTCGAGGTGGGAAGACTTCTGTGCCATGTCGTTCCCCCTAGCTAGTACTTGTTTGCCTGCGACTTCGACACCGTGATGGTCTGCACGCTGCCGTCCGGATGGTCGAACTCCCACACGTTCTGGGTGGCCGAGCTTTTGACCTGGAGTCTTGTGCCCCTGCCGCCCATGTCGGCGCCGAGGAAGTAGCTGATGGCGCCCGCGGGGCACTCCTTCATGCACGCGGTGCAGCCCCAGCAGTCCCTCGGCCTGCGCATCTGCGCCACCTGGCGCGAGCTGGCCTCGGTCTGCCCCACGCCGATGAGGTTTCCGGGGCACACCTCCGCGCAGCGGCCGCACCCCACGCAGCGCTCCTCGTCAATCCAGATGCTCAAGGTGCTCGCCCCTTCCCACGATGTCGCGGTAGACGATTCGGACGTGCCCGTCGACCAGGCGCGAGTTCACGTACTTCTGGAACGCGGGATCCTTCTGCGGGTAGTCGGTGTTCTCGGCAAATGAGTGCCAGCGCGTCTCGCGTCGGGCGGCCAGGTGCTCCACCAGCACGCGACACACCAGCAGGCGCTCGCGCAGCTCGTAGACGCGCAGGAGCTCGTCGGGGTCGGCCGCGGGCAGGGCCTCTACCAGGGGCACCAGGCCCTCCAGCTGCAGGCGCGCCTCGTCCAGCTGCGCCTCGCTGTAGCGGTATCCGCAGCTGATGCCGCCGGCGTACTGGTCCATGACCTTCTGCATGGCCTCCTCCACCTGCTCCTCGTCGAAGCCGTGGCCCTCGGCTGCCAGGTGGCCCTCGTAGCCGCGGATGGCGGCGTCGGCCTGCGCGGAGACCTGAGCCTGAGCCTCAACCTGAGCCTTCGTCTGGGGCTCAGGCTGGACCTCAACCTGAGCTGCAGCCTCGCCAGCTCCGTCGGTCACGGCTTGCGATACGTCACCGCGAAGCCGCGGCCAGTCGGAGGCGATGGCCTCGGAGGCTATCTCGGCCTCGGCGAGGGCGCCCGTGACATACTTCTGGGGAGCGCCGCCCGCCACGTCGCCCGCGGCGTACAGGCCGG
>JAQXQO010000135.1 GCA_029101205.1 Coriobacteriales bacterium | reverse complement strand
CGACGACGTGCTGTGCCAGGGCACGCAGGGCATCACGGACCTCATCACGGTCCCCGGCCTGATCAACCTGGACTTCGCCGACGTGTGCACCATCATGAAGGGCGCCGGTACGGCCATGCTGGGCATCGGCCTGGCTTCCGGCGACTCCCGCGCAGCCGACGCCGCTGAGGAGGCCATCTCCAGCCGCATGCTCGAGAGCTCCATCGACGGTGCCACCCGTGTCCTGCTGTCCATCGCTGGCAACAAGGACCTTGGCATCCAGGAGATCAACGACGCCGCCGACATCGTGGCAAAGAACGTCGACCCCGATGCCAACATCATCTTTGGCACCGTGGTGGACGAGAGCCTGGGCGACCAGGTGCGCGTGACCGTCATCGCAACGGGCTTCAAGGACGACAACGTCACGAACCCCGACGCTGCCTCGGTCAGCGCTCCCACCCGTCCCGCCACTCGTGGCACAAGCCGCTCGGCCTCCCGTCCTGCCAGCCGTCCCGCAGCCGGCCGTCCCGCCTCGGCCAGCCGTCCCGGCTCGGGCAATGACCGCAACTTCGACATTCCCGACTTCCTGAAGCGCAGCACGCGCATGTAGGACGCAGCATGGGTGAGCCGGTACTTACCAGATTCACCTCGCGTGGCGTGACCCTGTTGGGCGACGAGAGCCGTCCCGGCGGGGTCACGTTCGCATTCACCGAGAGAACCGGTGGCGTTTCGCGAGGCTGCTATTCCTCCCTGAACCTGGGAGACGCCTGCGGGGACGCCCCGGAGCTCGTGCGACGGAACCGCGCCATTCTCCTTGAGGCCATCGGAGCCGGCGGTCTGATGGACCGCCTGGTGAACCCGAAGCAGGTCCATGGCGACCGCGTGGTCGTCGTGCGCTCGGGCAGTCCCGAGGACGTGGGGGAGGCGCAGCGCCAGGCACGCGAGGGCGCAGACGCCGTCGTGTGCCGTAGCGAGGCGGTCCCGGTGCTTCTGTGCTATGCGGACTGCACTCCCGTGGTGCTGGTGGCCCCGCACGCATTCGCGGTCATCCACTCGGGATGGCGAGGCACCATAACCCGCATCAGCGCGAAGGCGCTGAACGTGCTCTGCCAGGAGGCGGGGTGCACGGCAGGCGACGTGTGGGCCTACGTGGGACCCCACATAGGGGGGAGTGACTACGAGGTTTCCTGCGACCTCATGGAGCGGTTCCGCCAGGAGTTCGGTGACATAATCGAGGAGTCATACAGGCATCTCGACCTTGGCGCCGCGGTCCGTGCGGCCCTGCTTGACGCCGGCATGTCCCCCGATTGCATCGTGGACGCCGACGTTTCGACCGCCTCCGCGACAGACCGGTTCTTCTCGTATCGTGCGGAGGGCGGCCATTGCGGAAGGCACGGTGCCGTGGCGTATCTGCCCGCGCAAAACCGGGCGCAGATGGAGTGACGTAGCAATGCAGAACACAGTTCCGACGCAGCCTCAGGTGGGACCCGCGACGGCGGACCCCGACGAATACCTGGCTTTCCTGCGAGACAGGCGAGAGCTCATCTTGCAGCGCGCGAGCGAGGCCGCGCGCCGTTCCGGCAGGGACCTGGACCAGGTGGGCATGCTGGCCGTGTCAAAGACGGTTGGCCCCGACGAGGTGTACCTGGCATGGCAGGCGGGCTACCGCGCCTTTGGCGAGAACCGCCCCCAGGAGCTCAGACGCAAGCTGGCCGGCGTCGCCCAGCATCCCGACATGGCGGGCGTGCGCTTCGACATGATCGGCAACCTGCAGAAGAACAAGATAAACATGGTCCTGGGTAACGTCACCCTGATTCACTCCGTGCGCAGCACCGAGCTGGCGCGTGCCATATCCAGCCGCAGCGTCTCTCACGGCGTGGTCACGCACTTCCTGATGGAGGTGAACGTCTCGGGGGAGGAGTCGAAGTCCGGCTACACCCCCGACCAGGCGAGGGCCGACGCCGAGGAGGTGGCTGCCCTGCCAAACATGCAGCTGGACGGTCTCATGACCATGGCGCCCAAGAACGACCCCGACGTGGCCCGGGAGACCTTCAACGGCCTCAGGCAGCTGGAGGAGGAGCTCAGGACGCGCACGGGCAGGCCGTTGCCGGTGCTATCCTGCGGAATGAGTGATGATTTCCAAATCGCAATCGAGGAGGGGGCCACGCTCGTTAGGCTGGGTAGAACTGTGTTCGACCCGCACCACGACCTCAAATAGACCACAACCAAAACGCATTCGAACCCACACGAACCAGAGGAAACGAGGACGACCATGGGCTTTTTTGACAACCTCCGCGACCGATTCTCGGGCGGCAACAACAACGACGACTACTACGACGACGACTACGACGACGGGTACTACGGAGACGACGATGCGCAGGACCAGCCCTCGGGTAGCGGCCTTCTGGGCAACACGCCTCGTCCCGAGGCCGAGAGCGTCTCGGTGTATACCCGCTCTGGCCGTCCCGTCAGCAACAACGCCGGAGGCCCCAGCTCCTACGAGGGCCAGAACCTGGAGGAGGGCAGCTACTCCCCGTCGTATCGCCGTGAGGACGGCGCCCGTCCCTCCTCGTACAACGACGGCGTCCAGAAGCGTCCCGCGTCAAAGATCAACGCCTCCGGCCAGCTGCCCCCATATGTTCTGAACGCCACCGCCTACGATGACGTGCAGGCGGTCGTCCGCCGCGTGAAGACCAACCAGCCCGTGCTTCTGAACCTGCGCGACACTCCCAACGACGCCGCCACGCGCATCCTGGACTTCTGCTACGGTCTGTCCTTCGGCATCGAGGGCGAGGTCCAGCAGGTGGGGGACAGCGTCTTTGCCATCCTGCCGCAGGGCATCCAGATTTCGCAGGCTGACCTCGACCGACTCGTCGCCGACGGCGACCTGCAGAGGTAGCGCCATGGGTGCCGAAAGCCCGAAGGCGGCCCCGCTGAATGCCACCGTTGGCATCATAGGCGCCGGGTCCATGGGCGGCGCCATAGCCCGCGGCCTCGTGGCGACGGGCTCCTGCTCCGCCGCGGACGTGTGCCTGTGCAACCGCACCCCCCAGAAGCTGGAGGCCTTCGCACGTGATGGCTTCTCGACCTGCGCGGACGCGGACAGCCTGGTCCAGAGGGGCACGGACGTGGTCATCCTGGCGGTAAAGCCGCAGGTCCTTCCCGAGGTGCTCGACGGCCTGGCCCAGCCCCTCGACGGCAGACTGGTAGTCTCCATCGCAGCCGGCGTCACGCTGGACACGCTGGAGAGCGCCCTGCCGGGTTCCAGAATCGTGCGCGTGATGCCCAACCTGCCCATACAGGTGCTCTCCGGAGCCTCCGCAGTGGCCCCGGGCAGCCGTGCCACCACGGCAGACGTGCGGCTGGTGTGCGCCCTGTTTGGCGCCCTTGGCTGCGCCGAGGTCATGCGGGAGGACCAGCTGGACGCCGAGGGGGCCGTCATCGGCTGTGCCCCCGCGTTCTTCGCGCTGGTGGTGGATGCGCTTACCAGGCGCGGCATCGAGGCGGGCCTTCCCGCCCAGGCTTGCCGATCCATGGCGGAGGCCACCATGCTGGGCG
Source organism: Coriobacteriales bacterium (assembly GCA_029101205.1). Classification (GTDB taxonomy): domain Bacteria; phylum Actinomycetota; class Coriobacteriia; order Coriobacteriales; family Atopobiaceae; genus Olsenella_K. Next base: position 9,637 of record JAQXQO010000135.1, on the reverse strand, counting down.
TTGCCCGCAGCTTGGAGCAGACGGGGGAGCACCCTCGCGCCTACATGGAGAAGGTCACGTCTCCCGGTGGCACCACCGCCGCCGCGTTGCGCGCGATGGAGTCCGGGCTGGTAGAAGCGTTTTACGAAGGTGTCGATGACGCCCTCGCGCGCACCCGCGAGTTGGCGGGCCAGTAGGGAGGAGTTGCCATTGATTGGGTACCAGATCGCGAACATCGTGGTGCGGCTGTTTGAGTTCTATCAGATACTTGTGCTTGTCTGGTGCATTATTTCGTGGATTCCGCGTCGCCCGGACGGCATTCTGAACGACATCGCAGTTGCGCTCGACAAAATCGTGTCCCCGTACCTGGGCCTTTTTCGAAGGTTTATCCCTCCGTTCGGGGGCATCGACTTCTCGCCTGTCGTTGCGCTTCTGGTTCTGCAAGTAATCGAGCAAGTTGTTGTTGATATACTGGTTCGGGTGTAACGTGCGCGCCAGGATGGTGCATGTACGCTTCCAGATCGAAAGGGAAAAAGATGACTATCACTCCTGAATACATCGAACAGCTCACCTTCTCGCCGTCCAAGCACGGATACAACACCGAGGAGGTTGACTCCTTCCTGGAGCAGCTCTCCACCGAGGTCGACTCCATGCTGCAGAAGATTGCTGATCTCAAGGGTCGTCTGAACACTGCCGAGTCCCAGGCTCAGGCGTCGCAGGCGCAGGTTGCCACCTTGCAGCAGCAGATTGCCGACATGGAGGCCGAGGCTGCTTCCAAGCCCGCACCCGCTGCCGCTCCCGCAGCTCCCGCTGCAAACATGGCTGCCTCCGAGCACCAGATTTCCCAGGTCCTCATCGTCGCCCAGCAAAGCGCCGACAAGCTGGTCGCCGACGCCCACACCAACGCCGAGCGCATCCGCAACGAGGCCGACCAGAAGGCCCGCGAGGTCATTCGCCAGGCCCTTGCCGAGAAACAGAGCGAGCTGGACGAGATCGATCGCCTGAAGCAGTCCCGCGAGGACTTCCGCGCCGAGTACAAGAAGCTCCTGCAGCACTTCATGGACGACGCCGATTCCGTCTTCCCCGAGCAGATGGGCACCAGCACGCCCGCTCCCGCAGCTCCCGCGGCGACACCCGCTCCCGCGGCGCCTGCAGCCGACTCCGAGCCTACGGCCGTCGCGGCTCCCGTGACCGCCCCCACCGCCTCCGCTCCTGGCGAGGACTTCAACGACCTCGACTAGCGTGTGCGGTTCGTTGGCAGCAGCTTGACAGCTTGGTGCCAACATGCATTGACTACAAGGTGCGAGACCTTCGGGTCTCGCACCTTTCTTGTGCCGCGACATCGCCCGCAGCATGATGCCCTAGGCGCTTTGACCTTGCCCGCAGGCCTGCGCACCGTCGGGGCTGCATCCTCGCAATGCGCCCGTCTTACTGGACGTCGTTGCGGGGGTCCAGCTCGGTCAGACCTACCCAGAACCTCTGTGGCATCCAGCTGGTGCGCAGGTCGTAACCGCGCTGCAAGCGCCCACGGCCCTGCAGCTCCAGGCCGTCGTAGAACCTCTTCCACATGGTGCGCATCAAGTGCTCGTCTGCGGCCAGCTCCCTCTGCTGTAGCTGAGCCATCAGCGTTGGGTCCAGGCGCATGACAACGTGGCCCCTTCCGGGCTCGTGCAGGACGGACACGCCATGCACGGGATCGGCCAGGTAGAACCGCTCGGTCCCCATGCGCCTGCTGAAGTACGAAGCGCACAGGGGCAAGGTGTTCGCCTGCGGCCTGAACACGGCCCCGTAGCTGCCGTCCGCATAGTGCGAGAAGCGCACGAACTGCCTTGTGTGCTCGCACTCGTTTGACACGTAGCGCTCCAGCTGCTCCACCTGCGCCACACGGGGGTCCTGGTGCATGGATTCGATGTCGTGGCCCACGCTGAACCCCAGGCGGAGGTAGCGGTGCAGTGCCTCCGGCATCTGTGGGTCGTCGTTTGCGCAGGCCAACACCACCTTTCGCATGCAGTGGCCCGGACAACAACGCCTGCAGTCGCCATTGACGGATCTGCCGCAGCCTTGCGCGAGCTTGCGCCGGAAGCCCCGGTACACGCGCTGGGCAAGGGCTGTCGAGTCATCCTGGAGCGCGTCGGGCATCTGCACCAGCGCCTCCGTCAGGCGTGGCTGGCACTGGTCGATGGGGCACAGGCGCACGCGGCCCTCTGGCGCATGGGCCAGGTAGCCCAGTCCCACCGCCGATAGCACCCCCTCCAGGCTGCGCTCGCAGGCGATTGCCACAGGAAGCCCTGCTGCCAGGGCCTTCTCGATGGCGTCCAGCGCCTGACTCAGCTGCGCCCCCAATCCAGCGCGCACGGTGATGCCGTGCGGCAGCTCGGCCTCCGCCATGGGCTTGGACTTGTCCCGGCACTCCTGAGACCTAGAACAGGCTGAGCTGGCTAGAGTTGGCGTTCTGCCTGCGGTTGTATGCGGTCGATTGGGCATCTGCCACCATCCTGCCTCGAATGAGCTCGTAGTCAAGCGGAGCCCCCGGATCTCGCTGGCCGTTGCACGTGATGAAGTAGCGCGCCCTGCTGACGACTATGCGCATGCGCGCGAGGTCCTCCATGGTCAGCATGCCTGTCTTTCGTGCGGAGATGATCTTTCTGGCTCCGGCGGGGCCAATGCCGGGCACGCGCAGCAGGGTCTTTCTGGGCGCATCCATAATCTCCACGGGGAACTGGTCCAGGTGAGACAGCGCCCACGCCATCTTTGGGTCCAGCTCCAGGTCAAGCCATGGCGCCTCGGGGGACACCAGCTCGTCGGCATCGAACGAGTAGAAGCGCATGAGCCAGTCGGCCTGGTACAGCCGGTGCTCGCGACGCAGGGGGACCGGCGTCGCGGAGGAGGGGAGCCTCTGGTCGTCCATCATGGGCACATAGGCCGAGAAGAACACGCGCTTCATGCCATACGTCCGGTACAGCGACTTCGAGAGCTTCAGGATGTGGTTGTCGTCCTCCGGCGTGGCGCCGATGATGAGCTGCGTGGACTGTCCCGCGGGAGCGAAGCGCCTGGACAGCCCCCGCGTCCCGGCACCAATGCTGGCGGCGGCGATCTGCGCTGCGCCTACCGTCGGGACGTCATGAGAAGGGCCGTCTGCGACGGAGGCAAACTGGGCCTGACCCGCTAGGGGTGCGTCGGAGCTGGCGCTCAAGGCGGAGCGTTTCCGGCACTTGCCGCGGGCCTCCTTCAGCAGGCGCTCCTCCTGGCTCCTGGTGCGGGCAATCTGTGCCATGGGGTGCGTGATGCCCTTTGCGTCCTTGTCGGGGCATAGCAGTTGCAGCGAACGTGCGCTGGGCAGCTCCAAGTTCACCGAGAGGCGGTCGGCCAGCCTGCCCAGCTGGTCTACCAGCTCGGGCGAGGTCTGGGGGATCACCTTCGCGTGCACGTAGCCGTTGAACCTGAGCTCCTGTCTCAGGATGCGAAGACACTCGATCATGTGTTCGGTGGTGTTGTCGGGCGTTCCCAGTACGCCACTGGAGAGGAACAGCCCCTCGATGTAGTTGCGCTTGTAGAAGTCAACGGTGAGCTCTGCCAGCTCGCGCGGGGTAAACGTGGCCCTGGGGCACGAGGCGGAGCGCCGGTTTACACAGTAGGCGCAGTCGTAGCTGCAGGCGTTGCTCATGAGCACCTTCAGCAAGGTGACGCAGCGCCCGTCTGCGGTAAACGAGTGGCAGATGCCGCCCCTGCTGGCGATGCCCAGCATGCCGGGGACCGCACTGCGCTGCACCCCAGAGGAGGTGCAGGCCGCGTCGAAGCGCGCGGCCTCGGCAAGGATTCCAAGCTTTGTCAGGGTGTCCATAGTGGATGCCTCCCAACGAACTACTGTTCGTTAAGTGTAACCGATTTGCGGGACAGGTATAGACACGACGGAACAATTGTTTGTATACTGTGACGAACAGTTGTTCTCTAGCTTTTCTTGCTCCAACATGCGGGGAGCCCTGCGCATGGTGAATCGCGAGGCGTTTTGGCGCCACGGATCGGGCCAGCCCCAGACACGTGTTTCCTTTGGTTAGGCACATCTATTGGCGAAAGGAGGAATATTTTCCGCGTGCGCTAAATGTTGTGCTGAAAGTATCAACGAAAGGGCTGTTTTCGTTGAGTGCCAAGGCTACCATGGTTCCAAGCCTTCAGGTGGAAGGCACGAGGAAGGGAAGGACACATGTCGAAATCTCAATCTGGAAGTCCCTGGTCGCTGCACCTAAGCACCGCGTCTTTGGTGCTGATACCTGCCGCCATCGGTATCAACTATGTTGGTAAGCTCTTCGCCAGCATGCTGAAGCTGCCCCTTTGGCTGGACTCCATCGGAACCTGCCTGTCGGCCTGCCTTGCCGGCCCAATCGTCGGTGCCCTGGCGGGCTTCCTGACGAACGTCATCTATGGCCTCACGATGGACCCCATCTCCACCGTGTACGGAATTACCCAGGCGGGCATCGGCATCGTCGTGGGCCTCATGGCCTGGCATGGCCGCCTGCAGAAGTGGCCTGGCATTCTTTTGACCGGCCTTCTGGCCGGTCTGGTGGCCATCGTCATCTCGACCCCGCTGAACATAATCTTCTGGGGCGGCTCCACGGGCAACGTGTGGGGTGACGCGGTGTTTGCTGCCATGGGCTCCCAGGGCTTCCTGGCATCTGCGGTCGACGAGCTCATCGTTGACCTTCCCGACAAGATCGTGGTCCTCTTCATCGTCGCGGGAATCTACAAGGTGCTGCCCCGCAGCCTGGTCACGCTGTATCAGGCGAAGGACGAGACCTTCGACGACTAGCGTGCCGTTGGTGCGCATGCGCTACTAGAATGGACGGGTGGCAGACGCAACCTGACGGGGCAGGGAGGACCTTCGCATGAAGAGCATCAGCCTGTACGAGGAGAAGCACTCGTTTCTGAACGGGTTATCACCGCTGACAAAGCTGACCTACGTCGTCGTGGCCATCTGCGTGCCTCTGCTGCTGGGCCTGCGCCCGTCCTATGTGGCATTCATCGCCCTGAGCGTCGCCCTTCTGGCGACGTCCGGAGTGCTGGCAAAGACAAAGCCCATCGTGGCCGTCTCCGGCTTCGTCCTTTTGACCGTGGTCATCATCCAGACGTTCTTTCGCGGCGGTGCCTACACCGAGCTGTTCAGGCTGGGGCCTCTGGTTGCCCGCAAGGAGGGCTTCGAGTACTCCATCGGGATCCTGCTGAATGTCCTGAACATCGTGTTCTGCTTCTGCGTGTTCGTCTTGACCACAAAGCCGTCCGACATGATGCAGGCCATGGTCCGCAGGGGAGCCTCGCCCAGGCTGGGCTACGTATTTGTCTCGCTGTTCCAGATCATCCCGCAGATGACAGAGCGCACCTCCACCATTGCCGACGCGCAGCGCAGCCGTGGCATGCGTACGGAGGGCAGCCTGGGCACCAGGATAAAGGCCTTTCTCCCGCTGATCTCGCCGGTCATCATGAGCTCGTTCACCGACACGCGCGAGAGGTCCATCGCCCTTGAGGTGCGCGGCTTCAGCTCGAAGGAGCCAAAGACGTTCCTGAACGAGTTCGTTGCCAGCCGCGCGGACGCGTCGGTCAGGGTGGCGTTGCTCGTAGTGTTCGCGCTTTCCGTTGTTGCTCGCGTTGCCCTGACCATGGGGGTGTCCGTATGGCCGAAATAATCATCCAGAACCTGCGCTACCGCTATCCCGAAGCGGAGCATCTGGCGCTGGACCGCATCGACTGCCAGATTCACGAGGGAGAGTTCGTGGGCGTCATCGGTCGCAACGGTGCGGGCAAGTCCACCCTTTGCCAGGCGCTGCTGGGTCTGGTGCCCAACTTCTACCACGGTACCTACGGCGGCAGCGTTACCGTAGACGGCACGAACGTGAGGGAATCGTCATACGACGAGCTCTGCCGCAAGGTGGGGCTGGTGTTCCAGAACCCCTTCAACCAGGTCACGGGCTCGAAGCTGACGGTGTACGAGGAGATCGCCTTCGGTCTGGAGAACCTGGGCGTGCCTGCGTCGCAGATGCGCCGGCGCATAGATGACGCAATGGAGCTTTTGGACATATCCCAGCTGGCTGACCGCGCCCCGTACGACCTCTCTGGAGGCCAGATGCAGCGCATGGCCCTCGCGGGCATCCTGGTGATGCAGCCGGAGGTCATCGTGTTGGACGAGCCGACGTCGCAGCTGGACCCGCAGGGCTCCAGCGAGGTGTTCCAGGCGGTCCGCACCCTGAAGGACCAGGGAAAGACCGTCATCATGGTGGAGCACAAGGTCGAGCAGATTGCGAAGTACAGCGACCGGGTCATGCTGCTGGACGACGGGAAGCTGGTCGCCTTCGACACACCGCGCCAGGTGTTCTCCAGGGGCGACCTGGCGGAGCATGGCGTCGCGGCGCCCACATACACGCAGATCTGCCGACAGCTGGGTGTCAGCCTGCCTGACGGCACCTATCCCGTCACGCTGGAGGACACGAGGGCGCTCCTGGGCCGAGCACCACAGGGACAGAAGGGACCCCGCTCATGAGCTGCATGGAAGTCCGGGACCTGCACTTTGGCTACACTCCTGACGTCGAGGTGCTCCATGGCGTGAACCTGACGTTCGACGAACGCTCCTGTGCCATCGTGGGGCAGAACGGCGCGGGAAAGACCACGCTGGTAAAGCTGCTGAAGGGGCTGTTGCGGCCCACGTCCGGCAGCGTTCTTCTGGATGGGCGCGACATTGCCGATACGTCCGTGTCGGACCTGGCGAAGGACGTTGGCCTGGTGTTTCAGAACCCCAACGACCAGATATTCAAGAACACGGTGTTGGACGAGGTCATGTTCGGTCCGCTGCAGATTGGCATGGCGCACGACGAGGCCAGGGAGCACGCCATGGACGCGCTGAGGCGCGTGGGGCTTTCCGGTAGCGAGCGCACGAACCCCTATGACCTGGGACTGTCCGACCGAAAGATGGTCTCGGTCGCAGCGATCCTTGCCATGGACACGGGCGTGATCATCCTGGACGAGCCAACCATTGCACAGGACGTGCACGGAAAGCAGGTGTTGGAGGGCCTCATCAGGGACCTGCGCAGCGAGCACAAGGCCGTCATCTCGATTCTGCACGACATGGACTTCGTCGCGCGGACGTTCGACCGCATGGTGGTCATGGCGCAAGGCAGGGTGCTCATGGACGCGACGCCCCGCGAGGCGTTCGCGCGCACCGACGTGTTGGAACGAGCTCACCTGGAGCAGCCAACCACAACGCAGTTGTGCCGCGCACTGGGCTTCGACGAGGTCTTCTTGACCCCTGACGAGTTCGTGCAGCGATACCGTCAGCTTTGCCCGCATCGCGTGTAGTCCGCGTCCGGCGTGATACAATCGCTCCTGCGAAGTGGGCCAGACGATCGCGGGGCCATCCGGCAACGGACGGCCATGAGGAAAGTCCGGGCTCCACAGGGCAGGAAGCTGGCTAACGGCCAGGCGGGGTGACCCGACGGACAGCGCCGCAGAAAAGAAGACTCCCGCTGCCTGCGCATGCAGGTCAGAGAAAAGCTGAAACGGTGGTGCAAGAGACCACCAGCGTCGTAGCGATACGGCGGCTTGGCAAGCCCCTTCCGGAGCAAACGCAAATAGGAGCGCAATGGTGTGGCCCGCACCGCGCTCGGGTTGCGCGCTAGAGGGCGTCGGCAACGGCGTCAGTAGATAAATGATCGTCCTCGACAGAACCCGGCTCATAGGCCCACTTCGCACCCTTAGGGTGTTCGTACGTACGCCAGCGCGGCGAGGTGCCGTGATTCTTGGCGAGACCCGATCTCGTATAACCTGTTGGCTGCGGTGTACAAGACCGGCCAAATGTTTAGCAATGTACCTAACTACTATGGGGCTTACCTGCTATTATGATTTCTAAGCGTATTGCCGTATGCGTAGCTTGAGGTCATTCTGATAACAAAGGAGTCATTCATGGGTCTTTTTGATAGGTTCAAGAAGAAGGCTGAGTCTGCTAAGCCCGCCAAGCCCGCCGACATCGAGGTTGCCACCTCGGCCGATTCCGTCAGCGCGCCCGTTGCTGGCAAGCTTGTTGCCATGGAGGACATCCCCGATCCCGTGTTTGCCTCGGGCGCCATGGGCAAGGCCGTTGGAATCTGGCCGAACGAGGGCGTCGTGTACGCTCCCGTATCCGGCTCTATCACGGCCGGCATGCCCCACGCAGTTGGCTTCATGAGCGACGACGACGTTGAGGTCCTCATTCACGTGGGCATCGACACCGTCGAGATGAAGGGTGACGGCTTCCGCATGTTCGTCGAGCGCGGCCAGCACGTGAAGGCGGGGCAGGTCCTGATGACCTTCGACCGCGACAAGATCGCAAAGGCCGGCTATAAGGACATCGTCATTACCGTCATCACAAACTCCGACAGCTTCAGCTCGGTGGACACCCATGAGCCCGGCGAGGTCCAGGCTGGCCAGCAGGTCTTCAAGCTCACGAAGTAGCTTTCTTTGGGTGAAGCCCGATTCGCTCGAGCGCCTAGGCGCGATGGCTGGATGTCCGCTCTGGTAGGTTGGACGGTCGCATCCGGTGGCCGTCGTCAGGCCTCGGATGCGGGATTGTGATTTTGGTTGGACATGTGGCACGGTGGTGCACGACGGCTTCGTCGCGTGCCGCCGTGCCTTCTTGTGCATGGGCTGGCACGGCGCATGGCCATCTCGTGATGAATGGGCTTCGAAACGAACTTCTGTAAAGGGCGGTCTTTGCATGGCACAAGACGGATACCAGACGCTGGCGGACGGCTACGAGGCCGTCTTTGAGTTCGAGGACAGGCGCAGCAGGTTCATAGCCCAGCTGGTCCATGCCAAGGGCCAGAAGGAGTGCGAGAAGTTCATCGAGGAGGTGCGGGCGCGCCACCACGACGCCCGGCACAACGTGCCCGCATGGGTTCTGAGCGACGGGCGAGAGCGCTGCTCGGATGACGGCGAGCCCTCCCGCACCGCCGGCATGCCTACGTTGGACGTTTTGCGTGGCGCGGGCCTGGCCGACGTGTGCTGCGTGGTGACCCGCTACTTCGGCGGCGTGAAGCTGGGTCCGGGAGGCCTCGTGCGCGCCTACACCGCGGCGACGCAGGGAGCCGTGCAGAGGGCCGCAGACGACGGAAAGGTCGTGGCCATGACGCAGGTTACGCGGGTGACCTGCGTGGTGCCCTATGCCGCCTACGGACGCGTGCGTCGCATGGCCACCGACGCGGGCGCACATCCGCGCGATGCCATCTTCTCGGAGGACGTGCAGCTGACCTGCGACTTTCTGTCCGGGCACGAGAAGCCCTTCTTGGACGCCATGGAGGAGCTGTTCGCGGGACAGCAGGTGTGCACGGTGGGGGAGCCGCGCTTCGCCCAGTTCTAGCCGGTGTCAGGCGGCCGATGCCTCGTGCGGGCGACCGAGGCGCGGGTCGGATGTCGGCAACGCCCCCACGGGACAATCTCACAGGCTACCCTCATGTTGACGGGGGCACAGTCTGGCTCGCTTTCGCAAGGAAAGGCAAGGCAGGCTGTGCCCCCGTCGTTGGGATGGCACCCCAAGGGATGGCGCCGGTGCGCCTAGATGCGCACGCCACCCTGGCGCATGGCATCGGCAAACGCCGCTGCGTCGCCGTCGTAGTGCCAGGACAGCATGCCGGCTGCTCGTGCG
>JAQXQO010000134.1 GCA_029101205.1 Coriobacteriales bacterium | reverse complement strand
ATGCCGCCGCCAATGACGAAGGGCAGCATGTGGCTGACGCCGTTCATCAGGTGCTTGTAGATGACGTGCAACGCGGAGTCCTGCTCCTCGGAGGCGGAAGCCTCGACGACGGAGCCCTCCTGGACGGGCGCCTCGTTGTTCATGATGATGTTGATGAGCTTCTCGGGCTCGTTGATGCCGGCCGAGACGTTGGTGGAGTACACCTGCTTGCCGGCGAAGCGCGAGCGGTCGACGTTCTTGTCGGCGGCGATGATGATGCCCTTGCAGGCCGCGATCTCCTCGGCGGTCAGCACGTTCTTGGCGCCGACAGAGCCCTGGGTCTCGGCCTTCAGGGTGATGCCCATCTCCTTGGCCTTCTTCTCAAGGTTCTCGGCGGCCATGTAGGTATGGGCGATGCCGGTGGGGCAGGCGGTGATGGCCAGGACCTGGGGCATGCCGCCCTGGGCTTCGGCCGCGGCGTCCTTCTGCGCCTTCTGCTCCTGCTGGGCATCGCGCTTCGCCTCGGCGTCGTCGATGATGTGCAGGAACTCCTGCGGCGTCTTGGCGGCGCGCAGGGCGTCGGCGAACTCGGGGTGCATCAGCAGCTGGGACAGCTTTGCCAGCATCTCGAGGTGCGTGTTGTTCTCGCCCTCGGGGGCGGCAATCATGAACGCCAGCGTCACGGGCGCATCGTCCGGGGCGTTCCAGTCGACGCCGCCGGGGATGGTCATGGCTGCCAGGCCCGGCTTCTTCACGGCTGCGACCTTGGCGTGCGGGATGGCGATGCCGTCGCCCACGGCGGTCGAGAACTCGCGCTCGCGGGCCAGGATGCCCTCCTTGTAGGCGGCCTTGTCCAAGATGTTGCCGCACTTGTCGTGCAGGGCAATCAGCTGGTTGATGGCGTCGTCCTGGCTGGTGACGGTCGCCCCCACCTTTATGCCCTCGGGACTCAGAAGATCGGTGATCTTCATGGGCTCCTCCTTCCTGTGGTTTCGTCGCGTGTGCGACGGAGGTACCCTCCTTGGCAGGTGCCTCCTGCCAAGAAGAACAAAGCTGCCTTGCCGCCCGTGTGGCGGGCAGCGTGACGTGCCTTTGCTACAGCGTGGCCAGCAGCGCCTCGACCTCGGGGCGCGTGGCCAGGTTGGGCGAGAAGGCGCTGGCAGAACCCGTGCAGACGCCCCACTTGAACGCGGTTACGTAGTCGCCCTTGCTCTCGAGGTAGCCGGTGATGAAGCCTGCCACCATGGAGTCGCCGGCGCCGACGGAGTTCACCACGGTGCCCTTGGGAGCGGGGCTCTGGATGACGTCGCCGTCCTGCGACACGAAGACCGCGCCCTCGCCGGCCATTGAGATGAGGACGTTGCGCGCGCCGCGCTCCTGCAGCTTCTTTGCGTAGGGCACGACCTCGTCGCGCGTCTGCAGCTTCACGCCAAAGATGTCGCCCAGCTCGTGGTTGTTCGGCTTGATGAGGACCGGGTGGTACTGGAGCACCTTCACCAGCAGATCGCGCTCGGCGTCGACGATGATGTTGATGCCGCGGCCGTCCAGCCTGCTCATGATGCGCTCGTACATGTCGCCGGGCAGGGTGGAGGGCACGGAGCCCGAGATGACCAGCAGGTCATCCTTCTGCAGGGTGTCCAGCTTTGCGTAGAGGGCGTCGATGTCGGCGGGCGTGATCTTGGGGCCCATGCCGTTTATCTCGGACTCCTCGTTGCTCTTCAGCTTCACGTTGATGCGGGACATGCCCTCGGCGACCTCGATGAAGTCGCCCTGCACGCCCTGCTGCGCCAGGCGTGCCTCGATCTCGCGGCCCGTGAAGCCGGCCATGAAGCCCAGTGCGCGGCTGTCGTGGCCCATGTTCTTCAGGACGATCGAGACGTTGATGCCCTTGCCGCCGGGGAGGATGTCCTCGTAGTACACGCGGTTAACCTCGCCTAGACGGAAGTCCTTCACGCGGACTATGTAGTCCAACGAGGGGTTGAAGGTGACGGTGTAGATCATGCGCGCTCCAATCGTTCGAAGGTAAGGCCGTCAACCTGCTGGTCGACGGCCTCTGGCTGCTGATGGACTGCGTTTGGTGCCTTGGCGCTTTCGCGCGGGACCTTATGAAGACCTGGGTGGCTACTCCTTCGGCAGGGCGTGAGCGCCGCCGGGAATCTCGCCGCCGCAGTGAGGGCAGCGCGTGGCGCCCTCCTTCACCTGCTCCAGGCAGTGCGGGCAGATGGGCACGGGCTTCTTGGCCTCTTCCTCCTGCTGGATGTGCAGCAGCTTCTGGCTGGCCTCCTGCAGGCGGTTCATGCCCTTGACCAGGCAGAACACGATGAGGGCAATGATGAGGAAGTTGATGATGGCCGAGATGAAGTTCGAGAAGCCAATGGTTGTGTCGCCCACGGTGATGTCCAGACCGGACACATCGGTGCCGCCGCCGGTGGCAATGTGGATGATGGGCTGCAGCACGTCGCTGGTCAGCGATGTGACGATGCCGGTGAAGGCGCCGCCTATGATGACGCCGACCGCCATGTCCATGACGTTCCCGCGGCTGACGAACTCCTTGAATTCCTTGAAGAATCCGCTCATGAGGGTGACCTCCCTGTAAGCATAGCGTGATTCGAGACACTGCGCATGATTGCACACTTCGGCAAGAAGGGCGCCACCGTTCGAATTCTAGTCGGCGACCTGCGCTATCGGCGGCGTGAGCCGGACAGTTGCTCCGTGTCCAGGCACACGGTGAACGGGCCGTCGTTCACCAGGCTTACGCGCATGTTTGCCCCAAAGACGCCCTGGCCCACGTGGGTCACGTCCTGTTGGGCGGTTTGGCAAAATTGCTGGTACAGCTGGTTGGCCAGCTCGGGCTTGGCCGCGTCGGTGAACGAGGGGCGGTTGCCCTTGCGGCAGTCGGCAAACAGCGTGAACTGGCTGACCACGAGCACCTCGCCGCCCACGTCCAGTAGGCTGAGGTTCGTGCGGCCCTGAGGGTCGGCAAAGATGCGCAACTTTGCGATTTTGCCCCACAGCCTGCGAACGGTGTCAGGGGTGTCGTCGGGCGCCACACCCAGCAGTATGAGCAGTCCATGGCCGCATGAGCCCACGGTCCGCCTGTCCACCTCCACGCTGGCTCGCTCCACGCGCTGGATCACTGCCCTCATGGGTCTCCTTTCGAAAAAGGCCCCGCTCGCGCGGGGCCCTGGCTGCCAAAGGCCGTGTTGCCGGCTGCCGTGCTGCCGGCTGCCGTGCCACTAGAGGTTGTACAGCTTCGAGAACTTCTGCTGCAGGTAGTTCGTGTAGTGCGTGGCGTCGAAGTGCTCGTGGCAGGCGCTCCAGATGAGCTCCGCCGGGTCCTTCGAGCGGCCGTACTGCCAGATGCGGTCGCGCAGCCAGTCGCGGATGGGCGCCAGGTCGCCGGAGGACAGCGTGCCCTCCCAGTCCAGCCCGTCGGCAATCATCTGGTCGCGCAGCTGGGCGCCGTAGGCGCCGCCCAGGGCGTAGCCGGGGAAGTACCCCATCAGGCCGTCGGCCCAGTGGCTGTCCTGCAGCGCGCCGTGCGTGTCGTCGGGCACCAGCACGCCCAGGTAGCTCTTGTACTTCTGGCTCCACAGGCCGGGCACATCCTTCGCCGTGGCCTCGCCCGAGAACAGCATGCGCTCGATCTCGTAGCGCACCAGGATGTGCAGCGGGTAGGTCAGCTCGTCGGCCTCCATGCGCAGCGGCTGCGGCTCGACGCGGTTGACCGCCAGGTACAGCTGCTGCGGCGTGGTGCGGTTCATCTGGCCGCGGAAGTGGCGCTGTAGCAGCGCCAGCAGCGTGGGCGCGAAGGCGCGGTCGCGCCCGACGTAGTTCTCAAAGAAACGCGACTGGCCCTCGTGCATGCCCGCCGAGGAGCCGCCGGACAGCGAGGTGTAGTTGAACGCGGGGTTCACGCCCTGCTCGTACAGGTTGTGGCCGCCCTCGTGCAGCATGGTGAACACGTTGGACATGACGTCGTTCTCGTGCACGTGCGCGGCGGTGATGGCGTAGTGCGTGGTCAGCGCCTCCGAGAAGGGGTGCTCGGTCGCGGTCAGCCAGTAGGCGTCCATGTCGACGCCCTCCAGCTGGGCGATGTCTTTTGCCAGCAGCCACTGGCGGTTGGGGTCAAAGCGGCCCTCGATGCACGCGCGGCTGGGGGCGCGCTTCGTGCGCACGTCCATCAGCAGGGGCACGACGGCATCTTTCACCTGGGCAAAGAAGTCGTCGTAGAACTCGCAGCTGCTGCCGGGCTCGTACTCGTCCAGCCACACGTCGTATGCGTCGCGACGCGGGTCGCGCTCGTGGGCTATGCGGCGCATCAGCGTGACGATGCGGTCCAGGTAGGGCTCGAACGAGGCCCAGTCGTTCGACAGCTTTGCGCGCCTCCACACGCCGTCGGACTCGGTCAGGAGCCTGGTCAGCGACGCGTCGTCGTTGGGGTCCACGTTCACCTGGGCGTCGTAGGAGCGCTTCAAGACGCGCACCTGGGCGCGGGTGATGGGGTCTAGCTGCGAGGCGTTGGCGGTCAGGCGGTTCAGCGTAGTGCCCATGCGAGAGGAGCACAGCAGGTCGTGGTCCTCCTCGCACAGGATGGCCAGGGCCTCCCCTCGGTCGGCCGTGGCCTTGGGCGGGTCGATGGTCATGCCGTAGGTCTCGGAGCTCTTCTCGGCATAGCGGTGAGCGTACAGGTGACGCTCCAGCTTGTTTATGGCCTCGACGTCCGCGCGCAGCGAGGAGGGGGCGTCCTTGGTGGCGCCCTCCGGGTGCCTTGTGGCGTCTACCTGCGGCTGGTTGGCCTGAGACTCGTTGTTCTGGTGCGTGGCGGAGACCTCGTGGGCCCGCGTTTCGTCTGCCATGCTGCCTCCTTTGGTCCCTGCGCTGGGGACGAATCTAACGATGCATGTGTGGACATGCCGGACGGTGAGTCAGAGTTTAGCGCGCTCGACATACCGCTGCGGGCTTGTGATGGCACGCACACGGGAAACCTCGTTCACACAAGCGATTTGGTGCGCCATACTATCGTCGGTGTCGGCTGTCCATAGTCGGTACCGGCATGGAACGAACGTCAGGCGGGGACGTTCCTGTCATCACAGCAGAATCGCGCAAGAAGCACAGCGCAAGTCGAGAGGGGCTATACCGATGGAGAGGGTACTGGGCATTGACGTGGGTGGTACCAGCATCAAGGTGGGGCTGTTCAGCCTGGAGGGCAGCCTGGATGCCGTAACGAAGATACCGACGGGCTCGCTGGTGAGCACGGCGGCGTTTGCGCAGGTGACCGAGGGTCTGAAGCAGCTGCTGGAAGACAACGGCGGCACCTCCGCCGACGTCGTGGCCATTGGCCTGGACATCCCCGGTCCCGTGGACTCCGACGGCAAGGTGGGCTTCTTGCCCAACATCGAGCTGGATCCGAAGGGTCTGCAGCATGCCATCCTGGACGAGTTCCCCAATGCCTGCCTGGCGTTCGTGAACGACGCCAATGCCGCTGCCCTGGGCGAGCTATGGCAGGGTACCGCGAAGGGCGTCTCCGACATGGTGCTGGTGGCGCTGGGCACGGGCGTCGGCGGCGGCGTGGTCGTGAACGGCCAGCTGGTCTCGGGCGCGTTTGGTGCTGGCGGCGAGATTGGCCACATCACGGTGAACCGCGACGAGACGCTGCCCTGTGGCTGCGGCCGCTACGGCTGCCTGGAGCAGTACGCCTCGGCCAAGGGCGTCGTGCGCGTGTACAAGGAGGAGTGCGAGCTGGAGGGCATTGACCCCGTGGCCCTGGATGGCCCCACCGACACGCTGTCGGTCTTCAATGCGTACCGCGCGGACGATCCCGCGGCGAAGCTGGCCGTAGACGGCATGGCCGACTACCTGGGCTTCGCTCTGGCCACCATCTCGACCATCGTGGACCCCGAGGTCTACCTCATCGGCGGCGGCGTCGGCGGCGGATTCGACCTGTTCTCCAGTCAGCTGCGTGCGGCTTACGTGCGCTACTGCCTGCCCACCTCGTCGGGCGCGCGCATCCTGCCCGCCAGTCTGGGCAACCAGGCGGCCATGTACGGCTGCGCGTACCAGGCGCTGCAGATGAGGAACGCGTAGCGGGAGGCCTCGAGCGCGAGGTCTCGAGCGCGAGGCTTCGGGTGTGCGGCCGGGTCCGCGATTCCCGGCGATGAGGTCGGGGTGAGAGGCTGTACTACGGGGTCGAGCTACGAGGCTTGGCCGCAAGGTCGCGCCAAGAAGCCAAGAAGCCGGGCTACGAGGCCTAGCCACGCTGTCGTGCTACGAGGTCTGGCCGCGGGGCTCGATCTGCGCTTCTTGCACCAATGAATATGTCGGCAAATGAGAATTTGCGGGCGGAGAGATGAGCCGGGCAATGCCAGCGTCAAATCGCGGCCTTGTCCGGCCTTCGTTTTGGCTGCTGGGCGGGTGTGGGGCCGCTGGCGGCGGCTGCAGCCAGCGGGGCGGACGTAGCCAGATGCCCTTCTCGTCGTATGTCCTTCTCGCGCGCAAAGATGGTCGTTGCGGGTACCCGCGCCCGACGGGTTTGCGCAGGCACGGGAGGCGTGCTCGGGACTCGCGTGAAAAAGCCCTGGTCAGGGGACTGGCGACGATGAAGCTCCGCCGCAAAGGGGAGACCCGTGTGCAAACATGGCCGCTGCGGGTACCCACACCCGACAGGTTTGCGCATGCGGCAAATGCCGGGTCGGGGCGCTCCAGGAAAACCGCAGGTCAGAGGCCTAGTGCGCCGAGGTGGTCGTTGTGACCTTTGGCTCCGTGCGCAAACCTGGTCGTTGCGGGTACCCACACCCGACAGGTTTGCGCGGAGCTAGGATCCCTGGCTTGAGCCGCGTGGCCGAGTGCCGGTTCTGGGCACTCACACCTGGGACCCTCGTCAGGATTTCTGCAGAAGCGGCTGCCGTGGGCGCCCACACCAGGGCTGTCTGCACCTCCGAGCGCGAAGCCAGTGCAAAGTCAACGGGTCTGGGCGCGCGGGTAGCCGATGGCGGGTGCCGATGATGGGCGGCCGATGCCCAGTAGCCCTAGTAGCTGACCTCGTCGTGCGCGTTGAGCCAGGGCAGAAGCACGCGCAGGTAGCCGGGGGTGTTGTCCACGTAGCACATGTGGCGGCATCCCGGCATGAGCTCCCACCGCGAGCGGGGGATGCCGTCGTACAGCGTCTTTGCCACGTAGGCGTCGCACAGGTCCTCGGTACCGCTGATGACCAGACACGGCGGCTTGATCTGGCCCAGCTTGTCCGTGTAGTCCCACGTGCGGAATATGCCCGTGGCTGTGATCTCGCTTTCGCCCTGCGTCGCCAGATAGCTCTCGGTTCCGGCGCGCTTCGGGCGGCGCAGGCACTCGGGCGAGTCGGGCCCGGGCTCGCTGCAGCAGTGGCGGCGCATGAAGTGCGCCTCGGACTTCCGGAATGCGGGGTCGTCGTAGTTGCCCGTCTGGTCGGCGCGCCTGACCGCCTCTCGCTCGTCGGGCGGCAGGTAGCGCACGCGGCGGTGCTGCGCCTCGCTCCACAGGCGGCTGCTGCTCAGCGTGCTGGAAAGCACCGCCGAGCAGATGCCCTCCGGCTGATAGTCCACCAGGTACTCGATCGCCAGCATGCCACCCCAGCTTTGCCCCAGCAGGTGGCAGCGGTCCAGCTGCAGGTGCTGGCGCATGGCTACGAGCTCCCGGTTCCAGGTCTCGTAGGTCCACAGCTCGGGGTGGTCGGCCATGCGGTCGTCCCACGAGAGGCCGCACCCCAGCTGGTCGTACATCACCAGCGTGCGGTTGTCCATGTCGGCCGCGCAGTCCAGGACCTCCAGGTAGTTGTGCGTCGAGCCGGGGCCGCCGTGCAGCAGAAGCAGCGGGGCCTTGCTCGGGTCGGGCTTGTCGGGATGGACGATGCGGTAATACGTGCGATATCCCAGGTAGGGCATGTACCCTTCGGTTACGTGCATGTTCTTCTTCCTTTGTGACGTGAGTCCGTGGTTCCAGATGGGAGCCACGGCAAGACTCTGGTGGCCTGTCCTCATGATACCGGCGTCAGAAAGGTGGGGCGCCGAGTCGTACCGAGTAGTTGGATGCGTATGGCGCACGCCCTACCCGAAGAATGGTGCTGGCCCTACCGAACCATGGTGCACGCCCTACCGAACTGTGGCATGCGTCCTACCGAAGATGCGGGACCCAATTGCCGCCTCCCGAGAAGGACATGGCGCTTTGGGGCCCAACGAGTAACGTAATGACAGAATGCGATGGCGCGTCGGCCCCGGGCTGGGGGCTGGGCTCAGCCCCCAGCCCCAACTTGGGCCGGCAGACTGATTTATTAGGAGTGCAGAAGTGCAGATGTCTGACTGTTTTGCGGTTCACGCGGAGAAGTTCGTCCTGGCGGGCAGGCTGGCGGGGCCGGGCTACCTGGTGGTGCGCGACGGCAAGTTCGACGGTTACCAGACGAGCGAGCCGTCCTGCGACGTGCTGGAGTTTGGCGACGCCTGGGTGGGTGCCGGCCTGGTGGATACCCACATTCACGGCTTCTACGGCCACGCCACGACCGACTGCGACGCCGACGGCATGAACGAGGCTAGCCGCCAGCTGGCGCACCGCGGCACCACGGCGTGGCTGCCTACCACCTTCACGGACTCCGTGCAGAACATAGAGCGCCAGTGCGCGGCCATAGCGGACGCAAACGATGCCCGCGACCAGGGCTTTGTCGGCGCCCGCATAGCTGGCGTGTACCTGGAGGGTCCGTTCTTCACCCTGAAGCACAAGGGCGCGCAGAACCCCAAGTACCTGGTGGCGCCAAACTACGACGACTTTGCCCTGTGGCAGCGCGCCGCCCGCGGCCTCATTCGAAAGAGCGCCCTGGCACCCGAGTATCCCGAGGCGCGCGAGTACGTGGCCCGGGTTACCGCGGAGGGCGTCGTGTGCGCCCTTGGTCACTCCGACGCCACGTACGAGCAGTGCCTGGCGGCCGTGGACGCGGGCGCCTCGGTGTTTGTGCACACGTACAACGGCATGCGCGGGCTGCACCATCGCGAGCCTGGCGTGGTGGGCGCTGCCATGGCCACCGAGGGCACCTACGCCGAGCTGATCTGCGACGGTCACCACGTGGTACCTGCCGCCTGCAAGGCGCTGATTCGCGCGAAGGGCTGGGAACATGTGGCACCCATCACCGACTGTCTGGGCTGTGGCGGCCTGCCCGACGGCAGCTACATGAGCGGAGGCCTGCCGGTGGTGCTGAAGGACGGCGTGTGCTGGCTGGCCGACATGAGTGCCCTGGCTGGCTCCGTCCTGACCCTGGCGGAGGGCATCCAGAACCTGGTGCGGTGGGATATCGTCACGCCCGAGCAGGCCATCCGCATGGGCAGCGAGGTGGCGGCTCGTTCCGCCGGCATCGAGGATCAGTTTGGCCTCATCCTGCCCGGCAGGAACGCCGACTTCAACGTGTACGCCCCCGACCTCAGTCTGCAGGCTACCTTCGTCGGCGGCCGCAGGGCGTAGGGGGCGGCGCATGACGGAAGCAAAGGTGGATCAGCTGAAGTACCTCAGGCTGCTGTCGCAGCAGTTCCCCACGCAGCAGGCGGTCTTCACCGAGATCATCAACCTGCAGGCCATCCTGAACCTGCCGAAGGCGACCGAGCATTTCATGAGCGACGTGCATGGCGAGTCGGACGCGTTCACGCACATCCTGAACAACTGCTCGGGTGTCATCCGCGAGCGCGTGGCGGCCACCTTTGAGGGGGTGCTGGACGACGCGCAGCAGGCCGAACTGTGCACGCTGATCTACTACCCGCGCGAGAAGCTAGAGCTCATGCGCGCCCAGCACCGCGACACGACCGAGTGGTACCGCAACACCCTGCACAACCTAGTCCGGATTGCACGGTTCCTCTCGAACAACTACACGCGCTCGAAGGTGCGCAAGGCCATGCCCGTGGCCTACGCCTACATCATCGACGAGCTGCTGCACGAGGCCGGGCACAAGAACCAGAGCCGCCACAGCTACCACGTGCGCATCATCGACTCCATCATCGAGACGGGCTCGGCCGAGGACTTCATCTGCTCGCTGTCGGCGCTCATCAAGCGCCTGGCCGTGGACCGGCTGCACATCGTGGGCGACATATTCGACCGCGGGCCGCATGCCGACCGCATCATGGACGACCTTCTGGGCTACCACTGCGTGGACGTGCAGTGGGGAAACCACGACGTATTGTGGATGGGCGCGGCGGCCGGCTCGCCTGCCTGCATAGCCACGGTGGTCAGGAACAACGTGCGCTACGGCCAACTGGAGGTGCTGGAGAGCGCCTACGGCATCAGCCTGCGCGAGCTGGCGCTGTTCGCCGAGCGTGCCTACGGCCAGTCCGGCGACGCCAAGAGCATGGAGCGCGCCATCAGCGTGATCTTGCTGAAGCTGGAGGGGCGGACCATCATGCGCCACCCCGAGTTCAGCATGAACGACCGGCTGCTGCTGGACCGGATGGACCTGGAGCACGGCACGGTGCGTCTGGGCGACACGGACTACCCGTTGGTGACCACCGACTTCCCGACGCTGGACCCCCAGCACCCCTACGAGCTGACCCCGGAGGAGTCCGAGGTCATGAACGGCCTGGTGAAGTCGTTCCGCGAGTCGGTGCGCCTGCAGCGCCACATGGACTTCCTCATAGACCACGGGTCGGTCTACCTGGTGCACGACGGCAACCTGATATTCCACGGTTGCATCCCCATGAACGAGGACGGTACCTTCCGCATGGTGCGCTGCGGCGATGCCCCGCGCTCGGGCAAGGCCTATATGGACTTTTGCGACCACGTGGTCAGGCGGGCGTGGAACCTGCGACAGCAGTCCGACCTCGACTGGATGTGGTACCTGTGGTGCGGAAAGCAGTCGCCCATGTCGGGCCGCATCGTAAAGACCTTCGAGAGGATCTGCGTCGCCGACCCCTCCACATGGGTCGAGCCGCGCGACCCCTACTGGCGCCTGACCCGCAACGAGGAAGCGTGCGTGGACATCCTGCACGAGTTCGGCCTGTCGGGGAAGGGCCACATCATCAACGGCCACACGCCCATAAAGATCCGCGCGGGCGAGAAGCCCATTCGAGGCGGCGGCCGTCTGCTGGTCATAGACGGTGGCTTCTGCAAGGCGTACCATGCCACCACGGGCATAGCGGGGTTCACGCTGGTCGTGGATGACTGCGGCATGAAGCTGCGCGCGCACCGGCCCTTCGAGAGCGTGGCGGCGGCCCTGACGGAGAACGCCGACATCACTAGCGTGACCACCGTGGTCGAGCGCGAGGACAGGCCGCTGCTGATATCGGACACCGACACCGGGCGCAACATCCGCTCGCAGATAGCCGACCTGAAGGCGCTGCTGGAGGCCTATCGCATGGGCGAGCTGAAGGAGCACTAGGCGGATGGGGCGCCACGGTTCGAAATGAGGGGAGGCGCCATGGCGCTGTTTGGAAAGCTGTTCGGACGGCGTGGCGATGCCCACAAGGACGCGAAGCGCGAGCCCGGGCATCAGCCCGTGGACGCCACCATGCAGTTCGATGCACGGGGAGCAGCCGGGGGTTCGGAGCAGATGGCCGAGGCGGCGTCCCAGGAGGAGCTGGACCCCGGCGAGCCCGTCATCATCGCGCTTCCCGACGGCGAGCAGCTGGAGGCGCGGGCCTTCTATGCCGCCGATGCCATGCTGGACGCACCCGGCATCCTGTGGCTGCACGGAGACGACCCCACGTCGGGTCCCTCGTCTAGGTATGCCATGGCCAGGCTCATGTGCCAGCACAGGCCCTGCGCGGTGCTGGTGGTGGACCATCCCGCGGGCGTGGTCTCCTGCCATGCGGCGCTGCAGTGGCTTCGCGATGGCGCGCGCCGACACGGCATAGCCACTGACCAGCTGTTCGTTGGGGGTACGGGCCCGGCGGCCGACTTGGCGGTCGAGACGGCGCTGTTCGAGAGGGACCAGGGCGGCATCGCGCTGGCCTACCTCATGGCACTGTACCCGTCGCTGGGCAGCGGCTGGGACGCCGGCTTCAGCAACGTCACGCGGGACAAGGGCCTGGCAGGGCTGCCTGCCGCCACCGTGATATCGGGCATGGGCGACCCGTCCTGCCAGGACGTCACGCGGTTCGTCGAACGCATGCGTGCGGCGGGCGTGGACGTGGACTTCCACATGGACCGCACAGCTCTGCGCGGCACGGGCTTGGTGGGGTCGAACCCCGATGTCGCACAGGCCCGGACCTATGTGTTGCGCCAGCTGGACGAGGCGGTCGTCCAGAGGCGGGCGCCCCAGCCACGCGTGCGCCGCGTCGACGTTCCGCTGGTGTAGGAGGCTGGGGCAGCCTACGGGCAGCCCAGTCCAAGTCCACGGGCTGACCTGCCCACGCTTGACGGTTCGCCGTCTCTTCTCTACGCGTGCGGCTGACCCATTCGCACAAAGAAGGCGTTCGCATTCTCAAAGAAGATCTTCTTGCACAGGTCTTCTCCAAAGCGCTCGACCATGCGCTGATGGAAGGTGGGTATCTGCTGGCAGCCGTCCAGCCAGGCGGGCACCGTGGAGCCGTCGAAGTCGGAGCCCAGCGCCACCACGTCCTCTCCGCCCAGGTCCAGCCAGTGCTCGACGTGGGATGCCAGCTCGTCGAACGTGACCTCTCCCGACGCGGGGACGCCGTCGTGGTCCACGGCGCGCTCGGTGATGAAGCTGCGGTAGTAGTTCAGGCCCACGAGCCCGCCACGCTCGCAGATGGCGCGAAACTGGTCGTCGGCCAGGTTGCGCGGGTGGTTGCAGACGGCGCGCGAGTTCGAGTGGGAGGCAACGAAGGGCTGGTCGGAGGCGTGCTCCACGTCCCAAAAGCCTGCCTCGTTCAGGTGCGAGACGTCCACGACGATGCCGCAGCTCTGCAGCTCGCGCAGCGCCTGGAGTCCGAAGGAGGACAGCCCGTCGGTCGTCTGGTTGCCGCTGCCGATGGAGTTGGGCCCGTTCCAGGTCAGGGTGACCATGTGCACGCCGTCTGCGGCGAACTCGTGAACGGCGCCGAGGTCATGGCCTATGGGCGAGCCGTTCTCCACGGTCAGAAGCGCCGCCATGCGGCCGGAGTCCAGCGTGGGGCGAATCTGCGCGGGGTCATCGACGCGGCGGACCTGCGCGTCCAGCCGGGCGGTCTGCTCTTTGTAGTACGTGCGCAGGCGGCGGTAGAAGTCCAACGGCGTTACGCCTGCGGGCAGGTTGTCCGGCACCCAGATGGCGTAGCACTGGCACCAGCGTATGCCGGCCGTGCGGTCGGCGGACAGCTGCAAGTGGTTGTGGGCCAGGTTGTCGTGCGGGTCTCGGTCGCCCAGCATGGGGTAGTCAATAAGGTCGGCGGCGCCCAGCGCGTCCAGGGTGTCGCAGTGCAGATCGAACACGTCGAAGGTGGTGGCGTCGGGCACTGTGTGCGCGTTGATCGATGCGTGCGGTGACGGGCTTGCATGGGTCATGTGCTGTCTGGGTCCTTTCTGGGTTCGATGAGGCGTGGGCTGGCGGAGCCGGCCGAGCTGACTGGCACGGTCAGGCCGGTTGGGCCGACAGAGCCGGTCGGGCTGGCTAGGCCGGTTGGGCTGGCGCGCGTCCGTCGGGGGAGAGCTTCTGGCGCTAATGGTTTTTGCCCATGCCATTCTAGCCTGGGGATGCATGGCGGCTTCCTTCAAGAAGGGCAGGTCGCTCGTGCGTTAGGATGTGCCTGTATGGTGCGAACTACGAGGGGAGACCAAGTGGTCAAGCTAATCTTGAGCGACATCGACGGCACGATCATGCCGCATGGCAACGACGAGGTGGACGCGCGCACGCGCCAGGCGTTTCACGACGCGCTGGATGCGGGCATCCACGTGGGGCCGTGCAGCGGCCGTGGCATCGACTGGGTCGACCCGATATTCGCCCACGACCAGGACTGCTTCAGGACCGCCGTTGCGACGAACGGCTTGCAGGTGCGCCTGGACGGGCAGATGATTCGCCAGGCCACCTTGGACCACGACGCGCTGACGCAGGTGGCCAACATCGTGAAAGACGTGCCGGGAGCTGGGCTTTTGTGCTTCGTCGGAGGTCGGCCGTACCTGGCGCAGGGACAGAAGGCCGACCTGCAGGTGGCGTTCCCACGCTATGCGGAGTCTTGCGTGGAGTCCGACGGGGTGCCCGACATGGTGGTTGGCAAGGCGAACGTGTTCCAGTCGCAGGGTCTGCAGGCGACGACGTCGCTGGTCGACCGGCTGAATCGCGAGGTGGAGGCGCTCGACTTCGACGTGGCCCTGGCGACCTTCTCGAACATCATGCCCGCGGGAATCAACAAGGCTACGGGCATCGACCTGCTGTGCCAGCGAATCGGATGCACGCTGGGCGACGTCGTGGTGTTTGGCGATGCGGGCAACGACCTCAGCATGCTGCGCCACGTGCCCAACTCGGTCGCCGTCGCCAACGCGACCGACGACGCGGTGGCCGCCGCGCGCTGGCACGTCGGCGCGTGCAAAGACGACGCCGTGGCCGATGCCATCGAGGCGCTGGCGGCGGGGGAGTGGCCCTTCGTCTGCTAGCGGGGTGGAGCATGCCGCGCCGCGCCGCGTCGCGTCGAGCCGAGCCTTGCAGTCGCTCGTTGCGCAAACGTGGCCGCTGCGGGTGCTCGAGCGTGGGGTCGCCGATGGTGGGGATTCGATGGCGGGGCATTCACTGGCAGGGCCTTCGGGCGGGGCGTCTGCTGCCGGGGTCTTCGCTAGTGGGATCTTCGGGCGGAGCATCTGTTAGTGGGGCCTCTGCTGGCAGGGCCTTCACTAGCTCATTCGACGAGAATCGGGGTTTCGGGCACTCGTGGGTCGGGAGTTCGCGGAACCCGGGCTTGGCCTACTGGCATAGCTGCAGGTAGAGAAGGCGGGTGGGCCAATCGAGATTGCGGACGGGCCAATCGATGCCATGTGCGGGCCTCGGCTTCTGCAGAGATGACAGGTGTGGGCGCCCATGGGTCCGACTTCCGCAGAAATCCCTACAAAGGTGGCAGGTGTGTGCGCCCACGGGTCCGACTTTTGCATTCAGGAATTTCCAATTTCGGGAAGGCAGGCCGCTGACCTGGGGTTTTGCGAGAGGGACAAATCGGGTTCCTGCAAAGGTGGCAGGTGTGGGCGCCCACGGGTCCGACCCCTGCAGAAATCCCTGCAAAGGTGGCAGGTGTGGGCGCCCACTCCTACGGACTCTGCACCGATTGGCGCAGGCTAAACGGGCTCGGGTGCCCAGTGCCGGTTAGTGTATTGGTTGATGTGCTGGTTAGTGTGCACCAGCTGGTGCAAAGTACAGGGGTCTGGGTACCCGAACCTGGTCGGTCTGCACTATCTGGTGCAGAGTCGGCGGGTCTGGGTACCCAGAACTGGTTGGTCTGCACCGACTATTATTGCCCCTCTGGCAAAAGGCCTGGTAGAAAGGCCGCCCGCCTTCGCGCTCACATTGCTGAATGCAAAGTCGGCGGGTTCGGGTGCTCACACCTGGTTAGTTTGCACCAATCGGTGCAGAGCCGGCAGGTCCGGGTAGCCGGTTGGGCCGATTGGGGTATCGCGAAGAGGGGCTGGGGTGCTGGCCAGCAGGTCAGGGGCACAGTTTGCCTCGAATTCAAGGCGAGAAAAACGAGGCAAACTGTGCCCCTCAGAGGATGGTAGGGACAGACGTGCCGGGCCGCGGTGCCGGGCCGCGGTGCCGGGCAGCGGTGCAGGGCCGTAGCGACGGGCCTGGCGACGGGCAGTGCCGGGCCGCAGCAACGGCCGCCCGCGGCTGCCCCGGCCTACTGCTGGTCCAGCATCACCCAGGCGGCGCAGTCCTGGGGCAGGCGGCCGTCCTCGTCCAGCGCGGCCGAGCTCAGCAGCAGCTGTCCCTTCGGCAGCTCTACCGGCTGGCGGCCGAAGTTTGCGACGCAGGCCCAGCCGTTGGCGCGCCTGTACGCGATGGCGCCGCCCTCGTAGCCCTGCGCCCCATCGGGCTGGCCCGACCCGGCGTCCATAGGCAGCCACTCGAAGTCGTTCATCTGGTCCAGGCTATCGCATTGGCGGCGCAGCTGGCGACGGATGGCCAGCGCATGTCGGTAGTAGTTCAGCGTGGAGCCGGGGTCCTTCTCCTCCGCGTCGACGCAGTACTGCTGGAACCACAGGGGCTGCGGCAGGTGCGGTGCCTCGGCGGGCGTGCCGTCCGCCTTCGTGCGGGGGGAGAAGCCAAACGACGCCCCGGCACCAAACTGGCCGTCGGGGTCGTCCGCCTGCGGAGCCGCCGTGGGAACGTCGGTGGAGTCCCAGGGCAGGGGTACGCGGCAGCCGTCGCGGCCCTTAGTCGTGGCAGAACCCTCGGTGTGGAAGGCGGTCGGGTCTTCCAGACGGTCCCACGGCAGGGTGGCCACTTCGGGAAGTCCCAGCTCTTCTCCCTGGTAGACGTAGGCGGAGCCGGGCAGCGCCAGCTCCAGCAGCAGGGCGGCCTTCGCACGGCGCAGGCCCAGCTGGCGGTTCTCGATGTAGCTCTGGCCGTCTCGCGTGACCCAGTCCACGCTGAACTGGTGGTAGCGGGGGCTATCCACCTGGGGCAGCCCGTAGCGCGTGGCCACGCGTACGACGTCGTGGTTCGACAGCACCCACGTCGAGGTGGAGTGCGCCCTTCTGGCGCTGGCCAGCCCCTCGCTGATGGCGGTGTGCATGCCGTCTCGCGTCCACAGGCTCTTGGCGAACTCGAAGTTGAACACCTGGCCCAGCTCGTCGGTGCTGGCATACAGGTACTGGCGCTCGGGGTTGACCCAGGCCTCGGCCACGGCGAAGCGTGGCGGGTCGTACTCGTTCAGAACCTGGCGCCACTCGCGGTATATCTGGTGCACGTCGTCGCGGTCGTACAGGGGGTTCGAGCCGTCGGCGGGCAGGTTGATCTCGATGGCGCTAAAGCTGTCCAGGTCGTCGCGGTCCAGGTCCTTCGCCAGGCCATGGGCCACGTCCACGCGGAAGCCGTCCGCGCCGTGGTCGCTCCAGAAGCGCAGCGTCTTCAGGAAGTCCTGGCGCACCTCGGGGTTCTGCCAGTTCAGGTCGGGCTGCTGCCAGGTAAAGAGGTGCAGGTACCACTGGCCGTCCTCTACGCGCGTCCACGCGGGGCCACCAAAGTGGCTGGTCCAGCGAGTGGGGGGCAGGTCGCCGTTGGGCCCGCGCCCGTCGCGGAATATGTAGCGCGCTCGCGCGGCAGAGCCCGGCCCTGCCTTCAGGGCCTCCTGGAACCAGGGGTGCAGGTGCGAGGTGTGGTTGGGCACAATGTCTACCAGCACCTTTATGCCTGCCTGGTGCGCCACGTCCACCAGGTGGTCAAAGTCGTCCATCGTGCCTAGCCTGGGGTCCACGTTGCGGTAGTCGGCTACGTCGTAGCCGCCGTCCGCCAGCTCGCTGGGATAGAAGGGGCTCAGCCACAGCGCATCCACGCCCAGCTGCCTCAGGTAGTCGATCTTTGACGCCACGCCGGCCAGGTCGCCTAGGCCACTGCCCGTGGAGTCCTTGAACGAGCGCGGGTACACCTGATACACCACGGCCTGCGCCCACCACAGCGCATCGTTTGAGTCTGACATAGTCTCTCCCCTCGTCTGGCCGCCCTGAAACCTCGCAACGGGGCAGCCATAGAATCCGGTCGTTTCATCCTAATGTGTTTAAACAAGTTGGAACAGCTCCAAACGGAATTCGGTAGAAACGCAGCTCCGAAATCCACTTGCAACGCGTCCGATAGAGAAAAATCATTTTGTATACATAACGCTCACAGGCTAAAACCTACCGTTCACCCCCTACTTGTTCAAACAAAGACTTGTTTGAACTACATTCGGCTTAGCAAGCGAGTTGTTCATACAACGAGCCGAGCCATGCGCGCCCCATCCGGAAGGCTCCTGTCGAGTTGCGTGAGCAACACTTAGTGATACCTGCGTGGCATTCACTAAAAGCTATAGGCATGTTGGGCGGCAAAACGACCGCTTGACTGGTCACATGAGGGGGAGAACTTATGAACACCAACATCACTCGTCGTAACTTCCTCGCGGGCAGCGCCGTTGCGCTGGCCGGCCTGGGCCTCGCCGGCTGCGGCTCCAGCTCTGACAGCAGCTCCAGCGACTCCAGCAGCTCTGACGACTCCGCCACCACCACGGGCTCTGTCTACTACATGAACTTCAAGCCCGAGGTTGACCAGGCCTGGCAGGACCTCGCCAAGAAGTACACCGACGAGAAGGGCGTCGAGGTCAAGGTCGTCACCGCTGCCTCCGGCACCTACGAGGAGAAGCTCAAGAGCGAGATGGCCAAGGACTCCGCTCCCACCCTGTTCCAGATCAGCGGCTACGTGGGCCTGGAGAACTGGAAGGACTACTGCGAGGATCTCAGCGACTCCGACCTGTACAAGGAGCTCACCAACACCGACCTGGTCCTCAAGGACGGCGACAAGATCGACGCCATCGGCTTCGTCGAGGAGGACTACGGCATCGTCTACAACAAGTCCCTGCTGCAGAAGGCCGGCTACTCCGCTGACGACATCACCGACTTCGCCTCGCTGAAGAAGGTCGCCGACGACATCCAGGCCCGCAAGGACTCCCTGGGCATCAAGGGCGCCTTCGTCTCCTCCGGCCTTGACTCCAGCTCCAGCTGGCGCTTCACGAACCACCTGGCCAACATGCCCCTGTGGTTCGAGTTCCAGGACGACAACGAGACGAACCCCAGCTCCATCAAGGGTACGTATCTGCCGAACTACAAGGACATCTTTGACCTGTACATCACCGACTCCACCTGCGACAAGTCTCAGCTGTCCGCCAAGACCGCTGACGACGCCGTGAACGAGTTCGTCAACGGCGAGGCCGTCTTCTATCAGAACGGCTCTTGGGGCTACAAGGACATCAAGTCCGTGGGCGACGACAACATCGGCCTGCTGCCCCTGTACATAGGCGCCGGCGACGAGGCCAACCAGGGCGTCTGCGCGGGCACCGAGAACTACTGGGCCGTCAATGCCGACGCCTCTGACGACGACAAGAAGGCTACGCTTGAGTTCCTGAAGTGGGTCGTCACTTCCGACGAGGGCACGACCGCTCTGTCTGACATCATGGGCTTCAACTGCCCGTTCAAGAGCGCAAAGGAGCCCGCGAACCCCATCTACGCAGAGGCCAAGGACATCAACAGCAGCAAGACGCCTGTGGGCTGGGCATTCTCCGTGCAGCCTAACCAGCAGTACCGCGACGACCTGGCCAGCGCACTGAACCAGTACGCAGCCGGCGGCTCGTGGGACGGCGTCAAGACGGCGTTCGTCGACAACTGGGCTACTGAGAAGGCCTCCTCGGCTGAGTAGTAACTCCAGAGTTTGGTTCCACGGGGCGAAGCGTTCATTCGGCGCTTCGCCCCTCTAGTGAGGGGGGTACCTCATGGTAAAGGCGCTCAAGAAATGGTGGCCTCTCTTCGTGCTGCCAACGGCGCTTTCCTTCGTGTTTGGATTTATCATCCCGTTCATCGAGGGCTTGTTCCTCTCGTTCTGCAAGTTCAAGACGATTAACAAGGCCACGTTCGTCGGTATCTCGAACTACGTGGCGGCCCTGCAGGACGCTCAGTTCGCGCATTCCTTCTGGTTCACCGTGCTGTTCACCGTTTGTGTGACCATTCTGGTTAACGTGATTGCACTGGCTATCGCCTTGGCGCTTACGCGCAGCCATCTGAAGGGCGAGAATACCTTCCGTACCGTGTTCTTCATGCCGAACCTGATCGGCGGCATCGTTCTGGGCTACATCTGGCAGATTCTGATCAACGCCGTGCTTTCCGTGGCTGGCCAGCAGCTTCTCTCGCTGAACACCACCGCGGGCTTCTGGGGCCTCATCATCCTGACCCTGTGGCAGCAGGTCGGCTACATGATGATCATCTACATCGCCGGTCTGCAGTCCATTCCTTCCGACTACCTGGAGGCCGCCAAGGTCGACGGCGCAAACGCATGGCAGACGCTGTGGAAGGTAAAGATTCCCAACCTCATGCCCACCATCACCATCTGCCTGTTCCTGACCATCACCAACGGCTTCAAGCTCTTCGACCAGAACCTCGCCCTTACCGGCGGCGACCCGAACCACGAGACCGAGATGCTGGCACTGAACATCTACAACACCTTCTACTCTCGCGTCGGTGGCAAGTGGATGGGCATTGGCCAAGCCAAGGCCGTCATCTTCTGCATCCTGGTCATCTGCATCTCGCTGATACAGCTTAAGTTCACCCAGTCGAAGGAGGTGCAGCAGTAATGAAGCGCGAAAGGACCATCAACCGCGTCCTCAGCATCGTCTTTACCATTCTGAGCTTGGCGTGGATCTACCCGATGTTCATGATTGCCGTGAACTCCTTCAAGCAGGAGCAGGCAATCAACACCACCAGCGTTTTCGAGCTGCTTAACGCCGACAACTTCAACGGCCTCGCGAACTACTGGAACGCCTTGACGCGCCAGGGATTCGCCTCCGCCTTCATGTACTCGCTCATCATCACCGTGACGTCTGTGGCGCTGATTCTGATCTGCTGCTCCATGTGCGCCTGGTACATCGTGCGTGTGCGTGACCGCTTCAGCAATGCCCTGTACTACCTGTTCGTCTTCTCCATGGTCGTGCCGTTCCAGATGCTGATGTTCACGCTGTCCAGCCTGGCTGACAAGATGGGCCTGAACACCCCGTTCAACATCTGCTTCATCTATCTGGGATTTGGCGCAGGCATTGCAGTCTTCATGTTCTCCGGCTTCGTCAAGACCATCCCGCTGGAGATCGAGGAGGCGGCCATGATTGACGGCTGCAACCCCGTGCAGACCTTCTTTCACGTGGTGCTGCCCATCATGAAGCCCACCTACATCAGCGTTGGCATCCTGGAGACCATGTGGGTCTGGAACGACTACCTTCTGCCGTACCTGGTCCTGGACTCCACGAAGTACAAGACGATTCCTATTTTGATTCAGTACTTCCGCGGCGGCTTCGGACACGTCGAGCTCGGCCCCATGATGGCATGCATCATGATGGTCATCATCCCGGTCGTGGTCATGTACCTGATCTGCCAGAAGTACATCATCAACGGCGTCGTTGCCGGTGCCGTGAAGGGCTAAGGACAACGTCCTGCCCACTGGAAATAGCTTGATGCGCCGGGGCTCTCCGGCCCGGCGCACTACGAGGAGGGAATTACAACCATGGCCGAGGTGCAGCTCAAGAACCTGCGCAAGGTGTACCCGCACGAGCGTGGCGCAAAGCACGTATTTGGCAAGGGAAAGAACAAGGAGCAGAAGAAGACCAACCTCGAGGTTACCGACGAGGGCGTCGTCGCGGTCCAGGACTTCAACCTGACCATTCACGACAAGGAGTTCGTCGTGCTGGTGGGTCCCTCTGGCTGCGGCAAGTCCACCACCCTGCGCATGATCGCAGGCCTGGAGGAGATTACGTCCGGCGACCTGCTGATCGACGGTAAGCGCGTGAACGACGTGGCCCCCAAGGACCGCGACATCGCAATGGTGTTCCAGAGCTATGCCCTGTACCCCAACATGACGGTGTACGAGAACATGGCCTTTACGCTGCGCCTGAAGAAGGTGCCCGATGACGAGGTCGACCGCAAGGTCCGCGACGCCGCAAAGATCCTGGGCATCACGCAGTACCTGGACCGCAAGCCCAAGGCACTTTCGGTTGGCCAGCGCCAGCGCGTAGCAATTGGCCGCGCCATCGTGCGTAACCCCAAGGTGTTCCTGATGGACGAGCCCCTGTCCAACCTGGACGCAAAGCTTCGCAACCAGATGCGCGCCGAGATCATCAAGCTGCGCCACAAGGTCAACGGCACGTTTGTGTACGTGACGCACGACCAGACCGAGGCCATGACCCTGGGCGACCGCATCGTCGTCATGAAGGACGGTTACATCCAGCAGATCGGCACGCCGCAGGAGGTCTTCGATCACCCCTCCAACCTGTTCGTGGCAGGCTTCATCGGCATGCCCCAGATGAACTTCTTCCCCGCGAAGCTGCACAAGACCGGCTCGGGCTACGAGGTCCAGTCCAACTTTGGCACGGTGCCTCTGGCGGACAAGACCTGCGACGCGCTGCAGAAGGCCGGCGTCACCGATACCGACGTCACCGCCGGCGTGCGCCCCGAGCAGATTCAGCTGCACGACTCCCGGGTGGCCGGCGCGCTGCGCGGCGTCATCGACGTGTCCGAGCTCATGGGCTCCACCGTGCACGTGCACGCAAAGGTCGGCAACAACGACTTCGTCTTCGTCGTTCCCACCGTGGACTACAACCGTGACAACGGTCAGTCCTATGCGGACGGCGACGAGATCTGGTTCACCTTCGAGCCCAACGCGGTTCACGTGTTCGACCAGAAGACCGAGAAGAACCTGATCTAGGCCCTCGCGTGAAGCCGAGCTTCAAACTTGACCCCCCTCGTACCTGGGCCCCGCAGACCTTAGCCTGCGGGGCCTTTTTCCCGAGAGCCCTTGAAGCTTTGGGAAAGAAATCTCAGGATTGACTAAACTTGTTCATACAAGTTGGCTCTTCTTGCGATATACTACAGATGGGTCGTCGGGGGTGCTCTTCCCCTGCCCGAATGGGCAACGACGATACTTCTGCAAGGACTTATGCTTGGCGGAAGGGCGCCTCAGTGCGCTGCCAATCCCTGTAATGGCCGTGAGGAACGTATCGTTCGCAACACAGAAGGAGTGATCGTTGTGCGTGCAAGTGGAGTGCTGATGCCCATTTCGGCCCTGCCCGGAAACTACGGCATCGGTTCGTTCGGGCGCAAGGCCTACGACTTCGTTGACTTCCTGGCGCGCTGCGCGCAGCGCTACTGGCAGATTCTGCCCCTGACCACCACCAGCTACGGAGACTCTCCGTACCAGTCGTTCTCGGCCTATGCCGGAAACCCCTACTTCATCGACCTGGACGACGTGAAGAAGATGGGCTACCTGACCGACGACGACTTCGAGGGCATTCCGTTTGGCGATGACCCCACGAAGGTGGACTACGCCACGCTGTTCATCACGCGCCGCAGGGTCCTGGAGCGCGCCGTCAGCCGCTTTGTCGCAAATCCCCCGCGTGACCTGGGCGAATTCGTGTCCGAGAACGCGGGCTGGCTCGAGCCGTACTGCGAGTTCATGACTGTGAAGGAGGAGTTCGACCTCAAGCCCTACTACGAATGGCCGAAGGAGTACCGTCGTCGAGGCGAGGCGTCGCGTAAGCTGTGCGCCCATCGCCAGGAGCACTACCTGTACCACCAGATGACGCAGTACTTCTTCTATCGCCAGTGGCAGAGGCTGAAGGAGTACGCCAACCGCAAGGGCGTGCTCATCATCGGTGACATCCCCATTTATGTGGCGCGCGACTCCGTCGAGATGTGGGCTTCGCCCGAGCTGTTCCTGGTGGACGACGAGGGCAATCCCACCAGCGTGGCGGGCACCCCTCCCGACCAGTTCTCTTCGACCGGCCAGTACTGGGGCAACCCTATATATAACTGGGAGGCCATGGCGCAGAACCGTTACGCCTGGTGGGTCTCGCGCATGCGCATGAACATGAACCTGTACGACGTGGTGCGCATCGACCACTTCCGAGGCTTCGAATCATACTGGGACGTTCCGTTCGGCTCTCCGTCGGCGGCGTATGGCAAGTGGTCCAAGGGCCCCGGCATCGCGCTGTTCAAGGAGCTCAAGCATCGCCTGGGCAAGCTGCCCATCATCGCCGAGGACCTGGGATTCCTGACGCCCGAGGTCATCCAGATGCGCGAGGAGACGGGCTTCCCCGGTATGAAGATCCTGCAGTTCGCCTTTGACGGCTACAACGACTCCTACTACCTGCCTCACCGCTACCTGCCCAACACGGTGGCCTACGTGGGCACGCACGACAACCAGACCGCCCGCGGCTGGTACGAGAACACGGCGACCCCGCGTCAGCGCGAGCAGGTGGACCGCTACCTGCGTCGCCAGCCGGGCGAGCCTGTCTCGGCTGCGTTTAACCGCGGCATCGCGGCCAGCGTCAGCGACACCTGCATCTACACCATGCAGGACCTTCTGGACCTGGGCGACGAGGCGCGCATGAACACCCCGGCTGTCCTGGGTGGCAACTGGCAGTGGCGCATGCGCGACGGCGTCATCACTCGCGCCTTGGAGGAGAACCTCCTGGACCTGACGAAGACCTACTTCAGGATGCCCGGCGTGGCAGGTCCAGAGCTGCCGCAATAACGGACGAACTTCTTGGCAAACGAACCCCGCGCCGGTAGGCGCCAACGCCTCCGGCGCGGGGAGCACTCATAGGACGATGACCGGAGGCAGAGGGCCTCGGGCCATGGCCGAGGGACTGCTTTGCAAAAAACTGCACCATTCCGACCCCAGCAGAAGTACAAGGAGACAAAGATGATCAATCTGGACGAACGCGCACAGGACGTGTACGGCTCGAAGCTCTCCGAGCTGTCCGACCAGCAGGTCTGCAAGATGCTGCAGGACCTGGTAAAGGAGAAGGCTGCCGAGCTGCCCGCAAACGACGGCAAGAAGCGCCTGTACTACATCTCGGCTGAGTTCCTCATCGGCAAGCTGCTGAGCAACAACCTCATCAACCTGGGTGTCTACGACGAGGTAAAGAAGCAGCTGGCCGACGCCGGCCACGACCTGAACAAGGTCGAGGAGTTCGAGGTCGAGCCCTCCCTGGGCAACGGTGGCCTGGGTCGCCTGGCCGCGTGTTTCCTGGACTCCATCGCCACGCTGGGCCTTCCCGGTGACGGCGTGGGCCTGAACTACCACTACGGTCTGTTCCACCAGAAGTTCGTGTACAAGCAGCAGACGGCTCTGCCTGACGAGTGGCTGCGCGAGCAGGACGTTCTGGTGGACGAGGGCCAGAGCTTCACCGTGGAGTTCGGCGACTTCAGCGTGAAGTCCCACCTGTACTCCATCGACGTCCTGGGCTACGGCCGCCAGACCAAGAACCGCCTGCGTCTGTTTGACCTGGAGAGCGTGGATGACACGCTGGTGCCCGCAGACTCCATCGACTTCGACAAGACGAAGGTCGCCAAGAACCTGACGCTGTTCCTGTACCCCGACGACTCCGACGAGAACGGCCGCCTGCTGCGCGTGTACCAGCAGTACTTCATGGTCAGCAACGCCGCTCAGCTCATCCTGAAGGAGGCCGTGGAGCGCGGCAGCAACCTGCACGACCTGGCCGACTACGCCGTGGTGCAAATCAATGACACGCACCCCACCATGGTGATTCCCGAGCTGATTCGCCTGCTGACCGAACAGCACGGCTTCGAGTTCAGCGAGGCCGTCAGCATCGTGAGGAAGATGGTGGCCTACACCAACCACACCATCCTGGCCGAGGCACTCGAGAAGTGGCCCCTGGAGTTCCTGCAGAAGGTTGCCCCGAAGATCGCCCAGATCATCCAGAAGCTGGACGCCCTGCAGAAGCAGGAGAACGACGATCCGCGCGTGGCCATCATCAAGGACGGCGTCGTGCACATGGCTCACCTGGCCATCCACTACGGCTTCAGCGTGAACGGCGTCGCCGCCCTGCACACGAAGATTCTGGAGGAGACCGAGCTCAAGCCGTTCTACGACCTGTACCCGCAGAAGTTCTCGAACAAGACCAACGGCATCACGTTCCGTCGCTGGATCATGGGCTGCAACCCCGAGCTGACCACGCTGCTGGACAACACCATCGGCACCGACTGGCACAAGACCGGCGACCTGACGCCGCTCATGAAGTACACCGACGACCAGGCGGTCCTGGACGGCCTGGTGGAGGCCAAGGGCGCGGCAAAGAAGCGCATGCGCGACTTCCTGTATCGCAACCAGGGCGTTGTCGTCCCCGAGAATGCCATCATCGACGTGCAGGTGAAACGCATCCACGAGTACAAGCGTCAGCAGATGCTGGCCCTCTACATCATCTGGAAGTACCTGGACATCAAGAACGGCAACAAGCCCGCACGCCCCATCACCATCGTGTTTGGCGGCAAGGCGGCCCCTGCCTACACCATCGCCCAGGACATCATCCACCTGATCATCACGCTGGGCGCCTGGATTGCCAACGACCCCGCCGTGGCCCCGTACCTGCAGGTCATCATGGTGGAGAACTACAACGTGACCGCCGCCGAGCACCTGATTCCCGCAGCTGACATCTCCGAGCAGATCTCGCTGGCCTCGAAGGAGGCCTCGGGCACCTCAAATATGAAGTTCATGCTGAACGGCGCCGTGACGCTGTGCACCCTGGACGGCGCCAACGTCGAGATCGCAGACCTCGTGGGCAAGGACAACATCTACACCTTCGGCACCTCCAGCAAGGAGGTCGAGCGCCTGTACGCGCAGAGCGCCTATGACGCCCATAGCTACTACCTGCGCCCGGGCATCAAGCTGCTGGTGGACTTCATCACGAACCCGCAGTTCATGGCCACCGGCTGCCCCGATCGCCTGCGCCGCCTGCATGACGACATGGCCTGGAAGGACTGGTTCATGGCGCTTCTGGACGTGGAGGAGTACATCCAGGTGAAGGAGCGCGTCTACGCCGACTACGAGGACCGCGCGTCCTGGGTCCGCAAGGCACTGGTGAACGTGGCGCAGGCCGGCCAGTTCAGCTCCGACCGCACCATCCGCCAGTACAACGAGGACATCTGGCACCTGACCGCTACGAAGTAGGCAAGCGCTTCCTGACGCAGATTCTTGCAGCCAAAAGAGCCCGCCCCCGCGCAGATGCGCGAGGGCGGGTTTTCTATGCGCACGTTCTTCTTGAATTGTATGGTGGACCCGAAGGAGGCGAGCTTGAGGGAAGCGCGCAAGAGGGGCGGCTAGCGCCTGGACACCGTGCAGTAGCGGAAGGTGTCGGGGTGGCTACGCACCTGCGTGAACTCGAACATGACGCCATCGGAGTTGAACGACTGGCTCTCGACCACAGCCACGCAGTTGTACGGGCCCAAGCGCAGGTAGGCGTTGTCGTCGTCGTTGGCCAGCTCCACCGTCATCTGGCGCTTGCTGGTGAGGATGCGCATGCCCAGCTTTTGCTCCAGATAGCGGTAGATGGAGTCCTCGGCGATGGTGGGGGTCAGGCCGGGCACGGCCTTGGCCAGCAGGTAGTCGCGGTCAATCTGGCAGGGGAAGTCGTCCAGGCGACGTATGCGCACGATGCGGATGAGCTCCTCGCCCTCGGCGAAGCCGGTGTACTCGGCCATGCCCTTGCCGCACGTCAGGTGCTCGAACTCGCGCACCGTGGTGCTGGGGGTCATGTGGTTGCGGGCGGCGTACTCGCTGAACGACTGCAGGCCGTCCAGGGAACCTATGATGTCGCGGGCGGTCTCGCGCCAGATGACGCGCACGCCCTTGCCATGCAGCGGCTGCACATAGCCCTCGTCGGCCAGCATATGCAGGGCGCGACGGACGGTGTTTCTGGAGCAGGAGTAGATGCCTACAAGCCCGTTCTCGGACGGCAGGTACGTCTGGTACTTGTAGGTGCCGTTCTTTATCTTCTCCTTCAGGTCGAGGTAAATGCCCTCGAACATCGCCTTTGGCATATGGTGCCTCTTATCGTCGTACAGTCGCCGTTGGATGGACGTCCAGCAGGGTGTTCATACAAACACATATTCTATCTAAGTGTCCGGTTGACTGAACATGTGGAGCTTCAGCTTGGACGTATTTATAGAATATTCCGTGTTGTCACAGCTTGTACCCACAAGTTGGAAAATCCAGCGGGCGGCAACTCGAAGAAAAAAAGTTGGACTTGTTCAAACAAGATTGAGTACGGTGTGTTATACTTGTTTACACAAGTTGGTCAGAGGATGACCACAGGCACTGCATCGGCATAGGTACGCTAGGGGAAGGAAAATCCGCCATGATGCAAAAGATCCAGAAGTTTGGTGGTGCCATGTTCACGCCCGTTCTGCTGTTTGCGTTCGCGGGCGTGGTCGTGGGCATTGGAACCCTGTTCACCACCGAGGTGATCATGGGGCCCATCGCCGCCGAGGGTACCGTTTGGTACAACGTGTGGAACGTCATCCTTTCGGGTGGCTGGACCGTGTTCAACCAGCTGCCGCTGCTGTTTGCCGTGGCACTGCCCATTGGCCTGGCGCGCAAGCAGAGCGGCCGCTGCTGCATGGAGGTGCTGGTGTCCTACCTCACCTTCAACTACTTCGTGAACGCCATCCTGACGGCCTGGGGCCCGCAGCTGGGCGTCGACTTCACTGCAGAGGTCGACAACGCCTCGGGCCTGGCCATGATCGGCGGCATCAAGACGCTGGACATGGGCATGGTGGGTGCGCTTTTGATCTCGGGCGTGGTCATTGCCCTGCACAACAAGTTCTTTGACACCGAGCTGCCCGAGTGGCTGGGCGTGTTCTCCGGCTCGACCTTCGTCTACATGGTCGCGTTCTTTGTCATGATCCCCTGCGCTGTGGTGTCGGTGCTGGTGTGGCCCAAGGTCCAGATTGGCATGCACGCCTTCCAGGGCCTCATCATGAGCGCGGGCACGCTGGGCGTCACGATCTTCGTGTTCCTGGAGCGCGCGCTGATCCCGTTTGGCCTGCACCACCTGCTGTACGCGCCCTTCTACTATGACAACGTGGCCGTGAACGGCGGCATCTACGCCGCATGGGCAAAGGCGCTGCCCCAGCTGGCCGCCTCGACCGAGCCTCTGAAGCAGATGGCGCCCTGGGCTGCCATCACCGCCACCGGCTGGTCCAAGCTGTTCGGCATCCCCGGCATCGCCGCCGCGTTCTACGTGACCGCAAAGCCCGAGCGCCGCAAGAAGCTCCTGGCGCTGCTGCTCCCCATCACCATCACCTCGATCCTGTGCGGCGTCACCGAGCCCATCGAGTTCACGTTCCTCTTCATCGCTCCTCCTCTGTTCATCGTGCACGCCGCACTGGCCTCGCTGCTGTCCACCTGCATGAACCTGGCAGGCGTCGTGGGCGTGTTCTCCGGCGGCCTCATCGAGATGTCCTCGCTGAACTTCATCCCGCTGGCTGCCACGCACGGCATGGAGTACCTGCGCATCATCCCCATCGGCCTGGCCTTCACCGCCATCTACTTCTTTGTCTTCCGCTTCCTGATCCTGAAGTTCGACTTCAAGACCCCCGGTCGCGAGGAGGATACCGAGGAGATCAAGTTCGGGTCGAAGAAGGAGTTCCGCGCTGCCCACGGCATGGCGCAGTCCGTTGGCTCGGCCGACCCCGACGACGCTCCCCAGATTGACGAGAGCGACCCGAAGATGGTCCTGGCCGCGAACATCCTGGACATGCTGGGTGGCAAGGACAACATCACCGACGTCACCAACTGCGTCACCCGCCTGCGAGTGAACGTGAAGGATCCCAGCAAGGTGGCCGACGACAAGGACTTCAAGGCCATCGGCACCATGGGCATCTCGAAGAACGGCAAGGCCATGCAGGTCATCATCGGCCTGACCGTGACCCAGGTGCGCGAGCGCTTCGACCAGCTGCTGGGCAACCAGTAGACCGACTGACGCTGGGCTCGCATCAGCTTTGACAACGCGCGGCCGGCGCCCCATACGAGGGGGGCTCGGGGGCACCGGCCGTCGTTTGCGCCCCGCTTGGTATGCCAGGCGGGGCTCTGTGAAGATCTTCTCGGCCGGCGGGTTCCGGCCGTGCGCTACGAAAGAGGATGAAATGTCAGCATGCACCCACAAGGCCACGGTGTTCTTTGACATAGACGGAACGCTGGGCTGGAACGACCCCACAAAGCAGGATGCAATCCCCGAGTGGGAGAGGGGCTTCTCGCCCGCGCCCAGCCCCCGCGTGGCCGATGCCATCCGAAGGCTGGTCAGCAGGGGCAACCGCGCCTTCCTGTGCTCCGGAAGGTCGCCCCACGATATCCACCCCGACCTGGCGGCCCTGCCCTTCAGCGGCATGGTGGCGCTGGCAGGCGCCTACGTGCGCATGGGCGACGAGGTGCTGCGCGACTGCCCCCTGCCTGAGGACACGCTGCGACGCATGGACCAGCTGCTGCGGGAGGGTGGCTACGGCATCATGATCGAGTCTGCCGCCGACAAGGTGAACGTGCGCGGCGGCACCATGGGCAACCTCGCGGACACGCCTCAGACCATCGACGAGGCCCTGGAGGCGCTGGCCGACCACAAGGCGTACAAGCTGGTCATCCGCACCACGGCGGCCGACATGCTGATGGCCGACCCCCAGCTGGGCAAGGTGCTGGTGGCCAGTCGCCTGGAGTGCGACAACTCCGAGATCGGCCTGGCATGCAACACGAAGAAGGCCGGCATCGAGTGCGTCCTCGCCCGCCTGGGCGACGATGCGGGTACGACGTACGGCTTTGGCGACTCCGAGAACGACCTCACCCTGTTTGGCGAGGTGGACGTCAGCGTTGCCATGGGCAACGCCAGTCCCGCCGTGAAGCAGCAGGCCGACTACGTGACCGACGGCGTGCTGGAGGACGGCGTGGCAACCGGCTTGGAGCATTTGGCACTGGCGTAGCCGTTTGTGCTACCATGCAACGCAGGCAATGACGAAGAGGGCACATCGTCGCGTCGCCACGGCACAGAGAGGGAGCTCACCGGCTGAGAGGCTCTCGCCAGGTGGATGATGTGCGTTCACTTTACCAGCCGCGAACTCAAAGCCGCATCCGTGCGGCCGGTAGGGGAGCCGTCCGTCCCACGACACGGGACAAACGAGTGGACGCTCGCAAAACATAGCTTGCGTCAATCAAGGTGGTACCGCGGATTCATCCGTCCTTGGGCTTTCCAGGGGCGGATTTTTTCTTGGCTCGAAAGGGGTTTTACCATGGCAATGTCCGACGACCTCAAGCAGATTGAGGCGCAGGTACAGGAGGGGTTGGCAAAGGTGGCCGACCCGAAGGCGCTCGACGCGCTGCGCGTGTCGGTCCTGGGGCGCAAGGGCAGTCTGACCGCGCTGATGCACATGATGGGGAAGGTGCCTCCCGAGGAGCGCCCTGCCATGGGCAAGCTGGCAAACACCGTCCGTGCGAACGTGGACATGGCCATCACGAAGCGCGCCGAGGAGCTGAAGCGCGAGGCCATGAACAGGCGCATGAGCGCCGAGGCCGTCGACGTGACGCTGCCGGGCCGTCGCCTGTCCCCGGGCACGCAGCACCTCATCAACCAGATCCGCGAGGAGATGGAGGACATCTTCTGCGGGCTGGGCTACACGGTGGAGGACGGTCCCTACGTCGAGACCACCTGGTACAACTTCACGGCTCTGAACGCCCCTGAGGACCATCCCAGCCGCTCGTCCAAGGACACGTTCTACGTGGTGGACAACGCCCCCGAGGGCAAGGAGCACCACGTGCTGGGCGAGTCCGACGTCTTGCTGCGCACGCAGACCTCCGGCGTGCAGGTGCACGTCATGGAGCGCCAGAAGCCGCCCATCTATATGATCTGCCCGGGCACGGTGTTTCGTCCCGACACGGCCGACGCCAACCACCTGCCCCAGTTCACGCAGGTCGAGGGCCTGGTGGTCGACAAGGGCATCACGTTCGGCGACCTCAAGGGCACCCTGGACTACTTCACGCGCGAGATCTTCGGCAAGGACCGCGCCACGCGCTACCGTCCGCACTTCTTCCCCTTCACCGAGCCGTCGTGCGAGGTGGATGTGTCGTGCGGCGTGTGCGGCGGCAAGGGCTGCCGCTTCTGCAAGGGGACCGGCTGGCTGGAGATTCTGGGCTGCGGCATGGTGGACCCCAACGTGCTTCGCAACTGCGGCATCGACCCCGAGGAGTACTCGGGATTCGCGTTTGGCATCGGCGTGGAGCGCGTGGCGGCGCTGCGCTACGACCTGCCCGACCTGCGCATGCTGATGACCGGCGACATGAGGTTCCTGCACCAGTTCTAGGCCGGCAGGCGGCGTTCGTCGCATGCGCTATCAGGGGCCGCCGCGCAGGCGGGCCCGCAGACACTCCCCGCGTAGTCAGAAAGGCAACAAGATGCGCGTTTCATACGAATGGCTGAAGTCCATGGTCGACGTTCCCGACGACCCCCAGAAGCTCGTGCAGGAGTACGTGCGCACGGGCACCGAGGTCGAGGCCGTCGAGAAGGTCGGAGCGAACCTGGATCACGTGGTGACCGGCCAGGTGCTGTCAAAGAAGCCCCACCCCGACTCGGACCACATGTGGCTGTGCCAGGTCTCCGTGGGCCAGAAGAACGTCAACGAGAAGGGCGAACCTGAGCCGCTGCAGATCGTGTGCGGTGCCCAGAACTTCAACGAGGGCGACCACATCGTGGTGGCCATGATCGGCGCCGTGCTCCCCGGCGACGTGAAGATAAAGAAATCCAAGCTGCGCGGCGTCGAGTCTTACGGCATGAACTGCTCTGAGCGCGAGCTGGGCCTGGGCAACGACCACAGCGGCATCATGATCCTGCCGCCCGACGCGCCTGTGGGCGTGGACTTCAGCGACTACTACGGAATCAGCGACACGGTGATCGACTGCGAGATTACGCCGAACCGCCCCGACTGCCTCAGCATGGTGGGCATGGCCGTCGAGACCGCGGCCGACCTGGACGAGGACACCCACGTCGAGCTGCCCCAGATTCATGGTGAGCAGGGAGTTCCCTCGGCCGACTCCGTGGACGTGACCATAGCTGACCCCGCCCTGTGCAGCCGCTACACGGCCCGCGTGGTGCGCAACGTGAAGATCGGCCCCAGTCCCGAGTGGCTGGCGCGTCGCGTCATGGCCGCAGGCAGCCGACCCATCAATAACGTGGTCGACGTCACGAACTATGTCATGTACCTGACCGGCCAGCCGCTGCACGCCTTCGACCTGAACAAGCTGTCCGAGCGCGACGGCAAGCGCCACATCGTGGTGCGCGCCGCAAAGGATGGCGAGAAGATCACCACGCCGGATGGCAAGGAGCGCGAGCTCACGAGCGACATGGTGGTCATCACCGACGACGGCAACGAGCCCGTGTGCCTGGCCGGCGTCATGGGCGGCCTGAACTCCGAGATCGACGACAACACGATCGACGTGCTGCTGGAGGCCGCAGCCTTCGACAGCGGCCACATCAGCCGCACCAGCCGTAACCTCGACCTCATGAGCGAGGCCTCCATCCGCTACGAGCGCCAGGTGGACCCGGCCGGCTGTGCTCAGGTGTCCGACATCGCGGCCGCCCTGTTCCAGCAGTGCTGCGGCGCCGAGGTGGCTCCCGGCATGGTGGACCAGTACCCCGTGCCCGCCGAGCCCGTGCACATCCAGATGCGCCCCGACCGCGTGCGCGCGCTGTGCGGAGCGGACATCCCCACGAGCTTCATGGCGGAGCGCCTGCGCCGTCTGGGCTGCCAGGTGGCCGACCCCGCCGGCGAGCACGAGCCCGTCGAGGTCGTGGCCCCCACGAACCGCCCTGACCTCACCCGCGAGATCGACCTGGTGGAGGAGGTGTGCCGCCTGTGGGGCGAGGGCGACATCACACCCACGCTGCCCGCGGCGCGCAACCACGCCGGCGGCCTGACCGTGGAGCAGCAGCGCCTGCGCAAGATCGGCCGCGTGCTGCGCTCCTGCCATCTCAGCGAGACCAGCACGTACTGCTTTGCCGACGCGCGCGACCTGAAGCGCCTGAACATGCCCGACGAGGGCAAGGGCATCCCCGTGCAGATCATCAACCCGCTGGTGGCCGACCAGAGCCAGATGCGCCGCGACATGCTGCCGGGCCTGCTGCGCTCCGTTGCCTACAACTTGGACCACGGCGTTCCCGACGTGGCGCTGTACGAGATTGGTCGCGTGTTCTACGGCCACCCCACAAAGAGCCAGCCCGACGAGCCCACCATGGTGGCGGGCGTCATGGCGGGCCGCTGGAACGAGGACCAGTGGAGCGCCAAGTACCGCGAGCTGGACTTTTTTGACGCGAAGGGTGTCGTGGAGGAGCTCTTGGACCAGCTGCGCATCACGAAGGTGCGCTTCAAGGCGTGCGACGCCCAGGCATACCCCTGGCTGCAGCCGGGCAGTGCCGCAGAGGTTCTGTCCCACGGCGAGATCCTGGGCTGGGTGGGCAACGTCCACCCCAACTCGCTGGCGAACTTTGGCATCGAAGAGCCTGTGGTGGCCTTCGAGCTGTCCGTCGCCGGCTTGCTGCGCCTGGCCAGCCGCGAGCTGCCGTACCAGGAGGTGCCCACGCTGCCGGGCGTGGACGTGGACCTGGCGCTGGTCGTGGACGAGAGCGTCACATACGAGCAGCTGGTGCAGCGCATCACCTCTGCCGGTGGCAAGCTGCTGAGCGACGTGCGCCTGTTTGACGTGTACCGTGACCCCGTCCGCGTGGGCAAGGGCAAGAAGAGCATGGCCTTCTCGCTGACGTATCGCGCCGCCGACCACACCCTGACCTCCGAGGAGGTCGAGAAGGCGCACTCTCGCCTGGTGAAGAAGGTGCTGCGCAGCACTGGCGCCGAGGTGCGCTCGTAGCTGCGACTGCGGGCTGCGCTGGCTTTCGGGCCGTGGTTTTGGACCGTGCCGACTTTCGGGTCGCGGCAGCGAACCGCAACGACTTTCTGACCGCGCTGACTATCGGACCGTGCCGACTTTCGGGTCGGCACGGTCTTTTGTTGGCCTATGAGGGTGGGTGCGGTCCGTCTTGATTGCAAGCTGGCATGGGCTTCTTGCCATGAGGTGCGGACTGGCGCGCACTATGGACCGGCGCGCTTCTTGCGTGATTCGAGAGTGACGTGCGGTTCAGAATCGACCTACGCTCATGCGATTTGGCTGGTTCCGGTTGGAATCGCTCTGGCCGAGACTTTGCTTCCGTGCTCTCAGCACCCGTGCCTAGCGCGTCTGGAATGACGGCCTCTGCGCCCAGACCTGGCGACGTTAACGTGCAGAATCCGCCCAGACCGGGAGTTTGAGTAGGTCGAACGCCCCGACCTGGAAATTCCGATGGGTCTGCTACGGCTAGCACCCCATCGCCAATCGGAGCGCTTGGTGGACGTCCCAATCCGGAATCCTGAGCTCCAAGG
Organism: Coriobacteriales bacterium; assembly: GCA_029101205.1. Taxonomy (GTDB): domain Bacteria; phylum Actinomycetota; class Coriobacteriia; order Coriobacteriales; family Atopobiaceae; genus Olsenella_K. The sequence goes on along the minus strand of JAQXQO010000134.1, from coordinate 77,064 downwards.
TCGGTCTATCTGCTCGATTGGGGCGCCTCAATCCGTCAGATAGCCCGGTCCAAACGCCCCAATCGGTTCGCTTTTGTCGAGTCCCTTACGAAAACCGGCCGATCGGGGGGGGGTCAACCTCTTCTCTTGACATGCGTCAGGTGCCCCAATCGACGCGTTTCCGTAAGTAGGTTGAGGCTAACACGTTGATTGGGGTGCCTGCCTCCGGGTGCACTTATCCCCCCAGAGATTGCCTGACGCTCGGTATTGGCATGGTCTGTATTCTGGAAACCTCCATGCCAAAGATCAGAGGCGTCGGCGTCCTGGCTTGGGGTTGGCGCAGGCCAAACACTACGACCTGGAGTCAGCCCGGGTTGCCGGCTGCCCGACCTGGAGATGCTTGTTGATTGACGGAGGCTAAATCCACATTGAAACATTTGGGACTCTGAATCGGAGCGGCTGGAATCCGGGGTTGAGGCTGGAATTGCCTGGGAGTGCTTTACCGGTGTCGGAAGGGTATGGGGAAACATGGCTTGGGACGGCGTGGCCTACCAGAAGGTTGGCGTGATTCTTCCGATAGCTGCAAAAGATATATCCGGTACATTTCGTGAGCAATACGCAGCGTATATTCCGTCAATTGTGCCGCCTGCATCATTCACGAGTGATACGTTGCAGTCAGGCACGAGCGAAGCACCAACAACGAGGCCATTCGCCAATGCCTGCGTAATCCGGATGCGTGATTTCGTTCTTCTGTAATCAGTAAATGCCAGGTCCAGCGCCTCGTCGCCGCTGAAGGAGTTGCGGCGAGGGCCAAACGAAGGACCAGACCTAGAGACCAAGGTGATAGCCCTGGCCAGGATCAGAGCGAAAGCCCTGGCCAGAAAGACAGAGCGAAAGCCCTGGTCAAAGGGGGTCCAGCTTGACGTGCCGGGTCGACGAACATCGTCTGAACCCGGCCCGAAGGGCAGCGCCCCACGTCAGAAGGAGGAACACGTATGTCCGTCTATCCCAAGTACAGGGTCGCCGCCGTCCAGGCCGTGCGCGACAACGACATCTACGTCTGCATAGGCAGCTCCGAGAAGGACGAGGGCTCGCTCTACCTCACCCGGTGGTGGTTCGACAACAAGGGCAACCTCATGGGCAAGCACCGCAAGATGCGCGTCTCGGTGTCCGGAGCAGCACCAAAATGCGATTCTGGGGCACCGTGCGCGCCCATCGGGGTGCTCGTTTGGGCGCCGGCGCCCATAGCTGGCGAGTCGAAACGGGTGTCCGTGCGACGAATGTTACAGAGTGTTTGTGTCGTGGTGCAGACTCGACGCAGGGGCGGGGCGTGTCGGCTACGATAGCCATATGCCTAGCTGGAACATTCATACCGCCCACGTTCAGACCCTGCTGGGGTCGCACGATGCCCATGAGCTGGGCATCGTTGGGGTGAACGAGTTTCTCTTTGGCAACTACGTTCCCGACGTGTACGTGGGCTACATGGTAAAGAACCCCTCGAAGGTCATCGACTACCGCCAGACGCACTTTGCCGACGCGGCCTTCATCCCGGCTCCGCGCGCCGATGAGTTCTGGCGCCTGTACATTCGGGGCGACGCGTTCCGCGACGGTGCGGCGTCTGCCTGGTCGCCCGACCAGGTGACCGACGTGACGCTTGGCGCATGGGCGCACCTGGTGTGCGACCACTGCTACAACCTGAACACGCGTCACTACATCGACTCCATCGGTGTGGCGCCCGGCGAGCGTACGCGCATCCGAAAGCAGGGCGACTTCGACCTGTTTGGCAGGACGCTGGACATCAGCCTGATGCCGCGCGTGACCGACGAGCTGTTGCGCCAGTGCCAGGCGTTCCCCCAGTATTCCGTCGAGGCGATGGACGTGCGTGCCGCGGTCGACGTGGCCGACCGCATCGTGCGCGACAACGCGCTGCATCACGTGGATGGTACGCCCGACTACAGCCTTCTGAGCGCGGAGTTCTTCCGCCAGACGTTCGAGCAGGTGAACGACGTGCTGTATCGCTGGCTCAGGCTGCGCGCGCAGGGCGGCGACCCACTGGAGGACCCGTCCTGCAGTGCCGACCTCGTGGTGTCGGAGGCCTCCCGTTGAGCGAGCACGTAAAGATGCAAAAGCGGGAGGGGTCGCTGCTGTACGAGCAGGTGGCCGACTTCGTGCGCGAGAAGATCTATTCGAAGGAGTGGGGCGTCAACGAGCCCATTCCCTCCGAGCACGAGCTCATGGACATGCTGGGGCTGTCGCGCGGCACCGTGCAGAAGGGCATCCGCGCCCTGGTGGACGAGGGCCTGCTGGTGCAGCAGCGCGGACGCGGCACCTTCGTGACGCAGCCCCTGATGGCGCGCCCCTCCAGCAACAGGCTCCTCTCGTTTGCCGAGTCCATGAACGCGCAGGGCATACGCTACCAGACGCGTGTCGTGCACGAGCGTGTGGAGCCTGCCAACGAGGTCTGCGCCGAGAACCTGGGCATCGAGGTGGGGGAGCGCTACCTGTACCTGTCGCGCGTGCGCTACGTGCTGCACCGCCCCGTCATGCTGATCGAGAGCCACCTGAACCTGGGCGCCTGCCCGGGACTGGAGGACGCGGACTTCGAGCACGAGGGCCTCTTTGCGGCGGTGGAGCGCACCAGCGGGCAGGGCATCGGCCGCTCCGAGATGGTGTACACGGCCCGTACCGCCGGGCGCGAGCGTGGGCGCTGGCTGGAGTGCGACTGCCATGCCCCCGTGCTGAACCTGGACCAGCTGGTCAGGCTGGAGGACGGCACGCCCTTCGAGTGGGGCAGCGTCTGGCTGCCGGCCAACCGCTGCGTCATCTCGAACGAGACCAGGAGGGCATAGCCCTTCTTGCCCGAAGCCGCGGGCGGGGAGTGGCAGATGCGGCGACGGGCGATGGGGCGCTGGCGTCACCGATGAGACGCCCGTTTGGGCACATGGATGCGTGGACGTTCGACGCAAACCCGACATCGTGGGAATGCATGGCCTTGGATGGGGAACAGGTTTACCATGGGGCAAGGATTGATGCCCCGGGCCCGATGGGACCCGAACAAACCGGAGGAAGGACCTGCTATGGCTTTGGATGCAAACGTTACCTCTGCCCTGAACAACCAGATCAACAAGGAGCTGTACTCGGCGTACCTGTACCTGACCTTCGCCGACTACTACGACGACCGTGGCCTGAAGGGCTACGCCAACTGGTACATGATCCAGGTGCAGGAGGAGGTTGCCCACGCGAAGATCCTGCGCCGTTATCTGCTGGACAACGACTTCAAGCCCACCATGGAGGCCATCGACAAGCCCGACAAGACCTTTGCCAACGACCTAGAGCCGCTGGAGGAGGGCTACAAGCACGAGCAGTACGTCACCAGCCTGATTAACGACTGCTACCAGGCCGCCTACGAGGTGCACGACTTCCGCACCATGCAGCTGCTGGACTGGTTCGTGAAGGAGCAGGGCGAGGAGGAGACGAACGCCAAGGACATGATTAACGACTACAAGCTGTTCGGCTCGACCCCGCAGGGCCTGTTCGACCTGGACCAGAAGTACCAGGCGCGCGTGTTCGTGGCTCCCACGATGGCCATGTAGCTCAGCTGTCTAAGCACCGTGCGGCGGGCATCGCCCGCAGGGGGGGCGTCCTTCGGGGCGCCCCCTTTTGCTATGCACAAAATTCTAGCGAATGTCTGAGAAAAACTATGCTATAAGATGTTGTGTCGGATAAAGCAGACATAAGGAGTTTGGTATGACTTCATCCGCTTCCGAAGACGCAATGCAGAGCATAGGACAAAGCCTGAAGACCTGGCGGGCCATCTCGGGCGTTACGGCAGACGACCTGGCTAGGACCGTGGGCGTGTCGCGCGACACCGTGTCGCGCGTGGAGCGCGGCGATGCCAGCGTGTCCATGGGCACCGTGCTGGACATGTGCGGGGAGTTCGGCCTCAGGGACAAGGTGAGCTCCGCGGTGGACCCCTCGAACAGCGAGCTGGGGCGCATCGGCCTGAGCCATGGCGTGCCCAAGCGCGTGCGCAAGCAGCAGCTCGTCCAACAGGATTGGAGAAACAGCATGAACTGGTATGACGGCAGCGTGGTGTATCAGATCTACCCTCTGGGCCTCACGGGAGCACCGTGGAAGAACGACGGCACCACCGAGGGTCAGACGAACGACGACCAGCACCGCATCCTGCAGCTAGTGAACAACGGCTGGGTGGAGCACATGCAGAAGCTGGGTGCCTCCTGCGTGCTTCTGAACCCGGTCTTCCAGAGCGAGGCGCACGGCTACGACACCATCGACTACACGAAGGTGGACCAGCGTCTGGGCACGAACGAGGACCTGGCCACGGTGGTCAAGGCCTTTCACGACGCGGGCATCCGCGTGCTTTTGGACGGCGTGTTCAACCACGTGGGACGCGGGTTCTGGGCCTTCCAGGACGTGCTGCAGAACCGCCAGGCCAGCAAGTACGCCGGCTGGTTCAACATCGACTGGGGCGGCAACAACCAGTGGAACGACGGCCTGTCGTACGAGTGCTGGGAGGGCGTGCCCTACCTCGTAAAACTGAACCACGCGAACTTCGACTTGAACGCCTATCTGGCCGACGTCATCCGCAGCTGGGAGGCCGACTACGACATAGACGGCCTGCGCCTGGACGTGGCCTACTGCCTGGACCTGGGCTTCCTTGGCTACCTGCGCGACATCGCGAACGGGCTCACGCAGAAGCGCGGCAGCAAGTTCCTGCTTCTGGGAGAGACGATGTTCGGCGACTACAACCGCTGGATGAACGACCACGCATGTGACTCGGTCACGAACTACGAGGTGTACAAGGGCCTGTGGAGCTCGTTCAACTCGGCAAACATGCACGAGGTGGCCTACGCCTTTGAACGCCAGAGCGGCGACAAGCCCTGGGACCTCTACACCGGAAAGCACCTGCTGGACTTCGTCGACAACCACGACGTGCCGCGCATCGCGACGAAGCTGGAGAACAAGGACCAGCTGAAGCCCCTGTACGGCCTGCTGTTCGGCATCCCGGGCGTGCCCAGCGTGTACTACGGCAGCGAGTGGGGCATCGAGGGCCAGCAGCTGCCCGGTGACCACGAGCTGCGACCCGCCATTGACCAGCCGCAGTGGAACGACCTGACCGACTGGATTCAGAGCCTGGCCCAGGCCCGCACCTCCAGCGAGGGCGCCGAGGCGCTGTGCAACGGCGACTACCACCAGCTGCAGTGCCAGCCCCAACAGCTGGTGTTCCAGCGCGCCGCCGGCGGCAAGCGCGTCATTGTGGCCGTGAACGCCTCCGCCGAGCCCTGCACGCTGCACTTCGACGCCGGCTGCGGCCGTGCGGTCGACCTCATCACGGGGGAGGACCACGACTTCGGCGGTGGCTCCGAGGTGGGTCCCTACAGCTGCCACTACTGGCTGTGCGAGCGCTAGCCGCGGTCAAGAAGCGCAGCCGTCGTCCTGGACGCGTTGCGTGACGAAAAAGGGGAGTGGCAGATACTCTGCCACTCCCCTTTGCGTTCGGGAATGCTGTGGTGCGAAATCCTGTTTGGAACCTACTGCACCTGGGCAATCATGGCCATGTTGGTCGAGGTGATGTAGTCGCCCTGGGAAGGAGAGGTGTGCGGGTCGCCGGCGGTGATGACCACGAGGTCACCAGGCTGCGCCAGGCCGTTCTCCTTTGCGGTGGTCAGCGCGTTGTAGCAGGTGTCGGACAGGCTGCCCTTCTCGGAGGTCTTGTAGCCCTCGACGCCCCACAGGAAGCAGCAGCGACGCAGCGCGATGTCGCTGGGCGACATGGCGTAGACGGGCAGGCTGGGACGGAAGTCAGCGATCAGGCGGGCGGTGCGGCCGGAGTGAGTCGGGGCGATGATGCACTTGGCGTTCACACGGTCGGCCATGCTGACGGCAGCGTAGCCCACGGCGCCGTTGACGTTGCGTACGCCACCACGGTCGTGGTACTGCTTGCGCTCCTTCAGGTAGCGCTCGGTCTCGCGGCAGATGGAGGCCATGGTCTTCACGGCCTGGACGGGGTACTTGCCGGCAGCGGTCTCACCGGACAGCATGACGCAGTCGGTGCCGTCGTAGATGGCGTTGGCGACGTCGTTGACCTCGGCGCGGGTCGGACGAGGGTTGCGGATCATGGAGTCCAGCATCTGCGTGGCGGTGATGACGGGCTTGTAGGCCTCGCTGCACTTGCGGATGATGGTCTTCTGCACGTGGGGCACCTGCTCGGGCGGAATCTCGACGCCCAGGTCGCCACGGGCGACCATGATGCCGTCGGAGTGCTCCAGGATCTCGTCGAAGTTCTTGACGCCCATGGCGCTCTCGATCTTCGGCAGGATCATGACGTGGGGAGCGCCCATCTGCTTGCAGATGTCGCGAATCTCCTCGACGGCCTGGCCGTTGCGGATAAAGGAGGCGGAGATGGCGTCGATGCCCAGCTCGCAGCCGAACATGATGTCAGCGCGGTCCTGCTCGGTGACGGAAGGCAGGCCAACCTCGACGTTCGGGACGTTGACGCCCTTCTTCTCGCCCAGCTCGCCGCCGTTGTCGACGTGGCAGTACATGTCGTTGCCCTCGACGTGGTCGACGGTCAAGCCGATGAGGCCGTCGTCAATCAGGATCGTGGAGCCCTTGGTGACCTCGTTGGGGAGGTTCTGGTAGTCCAGCGAGAAGCGCTCGGGCGTGCCCTCGATGGAGGTGTCGGTGGTGATGATGGTGTCGGCGCCGGTCTCCAGCGTGATCTTCTGGTGGTCCTTCAGCAGGCCGGTACGAATCTCGGGACCCTTGGTGTCCAGCATGATGGCGACGTAGGTGCCTAGCTCCTTGGCGATGCGGCGGACACGCTCCATGTTGTTGCGGTGGTAGTCATGGGAGCCGTGCGAGAAGTTGAAGCGGGCCACGTTCATGCCGCTCTTGATGAGCTCGCGCAGAACGTCGTCGCTTTCGGTGGCGGGACCCATAGTGCAGACGATCTTCGTTCTCTTGTTTGCCATGTATGTGCTCCTTACATCAAAGTGCCCGGTAGACGCTTGAGTCCACCGGGCACCCCAACAGTGCGGTTTCCAAAACACACGAACAACTCAAGCACAACCAGTCTATCGTGAACGGTCGATAAATAAAGGCTTGGCGGCAAATATTTCGGAAACTTGACGTTATGATGCTAAAGTGCTAGCAGACGACGCTGCGAGCGACGAAGTCCTCGCCCTTGGCGAACGCCTCGGCGTTGTCCAGGGTGACGCGAGCGATCTCGCCCAGGGCCTCCTTGGTGAAGAACGCCTGGTGAGAGGTCATAACGACGTTCGGGAAGGCGCACAGGCGCGAAGTGATGGAGTCGATGACCAGGCCGCTGCGGTTGCGGTAGACGTTCTCGTTCTCCTCCTCGTACACGTCCAGGCCGGCGGCGCCGATCTTGCCGGAGATGATGCCGCGGATGAGGGCCTTGGTGTCGACCAGGCCACCACGGCCGGTGTTCACGAAGATGACGCCCTTCTTCATCTTTGCGATGGCGTCGTCGTTGATCATGTGGTAGCTCTCCTCGTTGAGGAAGGCATGCAGCGAGATGAAGTCGGCGCGGTGGAACAGCTCGTCGTAGTCGACGTACTCGTCGACGACGTGCTCCTCGTCAACCAGCTTCTGGTTGGGATACAGGTCGGAGCCCAGGACGGTCATGCCGAAGCCCTTGCAAATGCGGCAGAGGGCGGCGCCGATGCGACCGGTGCCGATGATGCCTGCGGTCTTGCCGTGCAGGGTCTCGCCGACCAGGCCGTCCAGCGAGAAGTCGTTCTCGCGCACGCGGATGTAGCCCTTGTGGATGCGGCGGTTGGCGCACAGGCCCAGGGCCATGGCGTGCTCGGCGATGGCCTCAGGAGAGTAGGCGGGAACGCGGGTGACCTTGATGCCGAGGGACTTGGCCATGTCGACGTCGACGGCGTCGAAGCCGGCGCAGCGCATGAGGACTAGCTTTACGCCGAAGCCCGAGAGGATCTCGAGGGTCATGGCGTGAACGTCTGCGTTCACGAACGCGCACACTGCGTCATAGCCGCGCGCCAGGGCAGCGGTCATGGGCGTGAGGTTGGTCTCGATGAAGTCGATCTGGACGTCGGGATAGTCGGGGAGCTCCTTCGTGAAAGAGTCCTTGTCGTAGCTCGCGGTGCCATAGAACAGAATCTTCATGGTGTTCCTTTCCCAAAGGTGTGCGCGCGGTCCGTATCCGCGCGACGTGAACCCAGACGTTTGAAGTTTAACGCAGATTTCTTCATGAGTTGCAGGTTATGACCGCCAGGCGACGGTAATTTTCGGGTGAGCCGTGTGAGCGTCTGACGTTGCGGGGCGACCTCCTTTCGAAGGCGCATTATTTGGCATTCGTTCGGTGCGCTGCCGCTCGGTTATAGTTAGACGGATGCCGTCCGGGTGGCGGTGGCCGACTGGGATGCGAGGGGGTGCGGGTTGGCAAAGCGCTCGAAAAACGGAGGACGCTCCGCGCGCGGCGGTCGCGCGCGTGGTCGCAACGCGGCGCGCAAGCCCAGGGAGGGGCTGAGCGCATCGGAGGAGGCGACCCTGCCGGAGCTCTCGTCTTTGACGAACGTGCCCGACTACCAGAAGCTCTCCTTCACGCAGCAGCAGCGCGACGCGTTCCAGTTGTGCGCAGACGAGCTGGTGCGGCAGGGCGAGGCATCGCCGGACCAGCTGCACATGGGCTGCGTTGTGCGCCTGGACAGGGGCTTTCCCGCCATCGTGTGCCCGCAGGGGCTCGCGCGTGCCGAGTTCGCGGCCAGGCTTACGAAGGGCCAGCAGAACAGCAAGGTGGCGGTGGGCGACTGGGTGTGCGTGCGCTGCCCCGCCGGCCACGACCGCTGGCTCATCGAGAAGATCCTGCCGCGTAGAAGCGACATAGCCCGCTGGCGCGGGAAGGCGCGCGGCGAGAGGCAGACCCTGGCTGCCAACGTGGACGTGGTCCTGGTGTCGCAGGCGCTGGGTCCCCGACCCATCGACTGCGACAGGGTGGTGCGCTCTGCCGTCATCGCCCGCGACTGCGGGGCGCGCGTGGCCGTGGTGCTGACGAAGGCGGACCGCGCGTCGGATGAGGTCATTCGCCAGGACGTCGGCCTGCTGCGCACCGTGCTGGGCCCAGACGTCTCGCTGGTGGTGACCTCGAGCCAGGCGCAGAGGAACGCCGCCGGGGGGGACGGCTCCCAGGAGGGCGAGCTCAGCCAGCTGTGCACCCAGCTGCACGTGGGCTGGGGTACCGAGGGCGTCCGCGACCTGGTGGGGCCCGGCGTTGTGGCCATAGTGCTGGGCGAGTCGGGCGCGGGCAAGTCCACGCTGCTGAACGCCCTCTTGCGCGACGACGTGCTCAGGACCGCGCAGGTGCGTCAGAGCGACGACGCGGGCAGGCACACGACGGTGTCGCGCCGCATGGTGTCCCTGCCGGGGGCGGGGGTCATCGTAGACGAGCCGGGATTGCGCAGCCTGCCGCTGGTGGGCCACGAGCGCGGGCTTGCCCAGGTGTTTCCCGACATCGCGCAGGCCGCCATGGGCTGTCGCTTTCGCGACTGCACGCACACGCGCGAGCCGGGCTGTCAGGTGCGTACCGGCCTGGAGGCCGGGGAGTTCCCACCCGAGCGCGTGGAAGCGTACGTGTCGCTGGCGGCCGAGATGCGGGCCAGTGCGGCCTCGCTTGACCCCGACGTGGTGCTTTAGGGTGCCGGCCGTGGTATAAGCGCTGGCCGAAGAACGTTTAGGGGCGCCTTGGTGACCTTTTTGGGTCCCAAGGCGCCTTTTTGCGTGCTAATGAACTCCCTTGGCGGCAATGGCTTTCAGACAGGGCGTCGTGTCCAGAGGGGCTTCGGTCGAGAAGAGCTCCGGTCGAGAAGGGCGCCGCTCTCCTGGCTGGCTCTGCATGCCGCCTACATATAAAAAATTAAGCTAACTCATCTATTGAGGGCGACGCTGTGCCCTGCTTTTCTGGGCTTCTCTTCCGCGCGTGCCAAATACGTGCCATTTGCCTGCCAGCTTGCTGCGGGGGTTTCTTTGGACGACGGGGGCGGGCGCCCCCTTCCATAGCAGAATCTCCCTACGGAGGAGGCGGCGCACCTGGATGGCGCGCCCGCACGTCGCGGGAGGTTCCGATGACACTTCGCTTCAGGGTTGTGCTTTCCGGCGCATGCGCGCTCCTGGCCGTGCTCCTGTGCCTGGCGTACGCGGACTCGGTGCGCCAGGACGCGGTGCGCCAGAGGTCCGAGGCGCTGGCGCGCTACGGTGGCGAGGTCGTGAGCCTGGTTGTGGCGCCCGATGGGCTGGAGGTGGGCGACGTCGTGTCGCGCACGAACGTGACGACGGGCGACTGGGTGGCCGAGCTGACGCCCGAGGACGCAATCACCAGCGTAGATGATGCTGTGGGGAGAAAGGTGACCGTGCCCCTGGCCGCTGGTGCGCCTCTGACCAGGCTGAACTTTCGCGAGGACGAGCAGTCTGTCGAGGTGCCCGCGGGGCACGTCGCGCTCAGCGTGGCGGTCAGCGAAAAGCTTGGCCTTTGGGGTGGAGCGCCTAACGGTACGCGCGTGGCGGCGTACGAGGCGGTCGAGGGTGGTGCGCGCCTGATGACGGACGACGTGACGGTGCTCCGGTCGACGGGCGTGGATGGGGAAGGTTCGGCCTTGGGGAGGTCGACCGTCACCATCGCCGTGCCGCCGGATTCGGTCTCGGCGGTGCTCTCGTCCAGCACCGCGGGCACGCTGCGGCTGGTGATGCCCGCCGCGGATGTCAGCGGGCTGGGCGAGGGCGAGATGTCCGCGCCGATCGCGGTGGGTTCGACAAGCGATGAGAACCAGAGGGGGACGCAATGAGGGTCACTAACCGTTGGCTGGGCTATTGCGCGCCACAGATGCAAGACCAGTTGGTGGACGTCGTGCTGACGCTGGACTCCCATGCCACGCTGACCCTCTCGTCCTCCGCCGAGGGGTTGCGCGATGACGCCATTCGTACTCCTGGCTCTCATGTGGTGGTGGGAGGCACTGCGGGCGACGTCTCCGGTGTCAACCTTGCCGCAGCCATCGTGGCAGACGGCACGGCGCTGGACGTGACCCTGGTGGTGGAGCACGCCTCGGGCTCGCTGAAGTCAAGGGCTGCCACCGCAGGCATCTCGGACGTCGTGGACCTATCGCAGTTCAGCGTGGCCGCCCGGCCCTGGCTGGGTACCGTACATGCGGCGGGGTCGCCTGGTGACGGCCGGGGCTGGGCGGCCGGGAAGGACGCTAGTGCGCCGGGAGGGGGCGACGTGCGAGCGCGCGTCTCGCATGGCCCGAGTGCGGCTGACGCGGTTTCGCCCGATGCCGCGCCAGCGGGTTGGCCGTCGGTGGGTCGGGGACGGAACGTGCGGCCGCAAGTCCTTGCGGTGCCGGAAGACAGGACGACGGTTCTGGGCGTAGAGGGTCCGGACGAGTGCACTACTGTTCTGGGCGCTGCTGGCGATGTCGCCTGCGCCGCTGAGTCCGCAGCGCCCCAAACGCAGGCCTCCGCCGCTGCGCCGGAGCGCTCGGTGCGGGACTGCGCGCGAGGCCCCGCTCGGGGTTCCACGGATGCCCAGAGGGCCGCGGCTCGCTGGGAGGGCGACGGCGCGAGGCCTCGGATGCCCGTGGTGCCCGACGCCAGCGCGCCCAGGGGAGGGGCGCCGGTGATCGTGTACGTCTCGGGAAGGGGTGGCGTTGGAAAGACGGCGCTCTGCGCGGCCAGCGCCTGCGTGGCGGCGTCTTGGGGCATGCGGGTAGCCCTGTGCGATCTGGACCTCTCGTGCGGAAACCTCTACTCCTGTTTTGGACTTCCGAGACCTGTGGATCTGTCCGTGCTTGGCAGCGACCCCACCGGGGATGGCTCGCAGGTGCGCGAGCGCATAGCGAGGCTGGGGGTGGGCTGCGCCGACGGCATCAGGCTGTGGGGCTGTTGCAGCCGCCCCGAGATGGCAGAGGTCGTCTGGCCGCTCGTGGGCGACATCATCGACGTGCTTTCAGGCCTGTGCGACCTCGTGATCGTGGACACCTCGACGACCTTCACCGACGCGGTAGCCCAGGCAGCCCAGCTGTGCGATCGCCTGGTCATCACCGTGGACGGCGGGTCGGGGTCCTCGGTCGCGCAGGCCAGGCTGGGTGCGCTGGCGGTCCGTCTGGGGGTCGCGCGCACCAGGATCGTGAGGATGGTCAACCATGCAGACCCCAAGGGGCGCGACACCACGATGATCAACCGCGCCGAGGTGGGGCTCGAGACCGCCCCCTCGCTGCGCGTGGTCGAGGGTGGGGACGAGGTTGGCGAGTTCATGGCCGCCGGGCAGGCGAGGGCATTGTGCGAGGCGCCCGGTGCGTTCCGGGACTCCGTGGCGCACGGCACCGCGCGTCTGCTGAGCGAGATGGGCCGCCTGCCCGAGTGCGAGGCAGCACATCGAGCCCTGGTGGAGCGAAGGCGTAAGTGGAGGTTCGGCAGGCGAAGGGAGGCGGTGTAGATGTCGGTGCTGGAGCGGGTGAGGCAGCGAGACCCCGAGCTGTCAGAGCCGGTGAGCTCGGATCGCCATCGCCTGGAGCGCGAGCGGCTAAAGCGCGACCTCGTGGACCGGCTGGGTCTGGATGCGGTTGCCGGCATGGCGGGGGAGTCTGACCTCCATCTGGCCCGCAAGGAGCTGGGGGTGGCGTGTCAGACGATTCTGAACGGCGAGGGATACCAGAGCCTGATGCCTGCCGAGCGGCGGGAGCTGGTGCGGGAGGTGCTGGACGAGGTCTTGGGGCTCGGACCCCTGCAGCCCCTGCTGGACGACGAGAGCGTAACGGAGATCATGGTCAACGGTTGCGACCACTTGTTCTTTGAGCGTGGCGGAGAGATTCTGCCCGCCCAGAGGGTGTTTGACTCGCCCGACCAGATCCTGATGGTGCTGGACCGCATTCTGGCGCCCCTGGGCAGAAGGCTCGACCGGTCCTCCCCCATAGTGAACGCCCGCCTGCCAAACGGCGACCGCGTGAACGCCGTGGCGGCACCCGTGGCAATAGACGGTCCGGTGGTGACCATTCGAAAGTTCTCGAACGCGATTACGAGCCTGGACGAGCTGGTGGGCATGGGTGCCCTTCCGGAATGGTACGCGCAGCTGCTGCGCTGGGCGGTCAGGCTGCGCAGGGACATAGCCGTTGCCGGTGGAACGGGATCGGGCAAGACCACGCTGCTGAATGCCCTCTCGTGCGAAATAGACGAGGGAGAGCGCATCGTGACCATAGAGGACTCGGCGGAGCTGCGCTTCGACCAGCATCCCAACGTCGTGCGCCTGGAGGCGCGCGACGCCTCCATCGAGGGGTCGGGTGAGGTGACCATCCGCGACCTGGTGAAGAACGCCCTCAGGATGAGGCCGGACCGCATCGTGGTGGGGGAGGTGCGCGGCGAGGAGGCCATCGACATGCTGCAGGCCATGAACACCGGACACGACGGGTCGCTGACGACGCTGCACGCGGGCTCGGCCCAGGAGGCCGTGCTGCGGCTGGTCCTGATGTCGCGCTTTGGCATGGACCTGCCGACGCAGATCATCGAGGAGCAGATAGCGACGGCGCTGGACCTCATCGTGATGTCGCGCAGGATGGCGGATGGGTCGCGATACATCACGGATGCGTGCGAGGTGGGACGGGCGGGCGACGGCGGCGTCAACCTAGTGAGACGTGTCGCGTTCGACGAGGCGGCCAGGAGCTGGTGCCTGGACGGCGAGCCGTCGTTCGTTCGGCTGGCGGTAAGCGAAGGGGTGCTGGACGGTCGGGAGGTGGATCGATGGATGCGGTCCTGCTCGCAGGCTGCGGGGCGCTGACGTGGGCCGGGGCCTTTGTGGCCACCGGAATGGCAGGGGCAACGAGGCCGGGAGGTTCTCGCCGTGTTCAACGCGCGCTGCGCTCGAGGCTGCTCGCCTCGTTGGTCGACTCCGGCGTTCCGGGCATGCTGCTGCGTAACGCTCACTGGAGAAGCGCCTGCGAGGGGATTTCCCTCGCGACGGCGGAACGGCTGGACGCTCCGCTCGAGCGCGAGGAGGCCAGTGCGCTGGGTCTTTACTGCGTCGCGTTGGCGCCCGCGGTCGGCGCGCTCTTCTCGGCCAGCCCCGTGGGCGCCGTTGCCAGCGGCTGCATGGTCGCGGGCGCCCTTGTGGGCTGGGGCTGGTCGCGCGAGCTGCGTCGGTCTCGTGCCCTTGCGGAGGAGATGCCGGGCGTGTTCCGCGCGCTCTCGTCCGCGCTGGGGTCGGGTCAGACGCTGACGCAGGCAATCGCGTACGTGGGCGCGCACGAGAAGGGCGAGGCGGCCCACGAGTTCTTTGTTGCGTCGCTTCGGCTGCGCTGCGGCATGGGGGTGTCGGAGGTTCTGGACCAGTTGGACCGAGAGCTCGACGCTCCGGGCGTCGGGCTGCTGGTGACGGCGCTCTCCATCTCGCAGAGGACGGGAAGTCCGCTGAGGGAGCTCTTTCAACGCTCGGCGAACCTGGTTGAGTCCCACCGTCAGATGGAGCGCGAGCTGGTGGTGAAGACCGCGCAGGTCAGGCTGTCCGCCCGGGTGGTCTGTCTGCTGCCATTGGCGCTGGTGGGCATCCTGTCGCTGATATCCCCTGACTTTCAGGAGGGTGCGGCGACCCCCTTGGGCATGGGGTGCCTGCTGGTGGCCTTGGCAATGGACGGAGCGGCCCTCGTGATCATGCGCCGGCTGATGAAGGAGGTGCTGTGATGGATGCCTACGGATGCGCATGCGTCGTGTCTGTGGCGGCCGTGGCGTTTCTGGGCGCATTCGCGGCCATGGGCGATGGCGGAACGGGTCGCCGACTTGGCACCGTGCGGCCCGGAGTTCGTGGCGGAGCGCCGCAGGCGCTCCCCTTTCGGCAGGCCATCCTTCGGGCGGGGGCTGCGCTGGGTGTGGACGGCTTCGTCCGGCGGGCGGAGCAAAGGCAGACGGCTGCCCGGCGCAGAAATGACGTCCTGCGCGAGCTGCCGAACTTCCTGGACATCGTGACCCTGGGACTTTCTGCGGGGCTGTCGTTCGATGCCTCCATAGACCTCTACTGCTCGAGGTACCACAACGGCCTGGCGAAGGAGCTCGCCGACGCGCTCGTGCTGTGGCGCATCGGAGCCTGTGGCAGGCAGGAGGCGCTTGCGCACATGTCGGAACGCATGGGCGTGGCCGCCCTGGAGCGCTTCTCGGCCAGCGTGTCGGAGGCCCTGAGCTTCGGGACGCCCCTGGCCTCCGTGCTGCAGAGACAGGCCGAGGTCATTCGCGAGGAGCAGCGCTTCGAGCTGCAGGAGCAGATGGAGAAGGCCCCGGTAAAGATGCTGGTGCCGTTGGGGACGCTCATCGTCCCCGCGATGCTTCTGGCCATTTTGGGTCCGCTACTGGCTCCCGCCCTGGGCGGGGGAGGTGCGGCGTAGCGAAGGAGGTAGGCATGTGCACAAGGGAAGCAGCCGGACGGACAAGGGAGCTGGGGCTTCGGGAGGGCCTGGCTGCCACCTCGCGGATGCTGAGGGAGCGCTCGGGGCAGGGCACAACCGAGTACGCCATCCTCGTTGGCGTCCTCGTGGTCATCGCCATCGTGGCCATCGTCGCGTTTCGCGGAAAGGTACAGGAGCTGTGGAATGCCATAGCACAGGGCATCAACTCGCTGTAGCCCCGGGGTGGTGAACCGTGTATGGGGATGTGGTGGCGCAGGGAGTTCAAAGAGCGCGGAGCTCCGCGATGCGACGGGAGGACGAGGGGACGGATGCGACCGGGTGGGAGGCGGGCCGCTCCTATGCGTGTTGTGGCTGCGGTTGTGTGTGCCTTGGTCGTCGGAGCCTGCCTATGGGTGCTGGACCCCTGGTTGATTCGCGGGGGCCTTGCCCCGTGGGAGGCCGCTAAGGCGCCTGACGGCTATACGCGAGGCGAAGCGGTGGATGACGGCTCGTCGACGGACGGCGAGGGGCCTTCCGGGCAGGCTGCGGATGGGAAGTCCACAGGAGAAGAACAGTCACGGCGGGAAACGCCGGCCGACCTGCCGGAAGGGACGGACGGCGTGGTGTCGCAGGCGCGCCAGACGCTGGAGGATTACCAACGGCGTGGAGACTGCCTGCTGCGCAGCTCGGGCTACCTGGACCTTCTGGGCAACGTGTGGGGGTGCGTGATCGACGGGGGCAGCTGGGTCGACGTCGTGGTGGTCCGATCGACGCCGGACGGAGGGGCCGACAGAAGCGTGGTGAGGATGGATGCCAAGGAGTGGACGGCTGAGCTTGGGGCAATCTGGCCTGGAGCACCGGGTACGGATGGCTGACCGGGCGACGAGGCCGGGTTCGGTGCCCCTTGATCTTTCGGGGGCTCGGTGGGGCCTGCTCGGACAGTCGAGCGTGGAGTACGCGCTTCTGGCGGTGGCGTTTGCCGCCCTGGTGGCCGCGCTGGCGATGCTGTGGCGGGCGGCCCAGGGCGCGGATGTCCTGGGCTGGACCGCCCGCTCCGCCTCCCACGCGTTTGGCCAGGCAAGCGCCTACGAGCTGGTGCACGACATCATCGTCTACTAGGGAGGGGGACAGCGCATGCGGGGGTCGGTTGGCTCCGGCGTGTCCGGGCAATCCAGCGTCGAGGCGGCTCTGCTTCTGCCGGCGGTGCTGCTGGTGGTGGGGATGCTGGTGCAGCCGGTGTGCGTGGCGTACACCCGCGTGGTCATGCATTCCGCAGCGGCGGAGGCGGTGCGGCTGATGACGACGAGCCAGGACCTGGACGCCTGCAGAAACTATGTGCTGCGCAGACTGGACGCCGTTCCTCCCGCCGCCCTGTTCCACGTGGGCGGGAGGGAGGACTGGCAGATAGACCTCACGCCTCCCGGTGAGGGGTCTGCGGCGGAAGCGA
The DNA here is from genome assembly GCA_029101205.1 of Coriobacteriales bacterium. Classification (GTDB taxonomy): domain Bacteria; phylum Actinomycetota; class Coriobacteriia; order Coriobacteriales; family Atopobiaceae; genus Olsenella_K. The sequence goes on along the minus strand of JAQXQO010000134.1, from coordinate 60,216 downwards.
CCATTCGGGGGAGGGTGCGCCCCCTGCCCATAGGCGGTGCCTTCGTCAGAGCCATGGGGACGGGCGATGGCGCGGACGTCGAGATGGCGGTGAGGGTGACCGCGGAGCTGAGGCCGGCGTGGCTGGAGGGAGACTACGGTGAGTGGGTCTGCATGTGGGGATAGCGGATGCCCGTTGAATCTTTTCTTGGCGGACGACGGGGGCTACACCACCGTTGCCGTTGCGGTGGCCCTGCTGGTGTGCCTGTCGCTGGCCTTCTCGCTGTCCATGACGCAGTGGGTGTCGTCGCGATCCGCCGATGTGCAGGAGGTCGCGGATGCCTGTGCGCTGGCGGGCCAGAATCCCGTGGCGGCTTTCTCCACCATTGCCCAGGTGGTCGACGCCTGCGTGCTGAGCCTGGGACTTATGGGGCTGGTCGTCTTTGGCGCGGGCCTCGTGCTGGCCGCGATTCCCGGGGCGCAGTCCCTCTCGGAGGTGGTCACCAGAATGGGAAAGGGTATCGCTGACGCGAGGAGGGGTTTTGCCAGGAGCGCCGCAAAGGGGCTGGAGGGGCTGGAGCGTGTGCTGCCGTATCTTGTGGTTGCCAACTCCGCCAGGGTCTTGCAGGCCAATTCCGGAGGTCATGACTATGTGGGGTGCGCCATACCCTTTCCGCAGCAGTCGCAGTCTGACTTTCAGGCCCTCGAGGACGACGTGCAGACCGACGAGCTGGAGGACGCCTCAAGGCGGCTTCGCGACGCATCGGGCCGCCTTGAGGAGGCAAAGCAGAGGGCGGATGCCGCCCGGCAGAGGGGGTGGCGGGCGGATTGCGTGGATGACCCGTCGTGCCTGCGTCAGAGGGCGGAGACGCTGGCTGGACTGGGAGGCATCTTGAACCCCAGCTACTCCGTGCCAGCGCTGTGGAACTTCGGAGTCCCGCTGCAGAGGTCCAGGGCCTACTATGCCGCGCGCCTGGCGACGGAGTCGCCGACCTCCGACCAGATAGAGGAGCAGACCGACTCGGCGGTCAGGAGGGCCTTCTATCTGTATGCCCTGAGGTGCATGAACCAGGCGCACTATGCAGAGATGCCCGATGGCCACGTCCAGATGGACCTGCCCTACCTGCCCTGCAACGCGACCGAGGTCAGAGGTACGTCGCTGTACTCGGATGCCATCTGGCCCTGTACGTTCGAACCGGACGGCCTGGTTCTGCACTCCACCGCGTCGTGCCCCGGCGCAAAGGGGCCCTGGGCGGGTAACGCCAGCCTGGCCGGCCAGGAGGCCGGACAGGCAGGCGTGTGTCCGATTTGTAGGATGAGCACGGGAGACATGGGAAAGGTGGCCGCCATATCCACCTCGGCAAACAACGGCTACGAGCACTACTGGAAGCTGGTCGTGGATGCATCGAAGGAGTACGTGGACGCCAGAAACCAGCAGGCTGACGCCGAGGACGAGCTCCGAAAGATCAGCGGAGAAGGGATTGGCGCGTTCGAGAAGGCCTTGGACCAGCTGGGGGTTCGCAAGCCTGCCTTGCTGCCACCAGGTGCCTGGGGCTGTGTCAGCGTGGTGTATCGAGGCCAGGGGCAGACGCCCCGGGGGCTGTCGAGCGCGTTCGTGGGGTCCTCCGGGCTTCCTGCGGGTGCGGCCATCTCCGCCGCCGTGCTGGCGCCCGACAACCAGACGAGTCAAAACAACGTGCTCTCGAGGGTGTTTGACGGCATACGTAAAGACGGCTTCTCGGTGGGTGGCGTGCTGGGTGACCTTACGGGCGCTTGGGGTGAACTTCTGGTGGGCTATGGGTCCACGTATGAGAGGGTAGGCTCTGAGGCCTCCAGGGCGCTGGACGATCTGGACGGCGTTTTCGGAGGGACGGTGGGCTCATGGCTCAGACAGAAGGTGTCGCAAGCTCTGGGCGAGGCGGGGCTTACCCCCGTGGACATGAGGTTGCGCAAACCCGTGCTGGTGAACTCGAACGATGTGCTCTCGCAGGCGGGTTACGACGGAACGCGCCAAGCCCGGGAGCTGTTGGGCAGACTGCCAGACCACGGCAGCCCAGAGGACGTCGCACGTGCCCTCGGGCTCTGGGGCTACGAGCGCATCCGGCAAAAGAAGTTCACCATAGCCCAGCTACCCATACCGGGCACCACTTGGTCCATACCGCTGGACGTAGACCTGGGCAGCTTGGGAGGCTAGCATGCGCCCCTTTGACAGCGATGGCCAGATGAGCGTGGAGGTGGCGGTGCTGGTGCCGGTCGCCATCGTTGTTGCGCTGTCCGTGTACAACGTCGGGCGCTTCCTGGAGCTGTGCGCGGTCTTCGACAGGGCTAGCTTCGACGCCGTGGCATCTTTGGGCGTGTCTCCGGCTGGGGAGCAGAGCGTGTGGTCCAGCGTCGAGCAGGTGCGCGCCTGCATAGAGCAGGCGGTTGGGAACCCCGACGCTTGTGTGGTCAGCGTGGCCGTAGACGGTTCGTTCGATGCGCAGACCGGCTCGACATTTGCCCTTGGGCCCTCACTGGTGCGCTATACCTGCAGCCTCGTCTACAAGCCATGGCCATCGAGGCTCGTTGTGGCTGGCGTCTCGATGGGGTCTCCGCTGGCACTGCATCACGAACGCTCGCTTTCGGTGGACAGGTTTCGTCCTGGGGTGGTGGTCTAGGTGCATTCGCATGCGGCTGAGTACGTGGTGACGGTGCCCGCTCGGGGACTCCGAATGCGGTTCAGGGCATTGGAGGGGTGGCTCCAGCGGCTGAGGGGGCTCCTGGGCAGCGACCGCGAGGCGACACCTGTGGTGCTGGTGGGGTGTGCCCGTGTCCACACCTTCATGATGCGTTACCCCATCGACCTGGCCTTCGTAGGAAAGGACGGGACCGTCCTACGCGCGTGTACGTCGGTTGCACCGGGGCGGATCGTTGGGGGCAAGGGGGCGTTTCTGACATTTGAGCGTCCCGAATCGGAGGCCCCCTGGCTCGTGGCGGGCGATGTCGTCGGGTGGGTCAGGGACTTCGGCCGCTCCGGTGGCAGTGGCGAGATACCAAAGACTAGCGAGAAACGGAAGGGAGAGCACGATGGAGAGGTCGGTTGTTGACCGCATGCCCTCGCAGGAGGCGGGGGCGCGAACCAAGCGCTGCCCACGGTGCGGCGAGATCCTGTTTGCCGACATGAGCGTGTGCTACGGGTGCCTGTATGACTTCAATCGTGACCAGAAGGAGTCGTCGGTGGGGTTGCTGGTGCCAGACGACTGGGACGCCGGACTGCCTCCCCTGGGGTACGAGGACGCAGATCGCACGACCGGCGTGCCCCTTGGCCTGGAAGGAAGCCTGGCGCTTCGGATCTGTGACCCCACGCTGGAGGTGGTGGTCGCCCTGGGGCCCGCGGGAGTTGTGGTGGGACGTGGCGAGGACTGTGACGTGGTCCTGCACGCCACGTCCGTCTCGAGGCGACACGTTCAGGTGGAACCCGCGGGCGATGCGGCTCTGGTGAGGGACCTCGGCGCGACGAACCCTGCCAGGCTGGACGGCGGGGAGATCTCGGACGAGGTTCGCATGGTGGTCGGACAGACCTTGGACGTCTGCGGGACACTGATGACGCTGGTGCGGAGGTGACGCTTTGGCGACGCGCTGACGTGGGGCGTTACGGGCTCTGGTATCCTTACGGCACCTACAACAGACCTTGCTTCCGGAGGGGAGAAGATCATGCGCAGACGCGTTGGGAACCGCTGCCCTCGCTTGCACCTCAGGGTTGCCGTGGGGCTGTTCGTCGTCGTCCTGACCTTGCTGGTTGCACGCCCCGCGCTTGCCGACTACAGCATCGACAAGGTGGGCATCGATGCAACGGTACAGACCAATGGGACGCTGGACGTCCAGGAGCAGCGCACGTTCGACTTCGATGGCTCTTACCACGGCGTCTACTGGGAGATTCCCAAGGGTGACTATGAGGGCAGGACCGTGCAGGTCAGCGTGGAGTCGGCAGGCGAAATCGTGGACGGGGCCTACAGGCCCTTCTCGCAATCCAACAGCGGCCAGGATGGCACCTACCAGCTGACGGACGAGGGTTCCACCGTCAAGGTAAAAATCTACTCCGCTCACGAAGACGAGAGCGCCACCTTTGTGGTCGAGTACAGCGATACGAACCTGGCGTCCAGGTGGTCCGACACGGGCGAGCTGTACTGGAAGTTCGTGTCGGATGGCTGGGACGTCGAGTCGCAAAACGTCACCTGCACCATCCATCTGCCCGTACCGTCGGCGGAGTCCGTGAGCCCGGGCGACAACGTGAGGGCGTGGGGACATGGTCCCCTGGACGCCAGCCTGGCGTTCAACGGAAACGACGTCGTCTATACGGTGCCCGGAGTGGGTACCGACGAGTACGCCGAGGCGCGCATCGTCTTTCCCCAGGCGTGGCTTTCTGCGGCCACGCAGTCCAGCACTGCGAAGCTGGACTCCATCCTGCAGGAGGAACAGGCTGCGGCAGACGAGGCCAACGCGGCCCGCCGGCGTGCCAGGATGGCCCTGGTCGGGGCGACGGTGGCATCTGTGCTCATAGCCGTGCTGCTTGCGGTGTATGCGGCCAGGCGCCGCAGGAGCTACCTCGACAGTCACCGGCCGCTGTTTGACGACAAGTACTTCCGGGACGTGCCCTCCGACGATCACCCGGCGGTGCTGGGTGCGCTTCTGCGCGATGGGACTGCGGGCGGCGAGGACTTCTCCGCGTCTCTCATGCGCCTGAGCGACATGGGCGTCATTGCCTTGGACGAGGTCAAGCCCATGAAAAAGGGGCTGCTAAAGCTGGGAAAGGCCAAGGGCGCATACCGCATCTCCCGCCTGAAGCCGCTGCCTGACGCGGCGGGGTCCTCGCCGCAGCAAAAGACGGCGCACCAGATCGACGCCGCCACGATGAAGCTTGCGTTCGACGTGGTGGGTGCAGGGTCGAAAAAGGTCCAGCTGGAGGACGGGTCTTCGCTGACGGCAGACCAGATGCTGATGACGGACTTCGAGACGTTCGCACACGAGAGCCCGCAGGAATACTCTGACGCCTACGAAGACTGGAAGAACCAGGTCTTTGCAGCCTACGCCACGCGTGGCTTCATGGTGGACGACCAGCCCAGCGGAAAGGGCAAGCTGGAGGTCGTCGGTGCCGCGGGCATCGTGGCAGGGCTCGTCCTGCTGTTCCTTATGATTGGCATGGGGGCTGGCCCCTTGGGCCTGGTGGCCTTGGCTCCGATTGCGGCGGGCGTGGCGTGCTGCCTGGTTGCCATCGGCTTCAAGGAGCGCTCGAAGGAGGCCATCGAGCTAACGGCAAAGCTGAACGCGCTGAGGAACTGGCTGTGCGATTTCACGCGTCTGAAGGAGGCTGTGCCCCACGACGTGATCCTTTGGAACAGGCTGCTGGTGATGGCCGTGGTGCTGGGCGTCTCGGACAAGGTGATAAAGCAGCTGAAGGTCGCAGCGCCCGAGGTTCTGGACTCTCCCGACATCATGCCCGTCTACTGCTGGTACTACATGGGTGGCGGATATGGCCCCGGTCCTTTGAGCACCATGACGGACGTGCTGAACCAGGCGCATTCCGTGTCGACGGCGGCGCTTGCCGCCTCCAGCGAGAGCTCCGGCTCGGGGCTGGGTGGCGGCTTCTCGGTCGGCGGGGGCGGCGGCTTCGGTGGTGGCGGCGGGGGCGGTGCGTTCTAGCCGCAGACATCCCTCAGGTTGCAATGCCACTGTACTCGCGATTCGACTGAAGGCATGACTAGCCGGCTGTGGTTCCAACGGGGCCGCGGCCGGCTTTTTTCTGGCATGTTTGACGGTGGGAAGCCCTGCAGCACAGCGGAAGGTCCCACGGCATCTGAGCGATGGGGTTTCGCTGTCCGAATGCTGTCGCGAACGTGCCGGTTCTCATGACCGTAGTACCCATGAGGTACCCATCCGGTACCCATGCGAGTTTTTCGCCGGATACCAGAATGGCCTCCCACCGCATCTCTGCAGGTAGGAGGCCATATAGTTTCTGGTGGCGGGGAAGGGAATCGAACCCCTGACACGGGGATTTTCAGTCCCCTGCTCTACCAACTGAGCTACCCAGCCGAAGCGCGCTTGCGCGCTCGATTAATATAACAAGACCCACACCCGAAGTCAAAGAAAAACTTTGCCTTTTTGTATTTTGTTGGTGCATGGGTCGCATCGCCGCAGGTCAGACGCGTTGGCTACTGCCGCACCCAGAAGTTGACGCCCTCGACGGGATCGAACTCCACGGGCAGGCCGAGCTCTTGGAAGATTCCCTCGATGGCGGTATGCGCGTCGGTCAGGCTGGGTTGGTCGCCCTCTGGTCCCGTGAGCTCCAGCCACATGGTCTGCCTGCCGCATGCGTCGCGCAGGTGTACCTTGCAGCTAACCCCCTCCTGCTGAAGCCGTTTGTTTGCCTCGACGATGTCGCCAATGGCTGCTACCTTCATGCGCTTCTCTCCTTTGTTCGATTACGGGCGTGCCTGGATTACGGGCGCGCCTGGATTGCGGACGTGCCTGGGCGCGCCGCCGGCGGCCGCGCTACAGGCGGCCATGCTCCCTTCTGACCCAGGCAAAGACGTACTGCTGCTGGATGCCTCCGTAGCGCGGGTCCCATTGGATGCTGAGCTCGCGCTCCGCCTTCTTTATCCAGGTGTCTCGAGGGACTGCCTGCAGGTACTCCAGGCCAAACAGGCAGATGCAGTTGGCGACCTTGGGCCCCACCCCTGGCAGCTGCTGCAGCTCGTGCAGCTGGATGTCCAGCGGCAGGCGAGGCTCGTCCAGGCAGGACGGATGCCACGACTGGCACCTGTTTGCCAGCTGGCGCAGGTAGGGGAGCCGGTACCCCAGCTTCAGCTGCTGGCAGATGCCCTCGTCTGCCAGCAGGCGCTGCAGCCTGGCGGGGGAGGGCACCTGTCCGTGCGCACGCTCCATCAGAAGGTCCATGGTGTGCTGGATGCGCTTGATGCTGGAGTTCTGCGAGATGACAAAGCTGACGGCGACGTCCCACCAGTCCTGCGCCAACACGCGCGTGCCCCAGGCCTGCTGGTGCGCTCCCTCTGGCAGCTGCAGGGAGCCCAGAATGCGACCGTAATCCAAGTCGAGCGCGAAGTAGTGGCGCCAATAGCGGGCCTGCGCGGCGTTTGGCTCGGATCCGTCCGGCTGGGTCAGGAAGAGCGTGCCTTCCCTTTGCCACGCCATGCACGAGTGCGACCCGGAGGCTATGACCCAGCGCTGCACGGACGTCTCGTTTGACGGCGCGAGGGCGTGCCAGGTGAACGTCTGTCCCGATTCGGCGATGCTCTGCAGCGAGAACTCTGTCGTCTGAAAGCATGCCATTGCGACTTCTCCTTGGTGGGATTGTGCGGCAGGGACTGGGCGAAGGATGGCCGGGGTGGGTCGGGGCGAGGGATTTGGGCTAGCTAGAAGTGCACGACGAAGCCCGCCTCGTCGTCTTTGGGAGGGACCTCGTCCTTCTGCTCGATGCGATAGTCGATGGGGTAGCGTCGATACTGCTGGTTAAAGAGGCCGAAGAACTGCGAAATCTGGTCGTCGGTTCCCTGCAGCTCCATGGATACGCTGCCGTCCCACTCGTTCTTTACCCAGCCCACAAGGCCCAGCGAGTTCGCCACGCGCTCGGCGTTCCAGCGAAATCCCACGCCCTGCACCTGTCCGCGAAAGCGCAGGCGAAGCCTGCGAACTCCGTCGAGACCCTGTGCCGGTCCCACGTCGGGACCCGCCGTGCCCTTCTGTGCCATACCGCCCTCCTTTGCCGGCCTTTGAACTGCTATTATATGCGGGCTTTGCAGGCCATGGCGCTCTGCCGAGCGATGGCGGCCGTGCGGGGGTGTCCGTTCTGTGCGGCTTTCCCTTGCGTAGGCGCAGTGGCTAAAATGGGGAAGATATAGATATTCATGCGCGGCGAGCACGCATGAGTTGCGCAGGATTCGCATAGTAGGAGGAGCTATGAGCTGCACCAGGAAAGAGTTCCTAGCGGCCATGTCCGCGGGGACGGCGCTTTGCCTGGCGGCGTGCACGCCGTCCAACACCCAGCAGACCACCCAGCAGGACTCCGACAGCAATGACCAGCAGCCTTCCGTCGACCTGACCGAGTTCCAGAGCCTGGCCCTGGACATGAAGTCCTGGAAGTACGACTCTGTCAACGACGTGTACTACCAGCTGGGGCTGACCTATTGCAAGAGCCCGGTCTCCACTGCGTACGAGTCGCTGGCCATTTTTGTGCCCGGTGCGTACTTCAACGGCGAGAAGAAGGGCGACACCTACACCTGCACGGTGAAGGAGGACGGTGCGGTGGGCAACTACACCGCGAAGACCGCTCCCATCCTGATGCCCATAAACTCCGGCACGCTGGGCGCCCAGGCCAGCCCCACCTCGTATGACGCCAACGGCCTTACCAACTACATGAAGGCCGGCTACGTCTACGTGTACGCGGGCTTCCGCGGCCGCAGCTCGGGCTACGAGAGCTCGAAGGACCAGGTGTACTCCGGCGGCGCCCCCTGGCCCGTGGTCGACCTGAAGGCGGCCGTGCGCTACCTGCGCTACAACGCGTCCGACCTGCCCTGCGACACCAGCCGCGTCTTCATGTTTGGCTTCTCGGCGGGCGGTGGCGTCAGCGCGCTCATGGGCTCCACCGGAGACTCCGCGCTGTACACGTCCTACCTCGACAGCATCGGCGCCGTGACGCATGACGCGCAGGGTAACACCATCTCGGACGCCATCTTTGGGTCCGCCTCGTGGTGCCCCCTGACCGAGTACGACACGGCGGACTCCGCGTACGAGTGGATGATGGGGCAGTACGACACCGCCGACACGCGCGCCGACGGCACGTGGACGAAGCTCCTCTCGAACAACCTCGCCACGGCCTATGCCGCCTACGTCAACTCCATGGACCTGCGCGACTCCAGCGACGCCGCGCTGACGCTGGACGAGACCTCGGGCGAGATCTACACCGACGGCAGCTACTACGACTACCTGGTCACGCTGGTGCAGGATGCGGCTGCGAAGTTCTTCTCGACCACGCAGTTCCCGTACACGTACACGCCGTCGCGCATCTCGACCACGGCGTTCCCCGGCGACCCCAACCTGCAGAAGTCCGGCTCGGGCACGCAGGACACCGACGCGGTCACCGACGAGACCTCCGACAAGGTCTCCAACGCCACGGGCGTCACGGGCAGCTCGAACTCGTCTGCCACGACCGATGGCGAGGCGGGCGCCACGCAGGTGCAGTCCGTTGTGTACAACTCGGCATCCGATTACGTCAGCGCCCTGAACAGCGACGACCGCTGGCTCACCTACAACCAGCGCCGCAACACCGTCCGCATCAGCGGGCTGCGCGACTTCGTGACGCACCTGAAGGCCCCTTCAAAGAAGGTCTGCGCCTTCGACGCCATCGACCGCTCCACCACCACGAACCAGCTGTTCGGCACGAAGGACAACGGGACACTGCACTTCAGCCAGATGATTGCGGACAGCATCACGGCGAACGTGGACGCCTACTCGGCGGCCAGTGGCTGGGACGCGGCCTATGCCACCGACTGGACCGACGACCTGCAGAAGACCGACGACCAGAGCTCCGACGTCGCCACGCGCATGAACATGTTCAACCCGCTGTACACGCTGAGCGGCGCCTATGAGGGCTTTGGCTCCTGCGGCGTGGCACCGCACTGGCGCATCAACTCCGGCATCTTCCAGACGGACACCTCACTGTGCACCGAGGCCAACCTGGCGCTGGCGCTGCAGCACTACGACGGCGTGAAGGACGTCGCGTTCACGCCCGTGTGGGGGCAGGGCCACGTTCTGGCCGAGGTCAGCGGCACTGCCGAGGAGAACCTGCTGGCCTGGGTGGACAGCTGTTGCCAGCAGGGCTAGCCCCTGACGGCGATTGCCCCCTGTGGGCAGCGCTTCTTTGGGCCATCCCGCAATCGATACTCTGGCGTCCCGTCGTATGGCGGGGCGCCTTTTTCATGCCAAGAAGGACTAGCGGCCCGCAGGCCGTGGCTGCCAAGCGCCGGCCTTGGGCTGGCCGCTATGCCCCCAACAGCGGCAGGCCGACGAAGTCGGCGCTGTCCTGGATGGGGCGCACCACCTGCCGAAGGCCGTCCAGGTCGGAGTCGCGGAACCGTCCGGGCTGGGGGCTGTCCAGGTCCAGCACGCCGATGACCCTACCCTGGTGGTGCAGCGGTATTACCAGCTCGGAGTTCGTGGCCGCGTCGCAGGCGATGTGGCCGGCGAACTCGTGGACGTTGGGCACCAGCTGGGGCTGGTCCAGCTGAGCCGCCGTGCCGCAGACGCCGTGGCCCAGACGCAGACGCACGCAGGCCAGCTTTCCCTGGAAGGGCCCCAGCACGAGGTCGCCGCTTTGCGCCATCAGATAGAATCCGACCCAGTTCACCTGGGGCAGCGCGTCCCACAGCAGTGCCGCGGCATTGCTGAGCGTGGGCAGCCAGTGCGGGTCGGGCTGCGCGAGCGACTGAATCTGGCTGGCAAGAAGGGCAAAGTCGACGTCGTAGGTGGTTTGCGTTGCGCCTTGCATGGCGAGCTCCTTCGGGTGGGGGCTTCTGCGGGCCGATGGACGGTGGCAGATACTATAGCGCATTTGGTCCCCTAGACTGCAACATATGTTCGGGTATTGGGTAGAATGGTTTCATTCCGAGGAAGCCATCGGGAGCGGGGAGGGCCAACACCATGCCAAGCAACAGCGTTCGCGTGCTGGATGCCGTGGAGCACAGCAGGGCCTGGCATCCGCTGAGCGTCCCGCGCCACAGGCTGCCCAGGGGCAGGGCCGTGCCCGTCCAGGCGGACGATGCGTCCCGCAGGATCGATCTTCTGCTGCTGACGGACGTCGCCTTGTACGTCGTCATTCGCTGCGACGTCGAGGGGTACCTGTACGGCGGCCAGGCGGACCGCACCTGGACCCTGGTGCGCGGGCATGCCGACCGCTCCAGGCTGGCAAACCCCATAGCGCGCGGCAGGATATTGGTGGACGACCTGGCGGAGCGCCTGGGTGAGCCCAGGGGGCGCTTCGTCCTGATGGTGGCGTTTGGTCCCGGCTGCCAGTTCAAGAAGGTCCCCCTTACGGGAAAGGGCTTCTACCTGGGCCACGACGCCGACATAGGCTGGATGGTGCGCGCCGACGCCAGAAGGCGTCGGCCGCCGGACGACCAGGACCCCACCTATCCGCCGCAGCAGTTCGACCTGTTGGCGTCGAAGGTGGATGCACTCGTGGAGGGCAGGCTGGCCATGGGAGGCCTGCGAGCGGGCGACGACTGCCCCGCCTGCGGTGGCGTGCTGCGCTATCGTCAGGGCAGGTACGGCGGCTTTCTGGGCTGCAGCAACTACCCACGATGCAGGTTCACGGCGGACCTCTAGGTCCGGCGGTGTATGGTGGGGTGTCACCTATTCGAGGAGGCTCCCATGGACCCAGAGCGGTTCGCACGGCAGCGCGACTTCATCCTGGAAATCGACAAAGAAAAGCTAGTACAGCGCCAGACGCATCTGACGCACCAGGGCCGGCGCGAGGACGACGCCGAGCATGCGTGGCACATGACTGTGATGGCCTATCTGCTGCGCGAGTACGCAAACGAGCCCTTTGACCTGGCGCGCACCATGGTCATGACGCTGACGCACGACCTGGTCGAGATATACGCGGGCGACACGTACGCCTACGACCAGGCCGGCCAGGCGGACGCCGAGCAGCGCGAGCGGTCTGCCGCCGAGCGCCTGTACGCAAAGCTGCCGCAGGACCAGGCGGACGACCTGCGCGCCATCTGGGAGGAGTTCGAGGCGAACCAGACCCCCGAGGCGCACTTTGCCCATGCCATGGACAACCTGCAGCCCATGCTGCTGAACGACTCGAATGACGGCGGCGACTGGAAGCTACACGGCGTCAGGCGCGCCGGCCCCGCCGGGCGCAACGAGGTCACGCGCAAGGGCTCCACGCAGCTGGCCGACTACGTGGACCGGCGCCTGGACGCCCAGGTGCGCGCGGGGAACCTGCTGCCCGACGAGGACGGTGAGCCCGTCGCGCGCACCAGCTACGTCAAGCGCTAGCTCTCCCAGAACTCCACCTTGCCGGAGTGGGTGTAGTACAGGGCGCCGCAGATGGCGAGCTTTCCCTGGCTTACCAGCGACGCCAGCTCGGGCTGCGTGCACAGCCGGTAGATCCCCTCCTGCACGTTCAGCCGCGCCGCCTTCAGGGGGTCAGTCTCGGCGCCGATGACCTCGGTTATCCTGGCCGTGATGGTGCCAACCGCACCGCGCTGGCCACCTCGCATAGCCGCGTCTATGGCGCCGCAGTGCGTGTGGCCCATCACCACCAGCAGGGGCGTCCCCAGATGCGAGCAGGCATAGACGGCGCTGGCCATCTCGGACGGGCCGACCACGTTGCCCGCGGTGCGGATGCAGAACAGCTCGCCCAGGCCGCACATGAAGGCGTGCTCGGGCACCACGCGCGAGTCAGAGCAGGTGAGCACGGTGGCGTAGGGAGACTGGCCCTCCTCGAACAGCTGGTCGATGAGTTCCTGCGAGATGTTGCCCGCCGAGTGGCGTGCCTGCAGGTATTCCGCGTTTCCGCGCCTCAGACGCTCGAGCGCCGCCTGCGGGCTCTGCCGCGCTTGTGCTATGGCGTCGGGCTGCTGCCCCTGAATGTCGACGTCCAGGAAGTAGTTGTTGGTGGAGGCGCGCTCCAGTGTGGTGCACGCCTGGTCGAACCACTGGCTGCGGTTCCATTCGCGCCTGATCACCACGATGCGCGTGGGGTCGCAGATGGCCTCGAGCTGCCTCTGCAGGTTCGGGGTGCTGCCGGGCTGCGCCTGTGGCAGCTGCAGCTGTTCTTGCAACGTCTGCTCCAGTTGCTTCGTGTCGGTGATGGCTTCCTCGTCCAGACGAATCTCACGCATGAGAGACCTCCCTCTGTAGCGGCTCCTCACGCCCGGCGTCGTGCGAGCGCCGGAAACGTCGGCGCCCGAGGTGTGGGGCAAGGGGCAAACGCGGGTGCTCACCTGCCGTCTACCCACGCCAGCGGCAATGGTGGGCATGCCTTTGGCGTGTGGCGGACATTGTTTGGGGGGGGCGTGCGCAAGGCGCGAAGAAGAACGATGGGGTCGCGGCGCTACCGGGCGTCTTCCTCCGGATCCTTCGTGTGCCGTGCCAGCGCGCGGGCGCGTGCCCACTGCAACAACAGCTCCTGCCGCACCTGGCGCTGGTGCTCGATGGTCCGGCAAAGCTCCTGGTAGGAGCCCAGACGACTGGAGACGACGCCTGCCGCGTCGGCCTGCCCCAGGGCGTCCTGCGCCTCGAGGTCGGCCAGGTCCTCGACGCACAGCCGCTGCATCGCCAGCGACCGGCTGAGCTCGTCGGTTGCCTGGGCCTCCCAGGTGCGCAGCTCTTCTGCCAGCTGCGTCGCCGTGTCGTGTGGCCGCTGTGCCGCGGTCACGATGCCGGCCAGGTCTGCGCGTTGCGCTTCTTGCATGCTTCTGAGGTGGGACATGGATTCCCCCTTCGTCGTGGGGCTCGCTAGCGGGCGGGGCGGTCGTCTTCCAGGGTGCGCACCACGCGGGCAGGCACGCCCAGGGCCAGGGAGTTCGCGGGGATGTCCTTCGTCACCACCGCGCCCGCCCCTATGACCACGTTGTCGCCGATGGTGACGCTGGGTAGTATCGTGGCGTTTCCGCCGATCCACACGTCGCTGCCTATGCGCACGGGGGTGGCGGTGGCCTGGCGCTGGCGCCTCTGGCTGGGCGAGAGGGGATGGTTCACGGTCGAGACCAGCACGTGCGGCCCCATGATGACCCAGTCGCCCAGCCACACGGGGGCGGCGTCCAGGATGGTGCAACCCATGTCGACCACCAGGTGGCTGCCTGCGTGGATGTTGTCGCCTCTCTCGCACCGGAACCCCTGCCGCACGTCCGCGTCGAGCCCCAGGCTGCCAAACAGGTGCTCCTGCAGGAACCGCTGGCGTGCCCGCAGGTCGTCAGCGGGGATGAGCTCGTAGCGTTCCAGCTGGTCCAGGGCTCTTGCGCGCCTGCGTACCACTTCGTCGTCCAAGAAGTCGTAGCGGATGGCGTCCTGCCGGGCGTCTGGGGCGCCGCCTCGCGTGGCCGCTGGCCGCTTGGGCGCATCGCTCCGCGCGGTTGTCCTTCTGGCGTCGAGTCCCATCAGTCCCTCTTTCTGTAAGCAGTATGAAATACTTGCGTGGGATTTTACTGTAGCAGCATAGGGGAGCGCATACACCGCATTGGCATATATCATTGGCTGACCGCGCGCTAAAACGCGCAGTGTACATTCAGATATGTGGGACCGCGCGCCGCCGACGCGGGGCGTGACAAAGGAGTTTGCACATGGGTCTACGAAGCCAAAGGGGGCAGGCCCCCAAGTCCACCATCCGCAGGACGATGCACTACTTCTGGAAGGTGTCGTGCATGCGGCGGGGTGCGCTGGTGCTGTCGGTGGTGTCCTCGGTGGGGTACATCGTCCTGCTGTCGTTCGTGAACACCTACGTCATGGGCCTGGTGGTGGACCGCGTCCAGGCGTCGCCCGTGGCGCCCGACCAGGTGATGCAGGTGTTTGCGCCCTACGTGCTGGCGTTTCTGGTGGTGAATGCCGCGGGACAGACGCTGTCGAAGCTGCAGGACTACTCGGTCTACAAGCTGGAGATAAACGGCGACTACCAGCTGTCGCGCCTGTGCTTCGACACGCTGTCCAACCAGTCGATGACCTTCCACAACAGCCGATTCGGCGGCAGCCTGGTCAGCCAGACCTCGCGCTTCGTCTCGGGCTACTCGCAGCTGGTGGACGTGTTGGTGTACGCCTTCATCCCCACGGTCGCCTCCGTGGTGGCCACCGTGGCCATGCTGGCCCCCGTGGTGCCGCTGTACGTGGCGATTCTGCTGGTCATGATGGCCGGCTACCTGGCCGTGGCATATGGCCTGTACAAGAAGATCCTGCCCCTCTCGTCACAGGCGTCGTCGGCGCAGAACAAGCTGTCGGGCGTGCTGTCCGACGCGGTCACGAACATCCTGGCGGTAAAGACCTACGGGCGTGAGGACTACGAGCGCGGCCTGTTCACGCAGGCCGACCGCGAGGCCATGGACGCGGAGAACCAGAACATGCGCGCCACCATGCGCCGCGGTTTCACCACCTCGGGCATCATCACGCTGATGATGTTCGTGGTTGCCATATTCGTGGTGGGTGGCAACGCCTGGTTCGGCATTAGCGCAGGCACGCTGGTCATGATGTTCAGCTACACGTACAACCTGACGATGCGCCTGAACTACTTCAACTCCATGATGCAGAGGATCAACCGTGCCTTCGGTGACGCGGCCGAGATGACGCGCGTGCTGGACGAGCCCACGCTAGTGGAGGACGCCCCCGACGCGAAGCCGCTAGTGGTGACCCAGGGCCGCATCGACTTCGAGCACCTGGACTTCCGCTACCCGGACGCCCCCGCCACCCAGCGCGTGTTCCGCGATTTGAGCCTGCACATCCCTGCCGGGCAGCGCGTGGGCCTGGTGGGCAGGTCGGGCTCGGGAAAGACCACACTGACGAAGCTGCTGCTGAGGCTGGACGACGTCCAGGGTGGCCGCGTGCTGGTGGACGGCCAGGACGTCAGCAAGTGCACGCAGCAGAGTCTCAGGCGCCAGGTGGCCTACGTGCCCCAGGAGGCGTTGCTGTTCCATCGCAGCGTGCGCGAGAACATAGCCTACGGGCGGCCCGACGCCACCGTGGAGCAGATTCGTGCCGCGGCGGCTGAGGCCAACGCCCTCGACTTCATCGAGCGCCTGCCCGACGGCTTTGACACCATGGTGGGCGAGAGGGGCGTAAAGCTGTCGGGAGGCCAGCGCCAGCGCATAGCCATAGCCCGCGCCATCCTGGCCGACGCGCCCATCCTGGTGCTGGACGAGGCCACGAGCGCCCTGGACTCCGAGTCCGAGGCCCTGGTGCAGGGCGCCCTCGAGAACCTCATGCGCGGAAGGACCTCCATCGTGGTGGCCCACCGCCTGTCCACCGTTGCGTCCCTGGACCGCATCGTGGTCCTCTCGCAGGGAAGGATTGTGGAGGACGGCACCCACGCGCAGCTGGTGGCCGCCGGGGGCGAGTATGCGGGCCTATGGAAGCGCCAGTCGGGCGGCTTCCTGGAGTCGGACTAGCCTTGGGACTCCCGCAGGCAAGAGACGCCCGCCAGGTCGCATACGGTTTACGCGAAGAGAAGGCCAGGGACTTTAGTCCCTGGCCAGCATTTATTGGGCAGAACCTCTAGGGAAGACCACCCGCATTGCGGGTGGTCACGATGGATCCAGCTGAAAGGATTCCTGCAGGAAATGCGTCAAGACATGTACAAGGAAGAACTCAGAGATTATTACCGAGTATTGAACCAAGAGGCATAGCCATTACAGTAATTGTTTTGTACGAACATGGTCCAAGTGCTCCCGACGGTTCCATGTTGCAGACTCATTAGGATGTTTGCTCCGGCAGTACCGCTGGCGGCTAGAACATACGTCTGATAGCCTGTGCCATAGCTAAAGTAATTACCAACAGAGGCAATCTCTCTAGATTGGCTTCCCATCACAAAGCCGTCATCGCATCCATACCTTAGGCGAACATTTTTGACTCTTACGGATTTATCGCTAATTGTCCAATGGCCGCCTACCCCAGTTAACAGAACGCTCGAGCCATTGTTCTGCGTGCGGTAATAAATCGTTAGATACGCTTTCACGGCATACGAGCCATCTGTTTGAGCTTTAGTAAGCTCAAAATCGCTAGGACTTACCGTGAAGACATAGGTAGCCGACTTATCACTGTCTATGTTAAGGGCTTTCAGTGCTGGAACGAGCTGTCCTTCTACTGGTTTTATCTCTCCATCTGGACTTTCGAGGTAAGCGAAAACAGTTTCCTGGGGTCTACCGCTACCCGGATTAGAATCGTTAGCCATAGCGAGTGTCGGAAATACTATCGCCCCAAGGTATGCGCTAACAAATAGGGCTATTGTAAACCTTGTAATGACATGAAGACTTTTCAAGAAAATCACCCCTATTAACTTTCAATCGGTCTGATTCCAAGGATCAATCCAATAAACACAGGGGTATAGCACAGAAAACCTCGCACATATGTTATAAAAACTATAATCGTCTCGTAGACTATCCGTATGCCAAACCCCATTGCGGCAACGATGCAAGAGACGTAGATGCCGCTCAAGAGCAGGCATACGATTTTGGCGAAATGCAGCGAAGCGGCTTTGACGGTGATGTGTGCGTTCAGATGGCTCGAAAGGAAAAAGGATGCCGCGGCTATCATTGCTGGCTCAATTATGTAGCGGTACAAGGCATCAGGTAGCACGTTGTATGTGTATGCTGATTGGCCGGCAAAGCAGCACCAGTATGCAGTGGAGATAACTGCCAGCAGTAACGTAATTGCCAAGGATGCTGCATCACGTCTGTCAAATCTCTTCTTCTGTAGCTTCATGCTCATACTGCTCCCTTGCGAAAATCAGGATTAGTGGAGCGGATATCAAAGCTATCTTGAGAAACGGGAACTGCGTCTATAGATGAATGAGCGAGGTGATGATATCCTTTGGTTCACCTCCTTTAACTACGGCTAAACTACCCAAAATCTGGGATGGTCACAATATTCGCAGTTAGATATCTCGACACACGGTCACGTTCAAGCGGCCAGCGATTGTTCTATATTCAGCTTCCTGGACCCAGGGATTTCGCAAGTGCATTGCAAAGCTCGGAGTCCGAACTATCTTCTTTTCCGCATGGCCGTGCTGAACGATTTATCTATGAGGTCCTAGGGACAAATCTCCCAACGACATCCATTGCAAGGAGTTTCCTTCGGATGACTTATCAAAGGCGACTATGCAATCTGAGCCCGAATGATTGAATTCGCGCGTAGGTAAAGGCGCTTGACATTACGCGTTGTGCTTCGCCGTAGTGCCTACGGGAGGACTAGCCTTCCGTCTCCCGTAGGCAAGAGACGCCCGCCAGGTCGCCGTCCGCGGCCGCCAGCTGCTCCATCACCTGTGCCGCGGCGTCGTCCGCGGCCCTGCCGATGGTCCAGCGCGCCGCCTGACGAGCGGTGGCCGTACCATCGCCCATGCACACGGAGTTGGGGATGGCGCGCATCATGGCGACGTCGTTGTCTGAGTCTCCCAGGTACAGTATTTCGTCCAGGTCTATATCCAGCGCGTGGCGCAGCACCTCGAGGGCGCTAGCCTTCGTGACGCCATGTGGCGCCACGTCCAGGATGATGGGCGACGACTGCAGGAAGTCGAACTGCGGCAGGGCTTGGGACAGCTGGCCGTTCAGCTGGTCCATGCGGCTCTGCCCGCCCAGGGCGCACACGCATACGCAGCTGATCTCGCTCTTTGGATGCCGTGGCAGGTGGTCGGCAAACTCGCGCCTGGTCGTGAACCTACCTGCGGTGGCTATGCGCTGATATTCGTCCTGGGGGCAGTCCACCACCACGTAGCTGGGGCGGTCGATGCCGCGCAGCCCGTGCGGCGCGTAGTAGTTCACCAGCGCGTCCGGCAGGTCGCTCACCAGTCCCACCAGCCGCTGCAGGCCATCCTGGTCCAGCGTGCGGTGGTCGATGAGCTTGCCACCCAGATAGACCTTCTTGCCATTGGACAGGATGCCGGTGTCGTACAGGCGGTGGTCGCCCCAGAAGGGCTGGAACATGGCGCCGCGCTCGCGGCCGCTGGAGGGGCCAAACGCTATGCCCGCCTGGTGCAGCAGGTGTATGGCCAACTTGGCCCTGGCCGAGATGCGCTTCTGGCCGTGGGGCAGTAGGGTGCCGTCCATGTCGGACAAGACGAGCTTTATCATGCCGCTCCTTTGGTGGCGTGCGGGATGTGGTCTGGGACCATGGTAGACCCAGAGGGGCCCTTGAGGGCGTGACTCTGGGCGTGGCGCGGTGTTCGCGGCACCTGAATGCTCTTCTTGCCCTGCTGGGGTTTGTGTGTGACCGGACGGTGCCGAAGCGTGCCGGTGGCCCGAGCCATTACCATGCCGACATGGTGCGGCCAAATGCACGGCCGCCGAAACGGTTCAGCTAGACAGTGGGGATTACAGCATGTCAGACGAAATAGAGTCCGCTACCGACAACGAGCAGCAGCCCACCGGGTTCAAGCGCGTGCTGCAGGTGCTGGGCGACTGGCCCATAGGCTGGGCCATAGCATCGCTGGTGCTGGGCATCATCGCGCTGTTTCCGGCCGCCGGCATCGGCATTACGATGATGTGCATCAGTGGCCTCATGGCCCTGATAGCGTTCGCACTGGGCATCAGGGCCATCGGCGCGCACCGCCATCGCGCGCTGGCCATCGTGGCCATGGCAATCTCGGTGGTCATCATCCTGTTCTACGTGATCGTCGTGATGCTGTTCATCTCGGTCGCGAACGCCATAGGCTAGCATGGGTGCGCTGCTGCAGGTACACCTCCTGCGCGTAGACGACCTCGAGGCCGTGCGCGACGAGGTGGCTGGCCTGGTGGCCCCCGGATTCGTGGCGCCCGCCGACGCGCGGCAGGAAGCCGTCCTGGACCTCCTGGGCGAGGGCCTCATGCTGCGGAGCCTTCTGGGGGTCCGCGATGACGACCAGCTGGTTCTGGGGCGCTACGGAAAGCCCTGCCTGCGCGACGGGAACCGCCACTTCAACCTGTCGCATGACGCCGGGCTGGTGGCCTGTGGCATCTGCGATAGGCCGGTGGGCGTGGACCTGGCACGGCTGGCCTACAACGAGCCCGTGGTGCGCCGGCTGTTCGAGCCCCTGGGGCTGCGGCTGGACGAAGGCGCAGCGGCGCAGGGGTTGGGTACCGACGGCGGCGACCTGCCCGACGACCAGGGCGACGCCCGCGCCTGGGCCTTCGCTCGCACGTGGGCCGGGCTGGAAGCCAGGCTGAAGGCGGCCGGCACGGGCTTTGCCGCGGGCGTGCGCCGGCACCCGGAGCTTCTGGAGGGCTGGCACCTGCAGACGGTCGACCTGGAGCGCTGCGTGCTGGGCTGCGCCTGCGCCGAGCCGTTCGACCTGGAGTTGCGCCCCTTCGACGTGACGGCTGCCTTGCAGACGCTGCGGTGACGAAAACGCCGCATGCGCGGCCATGCACATTGTGTATGCTCTTGACAAGTGGGGCGTGCTGGTGGCAGTCCGCCGCTCGCCCGTATACTCGCGAGGAAGCGATGTGCCATGGCAACGACGAACCAGAGCCCTACTGACGCCATCGTGTTTGCAAGCTACGGAACCACGCGAGACGACGCACGCGTGTCCTGCGTCGATCCGGTGGCGCAGCAGGTGTACGACGCGTTTCCCGACTGGGTCTCCATGGGTGCCTTCACCAGCGCAAAGGTCAGGCGTGCGCTGGACGCCCGCGGGGAGCACACCCCCAGCGTGACGGAGGCCCTCCACGTGCTTCTGGCGCTGGGCGTGCGCAGGGTCGTCGTGCAGTCCGGCCACGTGGTCGCCGGCCATGCGTACGACGAGATCGGGCTGGCCTTGCAGAAGTGCGGCAGGCTCTTTGACCAGGTGCGGGTTGGCCTGCCCCTGCTGTCCGACGGCGAGGACGCGTTCTGCGTCGCCGAGGCCGTCTGCGAGCGCTTCCCGCGCCAGGACGACAGCGCGCTGGTGCTGGTGGGCCACGGTGGCGGCCAGGAGGCCGAGGGGCTGTTCGCGCAGGTGCAGCAGGCGGCGCGTGCCCTTGGGCGACGCGACGTCTATGTGGGTTCGCTGCGTGGCGCGCGCGAGCAGGAGCAGGTGCAGGCCGACATCGCCGCCGCGGGCAGCGCCCGGGCCATCAGGCTGGCGCCCCTCATGCTGAGCGCCGGCTCCCACTCCCACATAGACCTGGCGGGCACCGGCTCCAGCAGCTGGGCATCCAGGTTCCAGGCGCAGGGCTACGAGGTCGAGACCTTGCAGGTGGGGCTGGGGGAGCTGCCTGCGGTGCGGCAGCGCTTCGTGGAGCACGCACGGGCGGCAGCCGACGCCATGGAGGCGCAGCGCTCGTAACCTTACGGGGCTTGCGCTGCGGCGCATGACAGGCTTTCGCTTTTCTCGATAGCTTTGTTACCGATTCCTCCTTTGACCTCGTGCTAACATTCGCCAACGCAGGCAAAGGAAGGAATTCTCATGATCAGCAGACGCGAATTCATCACGCTGGCGCTCGTTGGCGCGGGCGGGGTGGCCGTGGCGGGGTGCGCCGCCCAGGGCTCCGACGACTCGTCGCAGAGCCAGTCCCAGCAGGCGGGCAACGGCACGGGCCATGACCCCTCGGCGGTCGTGGCGCTGACGAAGTCGGTCTGCAGCATGTGGGTGGACGCGGGCGGCACCGTGGTGGGCGCCACCGACGATGCCATCCAGGACCTCAACCTGACGGACGTCACCAGCGTGGGCACCCTCTACAAGCCCAGCAAGGAGGCAATCGTGGGTCTGAACCCCACGTTGGTCCTGCTGAGCGAAGACGTCGCGGTGCAGAAGCAGCTGGCCCAGGACCTGCAGAACTCCGGCGTCGACGTCATCGACGAGACCATAAACTCCTTCGAGGATTACGACACGGCCATGCAGGGGCTGTGCGACATCACCGGCCGCTCCGACCTGTACGACCAGAACGTGGCGCAGGTGGGCCAGCATATCGAGGACGTGCGCCAGAAGGTCCAGGACAACGAGGCCTCCCGGCAAGAGCGCACCTACCTGTGCCTGCGCGTCTCGGCCGCAAAGAACAAGGCGCTCAAGAAGGACAACTTCGCCTGCGAGATCCTCAGCGACATGGCGCTCTCCAACGTGGCCGACGACAGCTCCTCGCTGGACGACCTGTCGTTGGAGGCCATCGTCTCAGCGAACCCCACGTTCATATTCGTCGTGACGATGGGCGACGCGGACCAGGCTCAGCAGTCCTACCAGGACGCCTTCGCCAGCCAGGCCGTGTGGCAGCAGCTGGATGCCGTGCAGAACAACCGCGTGTTCCAGCTGCCCTCCGACATGTTCAACTACAAGCCGAACGAGCGCTGGGGCGAGGCCTACGACTACGCCTACCAGCTGGTCTATGGCTAAGAAGAACATGACGCGGGAGCATCCGGCACAACAAGAGCCGGCTGAGGATAACCTGACCCGGAAGGGCCCTGGAGCCCCGGGGCGTGGTGGCAGGGGCGGCGCACGTCTGGGCGCGGCGCTGTCGCTGGGGGTCGTGGTGCTGGTCGTCCTGTCGTTGGCCTCCCTGGCGGTGGGCAACTCGTCCATCAGCACGACTGACGCGCTTTCGGCACTTCTGGGCACCGGCTCCAACGGCACGGCGTCGCTTATCGTGTGGGGCGTGCGCGTGCCGCGCACCCTGGCGGCGCTGGCCTGTGGAGCAGCGCTGGCAGGTTCGGGCCTGCTCCTGCAGTCGTCCTTGGACAACGACCTGGCCGCACCCAGCATCATGGGCGTGAACTCGGGCGCCGGACTGGGTGCGCTGGTGGCGGCCCTGCTGGTGCCGCAGGCGCCTCTGGTGCGGGCGGGTGCCGCCTTCGCGGGGGCGCTCCTCTCGACCCTGGCGGTGTACCTGATTTCGCGCAAGGCGGGCGTCGCGCGGACGACGCTGGTGCTGGCGGGCGTAGCCGTGTCCAGCCTTATGAGCGCCGGCGTCGACGTCATCATCACCGTGCGTCCCGACCTGGTGACCGACCGCGTGTCGTTCAGCCTGGGCAGCTTCTCGAACGTGTCGCCCTCGGTGCTGGCGGTGGCTGCGCCCGTGATGGCCTTCGCGGTGGTGGCGGCGTTTCTGCTGTCGTCGGGCATCGACCTGTTTGCCCTGGGCGACGAGGCGGCCTACGGCCTGGGTCTGGACGTTCGCCGGCATCGGCTGCTGTCCATCGGGTGCTCGGCCCTGCTGTCGGCCGCTGCCGTGTCGGTGTGCGGGCTTTTGGGCTTCGTGGGCCTCATCGTGCCGAACCTGGTGCGCATGCGCTGGCATGCCAGCTTCGCGTGCTGCCTGGCTGGCTGCCTGGTGGGAGGGGCAGCGCTGGTGCTGGGGTGCGACCTCGCCGCCAGGATGCTCTTCTTTCCCTACGAGCTGCCCGTGGGCCTTTTGCTGTCGCTCCTGGGCGCGCCGTTCTTCATCATGATGCTGGTGAGGCGGCACCAGAGGGGGCGCGCATGATATCGATGCGGAACGTGTCCGTGGGCTATGGCGGTGCCGCGGTGCTGGACGTGGGCAGCCTGGACGTGGAGCCCGGCGAGGTGGTGGCCCTGGTGGGGCGCAACGGATGCGGCAAGTCGACGCTGTTGCGCGCCCTGGTGGGCCTGCTGCCGCATGAGGGGTCGATACTTCTGGACGGAACCCAGGTACAGCAGATGGGACACCGGGCGCGTGCCCGGGTGGTCGCCTACCTGCCGCAGGTGCTGCGTGCCGCGGACCTCTGTGTGGGTGCGTTGGTGGCGCACGGGCGCTATGCGCGCATAGAGGGCATCACAAAGACGCTAGGCGCAGACGACGTGCGCATTGTGGAGGAGGCCATGCGCACGGCGGACGTGGAGCGCCTGCGCGACCGCAGCCTGGTGGAGCTGTCGGGCGGCGAGCGCCAACGTGCGTACCTGGCCATGGTCGTGGCTCAGCAGGCGCGCTACCTGCTGCTGGACGAGCCTGGCACCTACATGGACGCCGAGCACAGGCTGGAGCTGTCGGGGCTTCTGACGAGATTGGCTCGCTCGGGCAAGGGCCTGCTGGTGACCTCGCACGACCTGCCCGAGGCGTTCTCGGTCGCCGACCGCGTGTGCCTGGTGTCCCAGGGCCGCGTCGTCGCCTGCAACACGCCCGATGCCCTGTGCCGCCAGCGCGACGTCGTGCGTGCCGCCATGGGCGTGTCGGTGGTGCGCGAGAGCACGCCCGACGCGTTGTACCCCTACGCGCTGGCCCGCTGAGGGGCCTGCCTGGTCTTCGCGCCCTGAGGCTGTCGCCGCGTGGGTTAGCGGAGCGTAGGGGGTCATGGGGTCGGAATGCCGTTCGCGAATCCGCGGCCCTTCTTACGCAGAAATGATATGAGTTTGACTACAATTCAGTGAGAGGGGCTTTTGTGCCCGTAAGCGCCGTCGGCCCGTCCTCTGGGGAGGGGACTGCCGCGGCCTATGACAGGAGGGGACCGTGGGCTTCGTTCTGAGCGCGGACGGCTTCGGACGCGCTCTCGCCGAGCTGGGGCAGACCCATCGCATATGGGCGCCCGTGCTGAAGCGTGGCGAGGGCAGGTTCACCGACACCGACGTCGTGCGCTACGACTTCGTGGAGTCGGCAGACCAGATAGACTTCCAGGACCGATCGGACTACTCGTTCAAGGAGCTGCTGACTCCGCTGAGCCAGACGCTGTTCTACTACGCCGAGGATCAGGTCATGGTGCCGAAGGACGACCCCGCCGAGGTCATAGCCTTCGTGCGGGCGTGCGACCTGTGCGGCCTGCGTCGCCTGGACCAGATGTACCAGCACAACGGTGCGCGCAGCGACTGGTACTACGACCGCATCCGCAGCCACGTGCACTTTGCGCTGATGGGCTGCGGCCACTCGTTCGAGGACTGCTTCTGCGCCAGCATGGGCTCCAACGTGGCGCCCGAGGGCAGCTACGACTTCTCGGTCGACATCGACGAGGACGGCAACGTGCTCGTGGACGCGCCCGACGAGGAGTCGGCAAAGCTGTTCGCGCGCTTTGCGAGCCAGGAGCGCGACGTGGAGCCGGCGCACGTCGACTCCAACCCGACGCAGGTCACGGTGCCTGACGAGGTGCCGAACGAGCTGTACCGCGCCCCGCTGTGGGACGAGTACACCACGCGCTGCATCGAGTGCGGGCGCTGCAACTTCGTTTGCCCCACGTGCACGTGCTACACCATGCAGGACGTGTTCTACACCGACAACGGCCGTGCGGGCGAGAGGCGCCGCGTTGCCGCCAGCTGCATGGTGGACGGCTACACCAACGTGGCGGGAGGCGGCGAGTACCGCCGCACCGCCGGCGAGCGCATGCGCTTCAAGGTGCTGCACAAGGTGTATGACTTCCGCCGCCGCTTTGGCTACGACATGTGCGTGGGCTGCGGCAGGTGCACCACCGTGTGCCCCGAGTACATCAACTTCGCAGCTGCCATCAACCACCTGAACGATGCCGTGGTGGCGCTGCAGCAGGGGCCAAAGGAGGACTCCCATGAGTAACCAGCAAGTGGCCCCCATCCGCATGAGCGACGGCCCGGCCCCGGTGTGGCAGGACAACCCCTACGTGCCGTGGCCCGCGAAGATTCTGAAGATCGTCTCGCACACGGAGCGCGAGCACACCTTCAGGCTGGAGTTCAAGGGCGACGTGCGTCCCGGCCAGTTCTTCGAGGTCAGCATCCCGAAGTACGGCGAGGCCCCCATCTCGGTCTCGGGCGTCGTGCCCGGCAGCTCCATCGACCTCACAATCCGCAACGTGGGCCGCGTGACCGGCGAGCTCTTCGCCAACTACGGCGAGGGCGACTCGGTGCTCCTGCGCGGGCCCTACGGCAACGGCTTCGACGTCTCGGTGTTCCAGAGGGGCGAGGTCGTCGTGGTGGCGGGCGGCACGGGCGTGTCGCCGGTGCGCGGCGTGGTAGAGGCGCTGTCGACGGGGGAGGACCCCAGCCACAAGCACGTCATCGTGGGCTTCCGCAGCCCCGACAACCTGCTGTTCCGCGACGATCTGGCCAACTGGGCCGACCGGGTGGACCTGACGGTTACCGTGGACGGTGCGCCCGACGGCTACCAGGGCAATGTGGGCCTGGTCACGAAGTACATCCCCGACCTGCCCCTGGACGACCCCTCGACGGCCCAGGCCATCGTGGTGGGCCCGCCTCCCATGATGCGCTTCAGCGTGAAGGGCCTGTTGGAGCTGGGCCTGCAGCCCCAGAACATCTGGGTCTCCCAGGAGCGCAAGATGTGCTGCGGCATGGGCAAGTGCGGGCACTGCCGCATCGGAAAGAGCTACGTGTGCCTGGACGGGCCGGTGTTCAACTACACCGAGTCCAAGGACCTTCTGGACTAGGGGGGCGCGGATGACGCAAGACATCAACGTGAAGGCGATGAAGAAGAACGCCTTCAGGCAGAGCAAGGTCCGCGGCGAGACCGCGTCGCGCGTCCGCGTGCCGGGCGGCCTCGTGAGCGCGAAGACCATGGAGAAGGTCGTGCAGATAGCCGAGGAGTTCGGTAACGGCGAGATCTTCTTGACCAACAGGCAGGGCATCGAGATTCCCGGCATCAAGCTGGAGGACATGCCCAAGGTGAACGAGCGGCTGCGCGCCGTCATCGAGGAGACGCACATAAACCAGCAGGACAAGGACCATGGCTATCTGGCCAGTGGCACGCGCAACGTCGTGGCGTGCCCCGGCTCGCGGCTGTGCCCGTTTGGCTGCTACGACACGACGGCGTTCGCGCGCCGCATGGACCAGGCCATCTTCCCGAACAACCGCCACGTCAAGGTGGCGTTCACAGGCTGCTCGAACGACTGCGCGCATGTGGCCCTGAACGACTTTGGCATTATCGGCATGACCGAGCCGCAGTACAACCCCGACCGCTGCGTCACCTGCAAGGCTTGCGTGCGCTACTGCAAGTCTCGCTCGGTGGGGGCGTTGACGGTGGTCAACGGAAAGATCCATCGCGACGTGGACAAGTGCATCGGCTGTGGCGTGTGCGTGAACTACTGCCCCACCAGGGCATGGACGCGCAGCCCCGAGCACTACTTCCGCGTAAAGATCATGGGGCGCACCGGAAAGCAGAATCCCAGGATGGCCCAGGACTGGCTGAGGTGGGTGGACGAGGACTCCATCATCAAGATCGTGAAGAATACCTACGCCTACATCGAGGAGTACATCGACGAGAGCAAGCCCGAGGGCAAGGAGCACATCGGCTACATCGTCGACCGCACGGGCTTCGACGAGTTCGTGAAGTGGGCGCTGAAGGACGTCGAGCTGGGTCCGAAGGCGCAGGTGGCCAGCCGCGTGTATTGGGACGGCAAGCACTACGAGCGCGAGAACGAGCTGGTGTAAGCGCGCCGTCGCTGACCCGTCGCTGCAGCCGCGCGACCGCGCAAGGCCGCTGTTGCTGCGAGCGGGGGAGCGGCTGCCGTGGACGCCAGCCTGACGTCGGGAAGGACCACGACATTCCCGCCCAGCCAAGCGTCGTCGCCAATGCATGTCTGACGGAGCCGCGCCGGCGTTGGCGGAGCCCCGGCTGGCGTTGCCATAAAAGAAGGGCAGGCGCCTCGTGGCGTCTGCCCTGATGAACGTGCTGCTGGCCTGCTGCAGTTGAACGCGCTGCTGACACGCGCGCTGCTGACCTGCGCGCTATGCTGCCGGGCTACTCCTGGGAGTCGCCCTTGGAGCGCTCGTTGCGGCTGGGATAGAAGCCGCTGTTGCGGTAGCCGTGACGCGAGTCGTCGCGGGTGTAGCCGGGCTTGCTGTGGTCGTCACGGCCGCCACGGTAGCCACCGCGGTCGCTGCGATAGCCGCCGCGCCCACCGCGGTCGCTGCGGAAGCCGCCACGGTCGTCGCGCCCGCCACGGAAGCCGCCGCGGTCGTCACGGCCGCCACGATAACCACCACGGTCGTCGCGCCCACCGCGGAAGCCGCCACGGTCGTCACGGCCGCCGCGATAGCCGCCGCGATCGCCACGGAAGCCACCACGGTCGCGGTCGTCGCGCCCACCGCGGAAGCCACCGCGACGGTCGCCGCCACGCTCGTCGCGACGGGGACGGGCGTTGGGATCGTCGCCCATCTGGACCAGCTTCTGCTGCAGGGACTTGGTGACCTTCACGATGGAGGCCTCGAACTGCTGACGCTCCTCGTCGGTCAGGCAGGCGAAGACGTCCTCGTTGGGGTCCATCTCCTCTAGGTCGGGAGCTGCGTTGGCGCCAGCCTCGGTCAGCTTCACCATCATGACGCGGCCGTCCTCCTCGGACTTCTCGCGGGTGATGAAGCCCTTCTCCTCCAGCTTTGCTAGCAGCTCGGAAAGGGACTGCTGACGCATGTCCAGCAGGAAGGAGAGCTCGCGCTGGCTGGTCTCGGGCTTGGCCTTCAGCAGGGTCAGCAGGCGGCCCTGGCCACGCAGCGGGTCGCCAAAGCGGCCGTGGGCCTCTGCCTGGTTCTTCGTATAGCGATGGAGCAGGCCACTCATGCGACCGACCTTGTCGATCAGGGGCATGTCCTCGATGTCGTCGTGCTGCTGGTCGTCGGTGTTGCCTGCGGGGGTGTTGTTCTGGTTCTCGTCGTCTGCGACGTCCATGTTCTGGAACTCGTCTGCCATGAGATTCCTCTCTGAATTCTGTGCGTGCCGTCTCTTGCGGCAATACATGAAGATTTAATGAACAGGTACCTGTCTGTTGAGTACACTTTATCAGGCACCTGTTCACCGTGCAGGCAAGAAGAACCAATTCGTTGAGACTTCACACTCCCGTCACAGTTCGACGGGCGGTTGTTTGCGGCCGGGGAGCGGTCGAATTCGGATGCGACGACGCCGCCGACCTGGCCCCTGGTCGCCGACCGAACCCCCAGCCGCCAACCTGGCCCCTAGTACAGCGGCAGCTTGCCCGTCAGGGGGTCTATCTGCTCGCCGCGCAGCGGTTCGAAGGCCAGGCAGGTATAGGTGGGCTCGCCGTGGAATTCCGTGAAGCCGGCGTCGCGGATCAGCGCCACCAGGAAGCCCGCCTCGCGGCCGCGCCGCGCCAGGTCCAGCAGCTCCTCCTCGGAGTCCACGTACACGCACACCTTTGCGACGCCGGCGTCGAACCACTCGCTCAGGGGCGTGGGCGCGGTGCCCTCGTCGTCCAGGTACGCCCAGGTGGCATCGGCCGACAGCCTGACCTCGTCCAGGCGCCCCTCGTGGGCCAGCGCCATCAGCGTGGCCTCCACGCAGGCGTGGCCTGCCTGGGCGGCAATCTTTCCCTTGCGCATCTTTAGGTCGCGGCGGACCACGATCATCTGCTTTGCCTTGTAGGAACGCTCTGGCATGCTAATCGCCCTCCAACAGGAAGTTCTTCTCGGCCAGATGGCTGACCTGGTTCATGATGCGGGTCACCCGGGCTGCCTCGTCGGGGCCCAGCTCGTCGACCACCTGCTGCACCAGCCCCAATATCTCGCCGTACTGCTGGCTGAACGCCGGCGCGCGGTCCAGCTCCATGTGGACGTAGATCTCGCGGCGGTCGGTGGTGGAGTGCTCGCGCGTTACCATGCCGCGGGCTTCCAGCTTGTTCAGGGTGCGGTTGACCTGCGACTTTCGGATTCTGGTGCGCTGTGCTATCTGGGTGGGGGTCAGGCGGGTGTCGGGGTCGTTGCGCAGCTGCCGGTACAGCGTCAGGCATACCAGCGACTCGTTTTTGGTCAGGTCGCCTCCCAGCCTGATGCTGTCGAGGGTGGTCGAGAGGTGCAGCCACGCCTCCAAGAGCGACTCCGTTACCTGTCCCAACGCCAACCCCTTTGCCCGCGCCCGGGCGCTGCGGCGCCCCCTGCGCCGCGCGTCAAACGGCTGTCTAGTATAGCGGGAGCCGACTGCGATATAGCGAGGCAGCTCGCTAATTGACTACCCGTACATCAGCACCGCCCACAGCAGGGCGCCGGCCAGGGGCAGCGTCCAGGGGTGACGCATCAGGTTTGCATAGTACTCGCGCACGGTGGCGTACAGCGGGCTGGGGGTGGGGCAGGGCACCACGTCGACGTCCATGCCCAGGCTGCGAGCCAGCAGCCTGGTGCGCAACGCATGAAAGTCGTTCGTCACCACGGCCACCCTCCCGCAGACGCCCCTTTGCCCCATGATTTCCTGCGAGAAGAGCAGGTTCTCTCGCGTGGACGTCGCGCGCCTCTCGCAGGCGATGCTGCGGGCGGGGACGCCCTCGCGCATGAGACCGTCGCGGATGGCGTCCGCCTCGGTCTGGTCGTCCTGCGATTCGCGCCCCGTGGGAATCACGAGAGTGTCGGTGCCCGTGGACCTCCACAGCTGCGCCGCACGGTCAATGCGCCGCTGCAGCAGGGGAACCGGCCTCCCGTTCCTGACGGCCGCGCCCAGGACCACGATGGCCCCGTAGCGGGCGGACCGGGCGCGTCGGTGCGCCAGCCACGCGTAGCCCCAGGTGAACCCCAGGAACAGCCAGATGCTGACGCCCGTCAGCGCCTGCAGGCCCAAGAGCGCCCATGCCAGCGCAACGGCGGGCCGGGCGATTGGTGCCGCGCTGGCCGCAGCAGCCACGCCCGCGTCCCAGGGGGTCAGGGGCGGCATCCAGCCCAGGCGCTGCGCGCACGCCCAGCTGACGGCGGTCGCCACCAGGATGGCCACGTCCAGGAAGTGCTGGGGCCTCCAGCGCCGCCGGACCAGGGCCAGAACCACGTCTGCCACCAGCGCCACCAGTCCCAGGCAGGCGCCCGGCACGCCTATGGCCCAGACGACCCCGGACGCTCCGGCGATCCACGCTGGCAGTGCGGCCCCTCCAACAGGCGCTGCCCCGGCCACCAGAACGGCGGACGCCAGGGGCAGCCAGTGGACGAAGCCGGCGGGCTCCCTGCGCACCCCCAGCGCGCCAGTTGCCGCCAGGGCCGCGCAGGCGGCGTAGCGGATTGCGAACGATGCGTCCAAGAACCCCTCCAACCATCGTGGGACCACGTGCGGCGAATTTGCGTCAATATCTAAAAAATACGAGGTAAATAGCCGTATAGTTTAACAAGCTATTACCATGTGCGACGTTGAGTGCGCGCCGCGGCTGCGCCCATTGTAGGCTATGGGTGCGCGCCGGGTACGGCGATGTGCGGTGACGGTCGCCTGCGAGGGACTAGGAGGGGCAGCGTGTCTTCTGCGACCCGGTTGCTTTCGGCGTACGTAAAGTTGTGCATTTATCAAAAGAAAAAATGAATACGTTCGTAAGACTCGCATGCTATTCTAGATAAACAAATAACTTATATTCGGAATTTATGTATATGGGTGGTTGCCATGGCGCTGGTTTTCGTAATCGAGAGCAATCCCACAGACCGTGAGGGCCTTCGTCGCCTGCTCTCGGCTGACGGTGACTCCGTAGTCATGGCCACAAACTACATCGAGGCCGCCGAGGAGGCCATTGCCGCGCAGCCCGACCTGGTGCTGACCGACCTGGACCTGCCCGGCGTCGATGGCCTGCGCGTGGTGGGCGAGCTCAGGAAGCACAGCGAGGTGCCCCTGATGGTGGTCTCTTCCCGCACGTCGAGCTACGACGAGCTCATGAGCATCTCGACCGGCGCGGACGACTTCGTGCGAAAGCCCTACGACGAGCGAATCCTCATGGCGCGCATACAGTCGCTGCTGCGCCGCTGCCGGCCCAACAACATGGTGCGCTACATGACCCACAGGGGAGTGCGGCTGGACCTGTCGTCAGGTCAGGTGGCGTGCGGCACCCAGAAGGCAGACCTCACAAAGAACGAGCTGCGCATCCTGGGCCTTCTGATGAGCAGGGCGGGCAACGTGGTCACCCGCGAGGAGATCGTTACCACCATGTGGGACTCGAACGCCTACGTCGACGACAACACCCTGACGGTGAACGTGAACCGCCTGCGCCGCGTGCTGGACAGCATCGGCGCCAAGGGCTACATCCTAACGCATCGCGGCCTGGGCTACTCCGTGTAGCGTCGCCGAGGCCGTCCCTCCCTTCTTGTGCCAGCACTCACCGGTCGATGCCGGCTGGGGCCAGCTGGGCGCGCCTGCCTACAGGAGCGCGCGCTGCACCGCCTTGTGCCAGCCGTTGACCAGTATCTCGGCGTCGCCGGGGTTCATCTGGGGCGTGAACACGACGTCTTTCTGCCTCATGTCCTCCAGCTCGTCGATGCCGTCCCAGAACCCGCACCCCAGGCCCGCCAGGTAGGCTGCGCCCAGAGAGGTCGTCTCGATGTTCTCGGGCCTGCGAAGCGGCTTGCCCAGGATGTCGGCCTGGAACTGCGCCAGGAAGTCGTTCTTTGACGCGCCGCCGTCCACGTTCAGCACGTCCAGCTGCCTGCCGGCGTCGGCCTGCATGGCGTCCACCAGGTCGTATATCTGGTATGCCAAGGACTCCAGGGCGGCGCGGGCCAGGTGCGCCCTGCCGGTGCCCCTGGTGAGCCCGCAGATGAGCCCGCGCGCGTCCGGGTCCCAGTACGGGGCGCCCAGGCCAGTGAAGGCGGGGACTATGTACACGCCGCCGGTGTCCTCCACGCTGCGAGCCAGCGCCTCGGTCTCGGGGGCGCTGTGGATGATACCCAGCTCGTCTCGCATCCACTGTATGAGCGCGCCGCCCACAAAGACCGAGCCCTCCAGGGCGTATTCGGTGTGGCCCACGCCGGGGGCCGAGGCGGCTATGGTGGTCACCAGCTGGTGCGTGGACTTGGCCGCCTGGTCTCCCGTGTGCATCAGCAGGAAGCAGCCCGTGCCGTACGTGTTCTTTGCCTGTCCCGCGTGGAAGCAGCACTGCCCGAACAGCGCCGACTGCTGGTCGCCCGCGATGCCGCACAGGGGGATGCCCGCCGGAACGGCGGGGTAGCTGGTCTGGCCGAACTCGCCCGAGCTGGGCCTGACCTCGGGCATCATGCTGGCAGGTATGCCAAACAGGTCCAGGAGCCAGGGGTCCCAGCGCATCGTGTGGATGTTGAACAGCATGGTGCGGCTGGCGTTCGTGGGGTCGGTGGCGTGCACCAGACCGCCCGAGAGCACCCACAGCAGGTAGGTGTCCACCGTGCCGAACAGCAGCTCGCCCGCCTCGGCGCGCTTCCGGGCGCCCGGCACGTTGTCCAGCAGCCACGCGATCTTGCTGGCCGAGAAGTACGGGTCGGGCAGAAGGCCCGTCTTTGCCTGGATCTTTGCGGCGACGGCGGGGTCGGAGCACAGCCTGCGGATGATGGGCTCGGTCCTGCGGCACTGCCACACGATGGCGTTGGCTATGGGCGTGCCGGTGGAGGGGTCCCATACTATGGTGGTCTCGCGCTGGTTGTCGATGCCGATGCCCGCTATGTCCTTCTCGTCCAGGTTGTGGCGCTGCAGAAGCTCGGTCAGCGAGCCCAGCTGCGAGAACAGGATGTCCTGCGGGTTGTGCTCCACCCAGCCGGGATGCGGGTAGATCTGCTGGAACGGCCGCTGGACGAAGTCGACCATGTGACCATCGTGGTCCACCAGGACCGAGCGAGACGACGTGGTTCCCTGGTCCAGTGCTATCACGTAACGCTGCCTGCTCATATGCGCTCCTCCATCCAGGCCAATATGTCTGCGTAGACGGCCTCGTGGCCGGTCTCGTTCAAGATCTCGTGTCTCATGTGCGGGTATAGGTGCAAGGTGACGTCCGTGGAGCCCGCCTGCCGGGCCAGGTCGCAGGCGCGCTGGACGCCCCTCGAGCAGTCGCCAACGGGGTCCTCTGCGCCAGATATGTACAGCAGCGGCAGGTCGTGAGGGACGCCGCACGCGCACTCGGGCGCGCAGCTGATGAGCGTGGCCTTGGTCAGCGTGACGTAGCCTCCCGCAGAGAACATGAACCCGCAGGCGGGGTCGGCTATGTAGGCGTCCACGTTCGCCTGGTTGTGCGACAGCCAGTCGAAGGGCGTGCGGGCGTCTGGTATGGCCTTGGCATAGGCCCCGTCGGCCATGGAGTGCAGGAACTCGCTGCGGGCGTCCTGGCCACGCAGGCGGCACACGGCGTGCGCCGACAGGCAGCCCAGCTGCGCCTTCGCGGGGCTCACGTAGCCCGTGCCGCTGATGATGGCGCCAGAGAGCCCCCTGGCTCCCTGAGGCAGGTAGTCGCGCACCAGGAAGCTTCCGAAGGAGTGTCCCAGGACGAAGTAGGGGGTGTCCGCGGAGCACCAGCCGCTGACGATGTCGCGCATGGTTCCGATGTCCTTCAGCAGCATGAGCACGCCGTCGTGCTCGGGTATGCAGCCCCAGCGCTCGGGGTCGCTGCTGTCGCCGTGGCCTATCTGGTCGTGGCCGCACACCAAGACGCCGTGCAGCGCCATCGTGCGCGCGAAGTCGTCGTAGCGGCTGATGTGCTCAGCCATGCCATGGACCAGCTGCAGCACCGCGCGAGGCCTGACGCGCCCGCCGTCCTTGGGCGCGGCCAGCTCGGGCGGCCACCACGCCCTGGCGTGGATGGTAGAGCGCCCGTCCGACGACGGGAACTCCAGCGTCTGCATGCGCACGTCCATGAGGTTCGCCATGACCGCCCCCTTGCGTCCGTAGTCGGCGCGCCCTGCGGCAAATGCCGTCGAGTCTGTCGTCCCAAATCAAATAATCCGCAGGCAGACAGGGCCGTCGCACATCTTTGAAATGGCTAACAAATTATATGGGGGCACCCCGTCTGCGGGCCCGGGGGCATTTGCCAGCGGTAGCCGTCTACAATTGAAGGGAGCCATTTGGTCCGCAGGCGGAGGGGGTGCATGTGCCGTACGTAACTCAGACGGGGGCCTCTGCGCTTGCCTGCCTGGTCGCCGCCCTGGTGGGGCTGGCAGCCTGCATCCTGCAGTGCCTGCGCGAGGCGCACGAGCTGTCGCAGCCGCGCCGATGCATCGCCACGGCGGAGGGCGTCGTCGTGGGCTATTCGCCCTACGAGCACGCGGGGCAGGTATGGCTCCCCCAGGTGCGCTACGCGGTGGGCGCGTCGGTGTACCAGGTCACGGGGCCGGTGTTTCTGTACTACCTCACCTCGTCGAAGCCCTCGACCCGCCTGCGGCTGTGCAGGACACCCATAAACACCGCGACGCGCCAGGACCTGCCCCTGGCCTGCCGGCTGGTGCTGACCCAGGATGGCGCAGGCAAGAAGGGCGGGTCGGCTGCGGACCTAGGCGCACGGCTGACGTCGCACTACGACAACCCCAATCGCAACACGCTGGGACGCCTGTACCCTTTGGGCTCCCGCGTGTCGGTGCACTATGACCCCGGCGACCCGTCATCGGCGTTCGTGGAGCGCTACTGCCCCCGTCCGCTGCGCATCGCCTGCCCCCTGGTGCTGTCCGTTCTTTGCATGGTCTGCGCCGTCTGGGCCCTGACCTACGTGTAGGACCTGTAGCATGCTGCGCTCCGATGCAGGATGGGGCGTGAAATTATTCCAATGTTTATGGAACGACAGCTGCGGACTGCCGTTTTGGGGAACGAAGGGCATGAGTTTCGGAACGAGGTCCAGCAGCTTAATCGCCTGTAGTTTTTGGCGCATTCCGGTCGGATAGACTCCTATCGGAATGTTTACACCTGGCTAAGGGGCGGGTGCTTCATGGCAACTAGCACGAACGACAACTCGAGGACCGGCGCTTCCGAGGCGCTGCGCGACGAGGCTCTGCAACAGAGCCAGGAGTTCGTGCAGCGACTTTTGCGTTGTGACGTGGGCTGGTGCCGCGAGCACTCCGCCGAGGACCTCATGTTCATAGGGCCGCAGCTGGGCCAGTACGTCTGCTCCTTCGACGACTTCGAGCAGTTCGTGCGCAGCGGAAAGAAAGACAGCGCAACCTCTGCCACCGAGGAGGAGTACTCGGTCGTGGCGTGCGGCGGCCTGGTGTGCGTCGTCGTGGGCCGTTTCCTGGTGTTCACCGCGTCGGGCTCGCAGGACATCTACGCGCAGTGGTTCCGCGTAACGCTGGTGTGGAAGCGCTCGAACGACGGCCTGCTCCTGGAGCACCTGCACATCTCGAATCCTGAGAAGAGCGAGGGTCAGACGGCCGACCTGCCCGTGCGCACCGGGACCGAGACGTACCGCTACATCAAGTCCCTCATGAAGATAGGCTCCACCCGAAAGAACATCTCGCTGTACGACGTGGAAGGCACGGTGCACTGGATGCACCCGTCCCAGGTCATCTACCTGGAGGCCAACCGCAAGCGCACCATCGTGCACTGCATGACGAAGGACGTCGTGGTCCCCGCCGTCATCAAGGATGTCGTCGAGATGGTGGGTCCCAAGGTCGTGCGCGTGCACCGCAGCTACGCGGTGAACCGCGACCACGTGGTCGAGCTAAAGCTGGGCAGGCTGCTGCTGGACGACGGCACCACCATCGCCATTCCCGCGAAGCGCATCGCCGACGTGCGTGCCGAGCTTTCGATGAACTGACGGCAAGCTCGCTGCAACGCAGCTCTTCTCTAACGTGGCTCTTCTTGCACCATGGCACCTCTCTTTTCGGGGCTGGGTCTGCGCGTCGTCGCGGATCCGGCCCCGTCTGGTATGCGGGCGTCGGCGCCCGACGCCGGACAGAAGCCGGGGCGCTGGGTATCGGGTGCGCTGAAGCCGGTCCCTGGCGTCGATGTCAGAGCCGTCTTGTTCGGCTACACTCGCCTTCTGGACGCGACGCGAAGTGCGTCGCGGCGTCTGGTGCCGGTGTGGGTTGCGGAGGTGCGCATGTCTGGAGGCGAGGCGAGGTCTGCGGGAGACGATGCCGGGCGGCCCTGCTACGTATACATGGTGCGCTGCGCAGATGGCTCGCTGTACACGGGAGTCACCTCGGACGTCAGGCGCCGGCTGGCCGAGCACCTGGGGCGCACCTCGCGTGCTGCTCGCTACACCAGAAGCCACCGCGTGGAGGCGCTGGCCATGCTGTGGAAGACTCCCTGCAGGCGCGTTGCCCTGTCCTTGGAGTGGCACATCCACCACAGCACGCGCGCCCAGAAGGAGCGGCTGGTCCGACATCCGTCGACGGCCGCGGCGCTGGTGGACGGCCGTTGCCATACCGTGCCGTCCAACTGGCGGAGGGCCTATTGGGAGGCTGCCCGCGCGCTATGATGCAGGTGGATGCGCTGTCGGCGTGCTGACGGGGGGTGAGCTCACATGCAAGGCGATCGCGAAGTTCTGCGGAAGGTCCTGCCCCTGGCCCGCGACGCCATGGCCGCAGGCCATCTGACCGAGGCCATCACGGCGGTCATGGCAGTGGTGCCCCACCGCCAGGCGGCGACGGCTGCCCAGCTGGTGGACCTTTTGGAGCGCGCCTGCGTGTACGGGCCCCGCATGCTGGTGGACTTCGTCTGGGACGAGCTGGAGCCCTTTGCCTACCGCGGCTGGGCGCTGGCCCTGGCGCTGCGCTGCGCCCGAGAGGACGTGGCGCGCGACCTCTTGGACAAGGGCGTCCGGCTGATGGAGGACCCGCCCATGGCCGAGGGCTACCGCACCATCGCTGCGCACGAGCGCAGCCTCTCACGCTTTGACCTGACGCAGGGCAGCGCCGGGCTGTTCGCCGAGGCGCGGCAGCGCACGGTGTGCACCGAGGTCTTTGCCCCCTTCCGCGGAGAAGAACAGCTGGTCGGCGGCACGTTTGCCACCTCGACGAACCTGGCGTCCACCTGCGACGTCGTGGGCAGGCTGGCGGGGGAGGGGCTGTTCGACGACGTGGAGTTCGACGATTTGCTGCGCGCCGCGCTGCTGCGCGCAGCGCAGCTGGGACATGCGCCCGACCCCTCGCAGCCCGAAGCCCAGGATGCCTGCCTGGCCCTGGCGCGACGCATGCTGCGCCTGTACGAGAAGCGTGGGCTGGGCGGTGGCTACCTGGGCCTGGTGCTGGGGAACTTCCTGCACGACCGCACCGACGAGTCCATACTGACCTTCCTGTGCCGTGAGGCGCCTCAGGCGGTCCACGAGGCGCTGGAGTCCTTCTCGTGGATGGCGGACGACGGGGAGCTCCTGCGCAGGCTGGTGGCGCACCTGAGCCCGGGCACGCCACAGCAGAACGCGCACCTGCTGCGCCTGCTGGCGCGCTTTGGCTACCTGCCGCAGATGAGGGCCGTGGCCAAGTGGCCCGGCACCTCCGACGCGCAGGCGCTGGACCAGGCGCTTGAGGCCGCCTCCGGGGCAGGCCATGCCCAGGCGGCCAGCTGGCTTCTGGGGCGTCGCCGTTCGCTGGCGCCTGCGGTCGCGCCGGCGGCGCAGGGCTCGGACGACATAGCCAAGCTGCTATTGTAGGCAGGTCAAGGGGGCGGGCGGCGCAGGGGCGTGCCGCGTCCCCGCATGCAGGGGAGGGGCGGATGGACGCGGAGGAGCTCAGCCGGCGAACGGGTGACCTGGCGCTGAGGGTGACGGACCTGGCCCGTCGCGAGCTCTTGCAGCATAGCTACTTCCTGGCCCCCGCGCTGGAGGGGCTGCCGGCGTGCCTGCGCCAGCAGAGCTGCCCGTACGCCACGGACGGCACCACGCTGTTCGTGGGTGCGGACGTGGTCGTGGAGGAGTTTCGCCGCACGCGCAGGGCACCCGTGCACGACCTGGCGCACGTTCTGGTGCACTGCCTGCTGCTGCATCCCTTCGCACAGCCCTCGCGGGTGGACGTCGCCACCTGGGAGCTGGCGTGCGACATCGAGGCGGAGCGCATGGCGCGCGACCTCTGCGGGCCCCGAGGCGACGTGCGCGGCCAGGCCCTGCGCGTGGTCGAGTCAAAGCTGCACGAGCGCCTGGGCGACTCCGTGGGGACCCAGAGCATATATCGGGCGCTCGTGGCAGGCGACTTCGCGCGCGAGCGCAATGCCTGGGTGCAGGCGTTTCGCGTGGACGACTGCGACGACTGGTTCTGCGCGCCGGTGCGACGGCGCGGCTCGGTAAGCCCCGTCAGCTCGCCCGACGCCTCCACGCGCGTGCACGAGGGCTCCTCGGGCAGGGGTGCCGGAGCCTCGGGCACGCTGCGCCGGGCTCGGGGCAGCGAGGACTCCGATGGCGTGCAGGGCCAAAGGGACCGCAGGCGTCAGGCGGACGACGGCTCGTCGGTGGGGTCGCGGGGGCAGGGCGGCCCCCAGGGGCGGGAGGGCTCCCAGGGGCATGCGAGTTCCCGGGAACATCCGGGCCCCCAGGCGCCGAAGGACGCGCCGCGTGACGGGCGGTCCGACGCGTCCCCCATGGACGCGAGCCCCCTGGAAGCCCGGAGGCGGGAGCGCGTCAGGGCCCATTGGGAAGGCGTCGCCCGCGGGATGCGCATGGAGCTGCAGACCCGCGGCACGCCGCAGTCGCAGGCGCTGGGCCAGCTGGTCGACGAGCTGGGTCGCGCGGGCCAGCCCCATCACGACCTGAGCCAGTTCCTGCGGCTCTTTGCCGTGCCCCACGAGCAGCTGCGCGTCTCGCCCGACGAGTTCGACTACGTGTACTACGCATACGGCCTGTCGCTGTACGGCAACATGCCCCTGATCGAGCAGCTGGAGTATCGCGAGGCGCACCTGGTGCGCGACTTCGTGGTGGTGCTGGACACGTCCGGATCGGTGCGCGGCGACGTCGTTAAGGGCTTCGTAGCCGAGGCGTTCGGCGTGCTGAGCGCCCAGGACCGCTACTGCGACCGCGTGAACGTCCACGTGATCCAGTGCGACGCCGCCGTCAGGAGCGACGACAAGCTGACGTGCGCCGCGGACCTGGCCCGCTGGAGGGATCGCGTGGTGCTGCGCGGCTTTGGCGGCACCGACTTCAGGCCGGCGTTTCGCTACGTGGACCAGCTGGTGCGCCAGGGCGAGTTCGACGAGCTGGTGGGGCTTCTGTACTTCACGGACGGGCGGGGCATCTACCCCGAGCGCCCGCCCGCGTACAAGGTGGCGTTCGTCTTTTGCGACGACGGGTATCGGCGCGAGGAGGTCCCTCCCTGGGCCCTCCAGGTGGTGCTGTCGCATACGGATCTCCAGAGGGGGCTAGCATGAACATAAAGAGCGCAACGAAGCAGATCGAGGGGGCCGTGAGGGCCTACCTGGCGAAGGACGAGGACGGCACCTACCTCATAGCGCCGCAGATGCAGCGCCCCATCATCATGATGGGCCCTCCGGGCGTGGGGAAGACCGCCGTCGTGTCCCAGGTGGCCGAGCGGCTGGGCGTGAACTTCGTCTCGTACTCCATCACGCACCACACCAGGCAAAGCGCGCTGGGCCTGCCCTACATAGACGAGGCCACGTACGGCGGAACCACCTACAAGGTCAGCCGCTACACCATGAGCGAGATCATCGCGTCGGTGTACGACTCGATGGCGGCCTCGAAGGTCGACGAGGGAATCCTGTTCCTGGACGAGATAAACTGCGCCAGCGAGACGCTCATGCCCGCCATGCTGCAGTTTTTGCAGTACAAGACCTTCGGTCAGCACCGCCTGCCCCTGGGCTGGGTCATCGTGTGCGCGGGCAACCCGCCCGCCTACAACCGCGGCGCCCGCGACTTCGACCCGGCCATGCTGGACAGGCTGAAGCGCATAGACGTCGAGCCGGACCTGGCCGTGTGGCAGGAGTACGCCGCGTCGCACGGCGTGCACCCCGCCGTCACCTCTTACCTGCAGGCGAAGCCCGACCGCTTCTACCTGGTGCGGGCTGGCGTGGCGCACACCCGCATCGTGACGGCGCGCGGCTGGGAGGACCTCTCGCGCATGCTGCAGGCATACGAGCGGGTGGGGCTGGAGCCCGACCTGGACCTGGTGTCGCAGTATCTCCAGGATGCCGACACGGCGGAGGACTTCTGGGTCTACCTGCAGATGTTTTTGCGCTATCGCCGCAGCTGCAACGTGCGGTCCATCCTGGACGGCAGCTTCCTGCCCGACGACGTGGAGCACGCGGCTTGCGCTGGGGCGGACGAGAAGATCGCCGTCGTGGGGATGCTGACCTCCTCCGTCCTGGAGCGCGTGCACGCCGTGGACGCAACGGAGCAGGTGTTGGGGGAGGAGCGGCCCCTGGTGGCCGACGCGCTGGGGCACGAGGACCAGGTGGCGAAGTGCCTGGCGCAGTCCCGCCGCAGGCTGTCGCAGCTGCAGGCGGACGGATCGGCTTCCGACGTCCGCCGTCGCAGGGAGGCCGAGCGCGTGCGGCTGTGGGAGCGCCTGGCCGGCCGCGTCGGCGGCTCACGTGATGCCGCCTCGCAGGCGGCGACGTCGGAGGCCCTGCGCGCCGAGTTCAACCAGGTGGTGCGGCAGCTGGGCGCGCGCCTGGAGCAGACCTCAGACCAGGTGGACAGCGCCCTGGACTTCGTGGGGCAGGCGTTCGGGGAGGGCGACATGGCGCTGATGGCGGTAAGTCGCCTGGCGACGGACCCCGCCTTCATGCGCTTCCAGGCCCATCACGGCTCCGCCAGGTTCCAGCGCATGAGCAGCCAGCTCATGCTGGACGAGCGCGGCCTCGGGCTCCTGAAGGAGGCCGACCAGCTGAAGCAGGCCCAGGACCAGGGCGGCGTCGAGCCCCTGAGCGAGGACCAGAAGGACTAGCCCAAAAGGCTTGGCGAGAAGACCGTTCTTCTTGAACCATGTGCCTTCGGCATGGAAACGGCCCCCGCATCCACATGGGCAAGGATGTGGGGGCCTTGGGGAGGATGACATCAAGGCCGCGGCCAAGGGGAAAGGCCGGACCCAGAGTCGACGAAGTGGGAAGTTGGGGCGACTGCTGGCTACTTTGCCGGCTGCTGGGC
Source organism: Coriobacteriales bacterium (assembly GCA_029101205.1). Taxonomy (GTDB): domain Bacteria; phylum Actinomycetota; class Coriobacteriia; order Coriobacteriales; family Atopobiaceae; genus Olsenella_K. The sequence continues at coordinate 18,949 of JAQXQO010000134.1, read as the reverse complement.
GCTGCGGGAGCGGGGGCGCAGCTGCGCGCCCAGCCACTGCGGCAGCTCCACCGAGGAGTCGGACAGCTCGCACCACAGGGCGCCGCCCAGGATGCACGCGGTGCCCAGCACGCGCAGGGGGCCGAAGGCCTCGTGCAGGATCAGCGCCGAGAGGACCACCGCCGAGAGCGGTTCCAGGTAGCCGCAGACCGCCACGGTCTGCACGGGCAGCTCGTCGATTGCGGTGAAGTAGCAATACAGCTCGACCGCGGTGTTCACGAAGCCTATCAGCAGGATGGCGGGCCAAGCGATAGCCGGCACCGCAGCCATGGGCTGCGCGAACAGCGCCGAGAGGGCCACGACGGCAGCCAGGCTGCCCATCAGCTGGATGCTGGCGTTCTCGAGCCCGTGCACGTGGTGCACCTGCTTCGAGAAGACCACGGTCAGCGTGTAGGTCACCATGGTCAGGGCGGCCAGGCCCAGGCCGGCAAGCGAGACGCCGGCGCTCAGGCTCTGCGCGCCGATGAGGAACGCTCCGGCGGCCACGACGGCGAAGCCCAGGACCTTGCGCGCGCTGAGCTTCGAGCGAAAGAGGAACGGCGACAGGGCCATGACCAGGATGGGCCCGCAGTAGTACACCAGGGTGGACACGCCCACGCCCACCAGCTGGTAGGCCTGGAACAGCAGCACCCATCCGGCCCCCATGGCCGCGCCGGACCCCAGCAGGAACAACGCCTCGCGGCGATGCCTGCTGACCTCCAGCTGGCTCAGGTGGGGGTGCGTCACCAGGAGCACGATGGCCAGCGTGACGGCACCGATGAGCGCGCGAAAGAGCGCAATCTGGTTGGAGGGCAGCGATATCAGGCTGGCAACGATGCCGTTCGTGCCCGACAGGGTCAGGCCAAACAGGTACTTCGGCAGGCTCTTGTGCATGGTTGCGCTTCTCCCCAACACTGGACGACGGTTCTGGTTGTTTTTCCGGACCCTACTTTGCCCCGAATAGAACAAGAAGAAAAGCGAATGTTTGACATGTTAAACATGAGGATTTCGCATACAATGCGTAGTGTCGGAACCCCGAGCCGTGGAGGCCGCCCGTGGACACGAACATCCAGAAGTACCAGGCGTTCTTGGAGACCGTCAGGCTGGGCAGCTTCACGAGGGCCGCGCAGTCGCTGTCGTACTCGCAGTCTGGAGTCAGCCGCATGGTAGCCGACCTGGAGCACGACTGGGGAATCAGGCTGTTGGTGCGTGGCCGCAAGGGCGTGACGCTGACCCCCGACGGCAGGCGCATGATGGCTCGCGTGGAGGCCCTGTGCGCGGACTACCGGCGCATGGAGAACGAGGTCAGCGACATCAAGGGCATCGGCTCGGGCGTCATTCGCATAGGCACCTTCTCGTCGGTCGCCACGCACTGGATTCCGCGCATCATCAGTAGGTTCCAGGCCGACTACCCGGCCGTGGACTACGAGCTTCTGATGGGTGACTACGCCGAGATTGAGCGCTGGGTGGCGCTTGGAAACGTGGACTGCGGCTTCATCGGCAGGCTGCCCCGCGACACCAGCCTGGTCTGCGAGGAGCTGGCCCAAGACGAGCTTCTGGCCGTCGTGCCCGAGGGGCACCGGCTGGCGACCCACGACGTCGTCACGGTGGACGACCTGTGCTCCGAGCCGTTTCTGCTGCTGCGCAAGGGCACCGACGACGCCGTGTACTCGCTGTTTGACGGCGTGCAGAAGAAGCCCGACGTCCGCTTTGTCACGTGGGACGACTACGCCATCATGTCGATGGTCGAGTCCGGCCTGGGGCTGGGCGTGCTGCCGTCCCTGATCTTGCGCCGCAACCCGTACCGCATCCTGCCCAAGCACCTGGCGCAGCCCCGCTATCGCAGCATCTGCTGCGTGCACCGCGACCCGCAGCTGCTCTCGCGCGTGGCCCAGCGCTTCTTGGCCTACGTTCCCCTGTGGGAGGACGGCGCTCCCGACCCGCAGGTTAGCGCCCGCGACCCGCAGGATACAATGGAGCACGACGGGGAAGCATAGCAGCGACGTTATGGAGGCTATCATGGCGACTATTCTGTACCAGGGTCACGGCAGCCTGAGGCTTACCACGCAGGCGGGCACCGTGGTGTACGTGGATCCCTACATGGACCCCACGGGGGCGAAGGGCACGTCCACCTACGGCGTGCCGGCAAGCCTGATTCTGGTGACGCACCAGCACTTCGATCACACCGCCATCGACCTGCCACCCCATGCAGAGGGCTGCCACGTCTGGCAGAACTTCGACGCGCACCCCGACCCCGACACCTATCGCACCCTGGAGTACCTGGACGTGCGCGCGGAGGCCACGCAGGCGTACAACTCGTGCCATCCGGTGGACGAGTGCGTCGGATACCTGGTCAGCGTCGACGGCCTCGTCGTGTACTTCTCGGGTGACACCTCGCTGACGCGCCAGATGCAGGGCGACCTGTGCCACAGGCACATCGACTACGCCTTCTGGCCCGGCGACGGCGTGTACAACATGGACGTGCCCGAGGCGGCGCGCTGCGCCAACCTGGTGGGCGCGCTCCACAACACGCCCGTGCACCTGAAGCCGGTCGTTCCCTACGACGAGGGGCGGGCCCGGGAGTTCGCGCGCCTGGCGCCGAACGCCCTGCTGATGCAGCCGGGGCAGCAGGTGACCCTGGGGGCGTAGAGCGGGGCATCCCAAGTTCGGGTACAATCGAGCTTCCAAACACGTTTGCAGGGGGCGGCCATGGCTGGCGACCAAACAGACCCTCGCGACACGGGGGAGCTCGACTCCACCGAGGTCCTGGGAGAGGCGCAAGGCGCCTCCGACTCATCAACTGACGAAACCAACGACTGGGTCACGGAAGACGACGCGGCCCAGACGGCGACGGCGGACGACTCCGCGGGGTGGTCCGACGACCTGGGCGACACATCCGACCTGGCGGCGGCCATGGCGCTCGAGGACACCTCCGAGCTGCCGCGCATAGACGACGAGGCCGACACCACGGCGGTGCTTCCCCTGGAGAAGCCCGACGGCGCGCAGGAGGCCCCGTCACAGCCGACCGTCCGGCAACCCGACGACGCCTCCGAGGATGACGCCAAGAAGGACGACGCCGACGAGAAGCCCGTGGCGGCCGATGCCACGGTGGTGCTGGGTTTCGACGAGCAGCGGGAGCTCGTGGACCAGGGGCAAGAGGCGCCTGGCGTCCAGCCGGAGCCGGGCGCGGAACCGGTGCCGCAGGAGGACTTCTCCGACTGGTTTTCCCACGAGGGGCCGGCTGACGATGGCCAAGGCGACGAGGGGGAGGACGAGCCCACGACCGAGCTCGAGATTCCCGATGCCGGCAACACCGACGAGGTCGTCAGCGCGGCCAGCCTGCAGCACGAGGAGCATCACCACAAGGTGATGCGCAGGCGCATCGTGCTGGGCGTCGTGGCGGCGGCTGTGGTGTGCTGCTATGCCGGGGGAGCGATCTACTTTGGCGATCACTTCTATCCCCGTACCAGCGTGAACGGTATCGATGCGTCGCTGCAGACGACAGACCAGCTGGCGGACGAGGCCACGCAGGACGCGTCCTCCTTCCAGACCCAGGTCTCCATGGGCGACTTCTCACTGGACGTGCAGGCGGCAGACGTCAGCTACACCTGCGACGGCAGCGCGGTTGCGGCCGACGCGCGCTCACAGGAATCGGCCCTCAGATGGCCCGTGGCGCTGTTCCAGGACCACGCGCTGACGACCGACCCCCACACCTCCTACGACGACGCGCAGCTGACCCAGCTGGTGAACCAGGCCGTGCAGCAGCACGACGCCACCAGCATGGTCACCAACTACGCCTACGTGGGCTACGACTACGACTCGCGGCAGTACGAGGTCATGGGAAAGGTGTCGGGCACCGCCCTGAACGCCCAGGCCGTGCACGACGCGCTGGCCCAGGCCATCCAGGCAGGCTCGCAGACCGTCACGCTGGACGCCTCCGTCTCCCACGACGCCACGCTGGATGACTGCCTGGAGCTGAAGCAGGTGGCCGACACGGCAAACGCGGTCCGCGGCGCCTCCATTGACATTACGCTGAACGGCCAGACCTGCTGGACGCTGGACGACACGCTGAAGAGCTGGGTCACGGTCTCGGAGTCCCAGCTGGTGGTGAACCAGCAGGCGGTGCGCGTCTGGGCAAAGTACACGCTGGCACCCCAGGTTGCCTACTCCGACGACGAGAACGACTACACGCTGGACGTCGACACCTTCGTGAACACCCTGGTGGAGCACCTGCAGCAGGGCAACGTCGACCCCATCGAGGTGCCCATGACGCAGACAAAGAGCACGGAGGGCCTCTCGAAGGAGGCCGCCTACGCGAAGGGTGGCTGGGACTCCTCGAAGGGCCGCTACGTGGATGTGGACCTGGACGCCCAGTACGCGCGCATGTTCGACCAGGACGGAACCGTGCTGTGGGAGTCCGCCATCGTCAGCGGAAACGCCTCTGAGGGGCGCTCCACCCCCACCGGCACGTACTACATCGACTCATACATGACGCAGGACGCCACGCTGATTGGCGCCGACGAGGACCTGGACGGAGACCCCGACTACCAGAGCCACGTGGACTACTGGATGCCCTTCATCGGAAATGCCTACGCCTTCCACGATGCCTCGTGGCGCTCGAGCTTCGGCGGAAAGATCTACCAGACCAACGGCAGCCATGGCTGCGTGAACCTGCCGCACCAGAAGGCCGAGGACCTGTACGGCATCGTCCAGGTGGGCGACCAGGTCTACATTCACACGTAATTTCTTCTACGATGTATGAAATTCCGCGCGAGGGGTATACAGACAGTAGTCACTGAAGTCAAGGAAAGGTTGGAGGCGATGCCAGTGGACAGCACGGAAGGAAATCAGGTGTCCCACGATTGGCATTGCGAGTCCCGCCTCTAGTAATTGTGGCCGCACAGGCGGCCAAGGCAAGCGATACCCTATCGCAACGGTCCGATTGGACAGGCGGAAGTGCCGGTGCCAACGCGGTGAAGAGCCTGAGCGCCAGCTTGCAGGCGTGCGTATGACACACAATCGGCGATTGGACATCCATTGTAATGGCAGCTGGGCGGGTCGAAGGACCCGCCCATTTTTTGTGGGCAGAGGGACCCGTCGGGCTGCGGCCTGGCGGGTCCCTCTGAGGTTTTGCGCCTCGACGGCGCTGGCCACACCCGCCCGGGGGTGCGGTGACGGCTAGTCCTTGCTGCCTGGCAGCTTTCGGCGGCCGTCCTTGGGGGCGTCATCCTTGGTCCGTAGCAGGTAGGCTATGCTACAGCCCAGAAACACCACCGCCAGGCCCAGCTGGCAGCTCCTGGCCAGCAGCGCGGACTGCCCCTGCGCTTGCGATGCGGCGGCGTACAGGTCGACAATCGACCAGACGAGGGGCACCAAGGCGTAGCACACGAGCTCGGCCGAACCAACGCTGGTCAGCGTGGAGGTCACGCGCGGCGAGCGCGTGGCCGAGAAGGCCATAACCCCCAGCGCCGCAAAGACGAACCCCTCAGCCATGCTCATGGTGCCCGCGACGGCGCCCGATATCCCCACAGCGCCCACAGCCACAGACGATATGAGCACGGCGTCTGTCAGACCTGGCTCGCGTTTTTGCATGTTGGACTCCCTTCGTCCGAGGAGGCGGGTGTCCCGCCTCGGACGGACGGCGATTCGCTGAGCTGCCATTGTATGCCCTGCGGCCGCGATTGTGCGGCTTGCGCGAAACTATCCTCCAGTCCGCCAGACCCCGTGGTCTAGAACTTCAAAGGCATAGCCATTTTTTCTTATCTTCTTTTGAGTAGCATTTGTCTAACTGCGTACAGATGCAGAACAAAACGCAGGTAAAAAGGGAGAAATATAGCCTTTAATTACCGACTCCTTGGGTATTCTGAGAGTGAAGAAACGCGAATGATTATCTTCGTGTGGAAGGAGGGGCGTCATGAGCGCACGGGTCTTCCTAATACTTGTGGAAGCGGTTGGCCTGGGGCTTTCCGTGACGCTGGCCCTTCTTTCTCGCTCGTGTAGAAAGCGTCCCCTGTCGGCCGAGGTGGATGACGTCTACGATTCCAGGCGATGGTCCAAGTTCTGCAGCTATGCGCAGCAGACGACCCGTGCCGGCCTGGCGCATCGCATGGCTCGGCTGGGCATACTGGCGGCGCTGCTGTGGCTGATTCCCTACGCGGACGTCGGCAGGCTGGCGGGGCACAACCCGTACGTGGTGTCCATCGTGACGCTGCTGATATTCTCGGTGGCAAATACCTGCGAGTCGTACCGCTACGGGCGGCACCTGACGCTGGGCATCAGACAGCGGTTCGGGCTGAACCGATTGACGCCAAGGTCGTTCATGGGAAGCTACGCCAGCCAGAGGGCCCTGTCTTTTGCAGGCCTTCTGGCCATTGTGGTTTTGACCACGTTTGCGGGCGAGCACCTGCGTTCCTGGACGCGTGGCTACTCCATCCGGTTTGGCCAGGCGCTTCTGGCCAGCGCCGCGCTGTTCGTGGCGGTGGGGGCGGTGCTGATGCTGCTGCAGCTGGTCAACTACCTCATGCTGCGCGTCGAGTATCACTTTGAGCCCCTGCCCGACGGCGACCTGCGTCGCCGCATCGAGGCCATGATTCGCGCCAGCGGCCGCAAGGTCAGCCAGGTGTACGTCTACGACGAGTCCACGCGCTCCACGACAAAGAACGCCTTCCTGCTGAGGGTGCTGTGGCACCGCGAGATTGGCATCGCGGACAACTTCCTGCAAGGGAACTCCGAGCGCCAGCTGCTGGCGGTCCTCTCGCACGAGATCGGGCACCTGAAGCATCGTGCGGGCTGGCACGAGCTGGCCAGCGTGGCGTTCGTGGGCTGCGCGGTCGTGGCCCTGGCATGGCTGGTCACGCATCCCCAGCCGCTGTGGGCGCTGTCGGCGTGGACGCGCTCCTCGTTCGGCATCGTCACGAACAACTACTTCCTGCTGCTGATGGTGCTGGGGGGCATGGCATACTTGCCGTCGCTGGTGGTTGAGGCCGCCACGAACGCCGCCTCCCGCAGGCGCGAGATGGAGGCGGACCTCGAGGTCGTGCGCTACGGCTACGGGGAGGACCTCATCGTCACGCTGAAGCGCATCGCCGCCGACCAGCTGGCCTGCGTCAGCCCGCATCCCGTGGTCGAGTTCTGGCGGTATGACCACCCCAGCCTGCTGAACCGCATCCGCAACATCCGGGCGGCCGAGACCAGGCTGGCTCAGGAGCTGGTGCGCGGTATGGACTTCGACTGGGGCGACGAGCGTGCGGCAACAGCCTCCAGTGGCATGGGCGTGGGCCAGTGCTCTGGCCTGGACGACCTCAGAAAGCCCAAGGGCTAGCGGGCCACACCCACCGGTGGGTCCGCTTCCGGCCAGCTGCCCGTCACTTGGCTGACGACTCGGTGCTAGCAGTTCCAGTCCACCTGGATGGGGTTGGGTTCGTCCGGCACGCTGTCCTCCTGCAGAGACTCCAGCTGTCGGGCGAACTCCTCCTGCGCCAGCCGGTCGTAGGTGGCACGTGGCTGGTCCGTGCCGGCGGCATCGTATGCCGCGGCGGCAGCGCCGTAGCCGCACATGCCAAGGGCGCTGGTGGGGCTAAACGCCACCGAGGCGGCCGTCGAGCAGGCGCGGGCTGCCGCCTGTGCCGTCGGCGAGAAGAGCGTGCCCCTGGCGATGGCCCTGCTGGCCGCGATGGCCTTCTTTGCCTGGGCGGCGCTCATGAGACCCTCGAGGTATCCGTCCACCACCATGAGCGTGCTCTCGAGCGCGTCTGGGTCCTGGATGCCCGCCCGGCGTGCCAGTTTTTCATATATAGGCAGGTAGTGCCCGGCTGCGTATCCCACGCTCCAGCGGGCCAGCGTGGTGGCGGACTGCGTGACCATCTGGCGCTGCAGGGCCAGCATGCCCGGGTCGGTTGCGCTTCCAAGGGTCTTGCGAAGCTGTGCCATGCGGTTCCTCCTCTGCGTAAGCGCTCGGCCTCTGCCGTGCGCGCCCAGTAGTTTCTCACATCACCGATGCGTCGGGGCGCAGCCTGACGAGGCGCGAGGGCCCCTGCTGCCGGGGCCAGAACCAGTCGGCGTCCAGAAGCCCCAGGTCCACTGCGCACAGGTGCGGGTGCCCTAGGAGGCAGTCGCTGGCGCGGACGTTAGCTGGGAGCGCCGCCACCACGCAGGACGGGGCGCAGTCTGCGGCTGCCATCTGCTCCAGCTGGTCCAGAAGGCGCGTCGTCAGAAAGCCGGGGAGGTTGCTTACCACGGCGTCCACGGGGTTGCGCCTTATCCACCCCAGCGCATCCGCGCAGGTCACGTGGATGTCGGACCTTTCGGACAGCAGCTGCCTCGCCACCTGGCACAGCGTGGGGTCCAGCTCCACCAGGTCCAGACGTCGGCAGGCGGGCAGGGCCTGGGCCACGCTGCCGATGCCCGAGCCCAGCTCGGCCACGTGCAGGTCTGCCGAATCCCGAAAGCCCAGGGCCCGAACCTCAAGTCCCGTGGCCACGTCCGTGCACAGGAAGTGCTGGTCCATCAGGTCCTTCGGCTGGCTGCCGCCCAGAAGGCGCGCCGCCCTCTGCACGTAGGCCCTCGTCTGGTCTGCCTTCATGGCTGGCTGCCGACCTTGCATTGTTCTTCTTCCTCCAACGTCTTTTGGGCCTGGCCGTGATGCGCGTACCCGCGGTTGGCATGAACCAATATAAATGGGGGTCATTTGGGTATTGCAGGCGAGCGCTTGCATCGGTCGCCGAATGATCGGCCCTTGGGTTTCGTCCGTAGCAAGCCATGCCCTACCATAGCGTCAGGTATGGCAGCGCGGTTCTGCCGCGCTCTTCTAGGGAGGTTCTCATGAAGGTAACCCTCGTCTACAACGATGGCAACATCGACTCATACGAGACGGCTCAGGACTCGTTCCACTCGACCTCGCACTCCAAGCTCTCCACGTTCGTGGAAGAGAGCAGCGCCGACGCCGACGAGGACGACGAGAAGCGCACTGTTACCATGACCATGGGCATCGAGCTGACGCCCGTCGCGGGCATCGAGGAGGGGCTGCCCATTCGCGCCCGTCGCATCGTCGAGTTGAACTTCGAGTCCGACCACCTGCGCCATGCGGCCCCCTCCATAGCAAAGGTGTGCGAGTTCACGGAGGGACTCCAGATGCTGATCGTGGACGGTGTCGTCGTGTGGAAGGGCGACCCCGGCGTGTACCTGCCCGATGACGGCTACGACAACATCAGCCTGGACTAAGTTCTTTTGAGTGATAACAATACGCTTGCGGATGAAACTCTTCCGCTGGGCGGGTGGCTGTTGGCTGCCAGGATTTGCCGCCCTGGAAACGGATATATTGACAGTAGTCCTAAAGGCAAGGGACCACGGAAGTGGTCATTCGAGGAGGCGATGCCCGTGAACGATGAACCGACGAACAGCGAACGTTGCGCGTGGTGCACCGCCAGCTCCGTCATTTAACGTTGGAGCCACTGGCCCAAGGGCTCGAATAGCGACACGAGGTCGCGTACATCATCTCCCTTAGGGACAGACGGACGAAGCGTTGCTCACCGCAGTGATCGCAGAAAACGGCCGAGAGGCTTGAGCGTCACCAATTGGACGCTGCGGTACATGGTGAGGTACGTTGCAAGGAAGTCCAATGGACAGCTAGACAGAGGGCGGGACGTCTTCCGGCGTCCCGCCCTTCCTTTGTGTCCGTTCTGATTTAGTACGAGGGCTGATTTAAAGCCCGGGCAAAGAAGACCCGGGCGCTTGACGTTTAGTCGAGGTCTATCTGGGCGTAGGTGTCCTGGAAGTCGACGAAGGAGATATTCTGGTCGCCGCCCTGTCTGGCCGCGATGATGGGGGCCAAGATCTCGTTGGCGTGCTGGGCGGGGTTGTCGTAGGCGAGGCTGATCTGCCAGGCCTGTGCCAGGCATCTCAGACGGTTGTCGGCATCTATGTAGCAGCGCCTGATCAGCTTGAAGTCCTCGTAGTACTGGCTGTCCTGCGAGACCTTCAGCTTGTACAGGTCGTGTGTGCTGGATTCGATCTGACCCATGAGGCTCTGCACGCCGGTGAGGCTATCCACGCGGCGCGTGCGGTCCTGGTCCAGGTAGCCGTCGTTGAAAGTGGTCGCCAGCGACGATATGCGGCTGTCGTAGATTGGAAGGGCCTGGTAATAGGGCAGAAGGGTCGAGCGTATGGCGTCGTCGTCCGTCAGAACCGACGCATCGTCTGGCGATGCGGCATCCGTGGGGGCGACCTCTGACGTCTGCGCGCCGGCTGTCTGCCGGGCGGGGGCGGACGAGGCGTCGGGTGCTGCCTGGCCTGCGTCGCTCGAGCTGGGGCTGCCGTTGGTTGCGGTGTCGTCCGTGGAGTCCGAGACGTACGACTGCGGGCCCATGATGGGGGAGCGCATTGCGTAGCCTATGGAGCCGGCGCACGCCAAGACCGCCACGATGGAGGCCGTGACCACATAGACGAACATGCGTCCCTGGTACCAGGGTACGTGCTTGCGGGGTGTGCGCCTACCTGAGTGCGGGGAAGGCTCTGTGGCGCGTGCCAGCTCCCGATCGCTCGACATGGCTACGGGCTTCCCACAGTTCTCGCAGAAACGCATACCCTCCTGCAGCGGTGCCCCGCAGTTCCAGCAATAGCGCTGACTGCGCGTGTTCCCCTGTGGCATCTGCAGACTCTTTCCGGCGGGACCCCGCCACGGCATGTACCATTACAGCTTTCCCATAGTATCTCAAAATATTTTCAGGCTGCCATTCGCTGGTGAATTGTTGCCGCCAGCCGTCGCATGGCATCGGCGGCGCTGATTGTGGTAAAGAATACAGACATCTGATGGAGTCGCTCTCAGTACGCAGCAGCGACCGAACGTGGGAGGCGTTGCCCATGGGCACTGACGAATGCAATAGCACACGCCTGCCCCTGGGTGCATGACTGCCCATTCGCCGACCGAGGGGCGCGGAGCTAGGGCCCGCGCTTGCAGCATCTCGTGACGGGGCAGGCGTTCTTCTTTCTAACCATCTCTCCAGTATCTGACATCCTCCAGGCGGATGGGCTTTCCTATAGGTCATCTGTTCATCGTCCCAGTATGCGGGGGAGGGGAGTCCAAAGGGCTCATATATGTAGTCAGGTCCGAGGGCGCAGGGGCCGCAAGCGACAGCCGGTGGGCGCAGATCCACGACGTGCAAGCCTTGGGGCGCACGAGGCCTGACGGTCATACCGAAGTCGAGGGCGGGCATCCAAGAGATGCCCGCCCTTATTGTGTACGTGTGATGTTGTTGACAGCTCAACAACTCAAGCCTCGCAATATTAGTTAGACTGACTAAGTAACGCAGGTGAGCGGCACCAAAGACCAACCACGGCGGGAGGTTACGATTCATGGACATGAGTGCTGCCGACAGCTCCGCGTGTGCGGAAGCCGGCGACGGGGCGGCTGAGCCCCTGTGCTCGGCTCCATCGGATGCGGTCCCGCCTGAGTCTGTCCGCGACGACTCCGATGCCGTGAGCAAAAGGGCGCGGGCCAGGCAGCTGACCGTGGAGCTCAGCGAGCTCATGGCGTCTCTGTTCAACTCGGTCGACGGCCTGGAAGAAAAGATGCTGCGTCGCCGCGGGGGCATCGCGGTGTCCATGAGCGAGGCCCGCGTCATTCAGATTGTGGGCGACGGGTCGTTTCGCCATCACGGCAAGGTCACCATCAGCCAGATAGCAGAGGAGGCGCAGATTCGCGTGCCTTCCGCCACCGCTGCGGTGAACAGGCTGGTGGGCCGTGGCCTGCTGCAGAAGCACCGCGACAGCGAGGACTCGCGCTGCGTCAACGTGACCCTGCAAAAGAAGGGCGAGGAGATCTACCGACTGCACTCCATCTTTCACGTACGGATGGCGGAGGCCCTCCTGGAAGGCATGAGCTGCGACGACATGCAGAAGCTGGTGCAGGGCGTGAAGCGCCTGGATGCGTTCTATCGCAAGGAGGCAGAGGGCTAATGGGCTTTCGCGTATTGGGGACGGGCGGATGCCTGCCAAGGCGCAGGGTGACGAACGACGAGCTGTCGCAGTTTCTGGACACCTCCGACGAATGGATACGCCAGCGCACCGGCATAGCGGCCCGGCACGTCTGCACCACCGAGACGCTGGACGACCTCGCCACGAAGGCCGCGTCCGAGGCGCTGCGGATGGCGGGCGTGTCCCCCGAGGATCTGGACCTGGTGGTGTGCAGCACCACCTCATCCGACCACCTGATGCCTGCCGAGGCCAGCGCCGTCAGCGAGCGGCTGGGCGCGCGTTGCCCGTCGTTCGACGTGTCTGCCGCCTGCGCGGGATTCATCTTTGCCCTGGACGCGGCGGATGGCTGGTTCGCCCGGGGCCGCGCCCGCTACGCGCTGGTCATCGGCGCGGAGCGCTACTCCCGGATTCTGGACTGGAACGACCGCGCCACCTGCGTGCTGTTTGGCGACGGCGCCGGTGCGGTGGTGCTGGGGCAGGCCGACGAGGGCCCGCTTTCTCTGCGCCTCTCGACCCGACCCGAGGTGGCAGCGCTGGACGTGCCCGGCGTCACGGGCAACAGCCCCTTCTACGAGGGGCCGCAGGGTCCCTCCGTCCTCAGCATGAAGGGGCGCGAGGTCTTCAAGTTCGGCGTCACCTCCGTCGTGCGCGAGATTCGCGCGCTGGCGAAGGAGGCTGGCATGCAACCCACCGACATCACGCACCTGGTGCTGCACCAGGCCAACGGCCGCATCCTGGACTCCGCCACCAACGCGCTGGGCCTGGACCCCGCGCGTGTCGAGCGCACCATCCAGGAGACCGGCAACATCTCGAGCGCCTGCATACCCTTCGCACTGGACCGCATGGTGCGCCAGGGCCGCGTGCATCCCGGCGACACGCTGGCGATGGTGGGATTCGGCGCGGGCCTCTCGGTCGGCTCGTGCCTGCTGCGCTGGGACCAGCTCTCGGCGCACGTGGACGACCCGCAAAAGCCTGCCGCGGCACCTGCGGACTAGGTACCACCGGTCGGGGTGCGCCCCGATCGTGACATATGGACAGAGGGGCGGCATGGGCCGCCCACTCGCGAGACAAGGAGCCAACCATGGCAACCGAAACTACGTTCGATCACATCTGCGAGATCCTGCGCGACCAGGACGGCGTCTCCGGCGATCTGACGCCCGAGACCACGTTCGAGGAGATCGGCCTGGACTCGCTGTCCATCGTCGAGGCCGTCATGGCCTGCGAGAACGACTACGACATCGAGATTGACCCCGATGCCAACCCCAAGACCGTCGGCGAGTTCGTGAAGATTGTCGATGACCTCGTTGCAAAGAAGGACTAACCCATGATTCGTACTCCTCTGTGTGACGTCGTCGGCATCGAGAAGCCCGTCTTTCAGGGCGGCATGGCCTGGATTGCCGACGCCTCCCTGGCCGCGGCCGTCTCGAACGCCGGCGGTCTGGGCATCATCTCGGCCATGAACGCGAACGCCGAGTGGCTTCGCGACCAGATCCGCACCTGCCGCCAGCTGACCCAGAAGCCCTTCGGCGTGAACATCATGCTGCAGAGCCCCTTCGTCGAGGAGGTGGCGCAGGTCGTCATCGACGAGCACGTGCCCGTGGTCGTGACCGGTGCCGGCACGCCGAACAAGTACATGAAGAAGTGGGTCCCCGCCGGCATCAAGGTCATCCCGGTCGTGGCATCGGTCGCTCTCGCCCGCATGGTCGAGCGCGCTGGCGCCGTTGCCGTCGTGGCCGAGGGCGGCGAGTCCGGTGGCCACGTGGGCGACCTCACCACCATGACCCTGGTACCCCAGGTCGTGGATGCCGTGAAGATCCCCGTGGTCGCAGCCGGCGGCATCGGAGACGGCCGCGGCGTGGCAGCCGCCTTCATGCTGGGCGCCGTGGGCGTCCAGGTGGGTACCCGCTTCCTGGTGGCCGACGAGTGCAACGTCAGCGAGGAGTACAAGGAGCGCATCCTGAAGGCCAGGGACATCTCGACCATGGTGACGGGCCGTCGCTACGACGGGGCGGTCCGCTGCCTCAAGACGCCCTTCTCGCAGGAGTTCGCGCGCCGTGAGCGCGAGGGCGCCTCGAAGGAGGAGCTGGCGGAGTTCGGCCGCGGCTCGCTGCGTAAGGCTGCCGTGGACGGCAACTACCAGGAGGGCAGCTTCATGGCCGGCCAGATTGCCGGCATGGTAAACAAGCGCCAGAGCGCCGCCGAGATTGTGGACGACCTTCTGGACGGTGCCGAGAAGTGCCTGCGGGAGGCCACCAAATGGGTAAAGTAGCCTTCCTCTTTTCCGGGCAGGGCGCTCAGCACCCCGGCATGGGTGCCGAGCTGTGTGCCCGCGAGGCGGCGGCGAAGGAGGTCTTCGACGAGTTCGAGGGCCTTATGCCGGGGCTCCAGCACCTGTGCTTTGAAGGCACGAAGGAAGAGCTCACGCGCACCGAGAACACCCAGCCTGCGGTGTTCTCGCTCGACCTGGCCGCCGCGCGCGCCCTCGTGGCGCGCGGCGTTAAGCCGTCGTGCGTGGCGGGCTTCTCGCTGGGCGAGATTGCGGCGCTCACGTTTGCCGGCGCCTTTGGCCAGACCGATGGCTTCAGGCTGGTGCGCCACCGCGGCGAGCTCATGGCCCAGGCGGGGCAGGAGAACCCCGGCGGCATGCGTGCCGTCGTGAAGCTGCCCGCGCAGAAGGTCGAGGAGCTGGCGGCCCAGGCTGGTGCCTGGCCCGTGAACTACAACAGCGCCCAGCAGACCGTGGTGGCGGGTCGTCCCGACGCGCTGGCCCAGCTGGATTCGCTGGTGCGCGCCGCGAAGGGCCGCTCGCTGAAGCTGGCCGTGTCCGGCGCCTTCCACAGTCCGCTGATGGCCAGCGCCACCGAGGGCCTGCGCGCCTGGCTGGCGACGACGCCGCCCAAGGCGGCAGACCCCCAGGTGTGGGCCAATGCCACCGCCAGCCCGTATCCCGACGACCCCGCGCAGATGGCAGACCTCCTGGCTCGTCAGGCGTCGAGCCCCGTGCGCTGGCAGCAGACCATCGAGGGCATGGCCGCCCAGGGCGTGGACACCTTCGTCGAGGTGGGCCCGGGACAGACGCTCACGAAGCTGGTCGGTCGCATCGTGCCCGATGTCGTGGCACTGCCATGCGAGACCCCGGAGCAGCTGGACGCCGTGCTGGCACAGGTTCAAAGGAGCTAGAGCAATGACGCAAAACGATCAGGAGTTCCAGGCGCGCCGCTGCGCGCTCGTCACGGGCGGCTCTCGCGGCATCGGCCGCGCCACCGCCCTGGAGCTGGCACGGCGCGGGTTCGACATCGCCATCGTGTACGCCGGAAACGCCGAGCGCGCCGCCCAGGTGGTGGACGAGCTGGAGGCGCTGGGCGCGAAGGCGAAGGCCTACCGCTGCGACGTCTCGGACGAGGACCAGGCGAACGCCTGCGTGAAGCAGGTGCTGCAGGACTTCGGCGGCGTTTGGGCACTCGTGAACAACGCGGGCGTCACCGCCGACGGGCTCCTGATGCGCATGAAGGACGACAGCTTCGACAAGGTCATCAACGTGAACCTGAAGGGCACCTTCCACATGACCCGTGCCCTGGCGGGCCCCATGGCGCGTCAGCGCGGTGGGCGCATCGTGAACGTGAGCTCGGTAGTGGGCATCATGGGCAACGCCGGCCAGGTGAACTACGCCGCGTCGAAGGCGGGCGTCATCGGCCTGACGAAGTCCGTGGCGCGCGAGCTGGCACGTCGCGGCGTCACCTGCAACGCGGTGGCTCCCGGCTTTGTGAAGACCGACATGACGGCAAAGCTGAGCGAGACCGTGCAAAAGAAGTACGAGGAGCAGATTCCCCTGGGCTACCTCTGCGACCCGGAGGAGATAGCGCGCGCCATTGCGTTTCTGGCGAGCGACGAAGCCGGCTACATCACGGGCGTCGTGCTGCCCGTCGACGGCGGAATGAGCATGTAGGGAGTTTTTGCATATGAGCACATCCACACTGCACAGGGTGGCCGTCACCGGCCTGGGCGCCGTGACGCCCGTGGGCAACACCGCGCTCGACACCTGGAGCTCGCTGAAGGCGGGCCACTCGGGCATAGGCCTCATCACGAAGTTCGACACCTCGGACTTCAGGGTGAAGGTGGCCGCCGAGGTGAAGGACTTCGACGCGAGGGACTACTTCGGCGTGGCGGACGCCCGCCGCAACGACCCGTTCGTGCACTACGCGCTTGTCGCGGCCGACGAGGCCGTGCGCGACGCCGGCCTGGACGCCGAGGGTGCCGTAGACCACGAGCGCCTGGGCGTGTACGTGGGCTCCGGCATCGGCGGCATAAAGACCACCACCGAGAACACCGCGAACCTGCTGGCAAAGGGCCCCGGTCGCGTGTCGCCGTTCATGATCCCGGCCATGATCGCAAACATGGCCTCCGGTCAGATAGCCATTCGCCACAAGTGCTACGGCCCCACGCTGCCCGTGGTGACCGCGTGCGCCACGTCCACCAACACCATCGGCGAGGCGTTCCGCGCCATCAGGTTCGGCTACGCCGACGCCATCCTGGCGGGTGGCACGGAGGCCGCCATCGTGCCGCTGGCGCTGGCTGGCTTCACGAACGCCAAGGCGCTTACCAGGAACCCCGACCCCAAGACCGCCTGCCGCCCCTTCGACCGCAACCGTGACGGCTTCGTCATGGGTGAGGGTGCTGCCATCCTGGTCCTGGAGGACATGGACCATGCCCTGGCGCGCGGCGCGCACGTGTATGCCGAGGTCATGGGCTATGGCAACACCTGCGACGCCCATCACATCACGAGCCCCGACCCCACGGCGGCCGGCATCTCGCGCGCCATCCGCCAGGCGGCCGACGAGGCGGGAATGAACCCCGCCGAGGGCCTGTACGTGAACGCGCACGGCACGTCGACCAAGCTGAACGACGAGTCCGAGACCCGCGGCCTGAAGCTGGCCCTGGGCGAGGATGCCGCGCACGCGGCGAAGGTCTCCTCCACCAAGTCCATGACCGGCCACATGCTGGGTGCCGCCGGCGCCGTCGAGGCACTGGCCTGTGCCATGGCGCTGCAGGAGAAGATCGTGCCGCCCACGGTTGCCCTGACCGACCCCGACCCCGCGTGCGACCTGGACTACACGCCGCAGGTCGCCGCCCACTTCGACGCCCACTGGGCCCTGTCGACTTCGCTGGGCTTCGGCGGACACAACGCCGCCATCGTGCTGCGCAGCATGGACTAGGGGGTTTCGATGATTGACTCAAAGAAGATCGACGAGCTCGCGCAGGTGCTCAGGTCCAACGGCCTCACCCGCCTGAGGCTCGAGGAGGACGGCAACGTGGTCGAGCTGGAGTGCGCCCCGGCTCCGCAGGAGGTCGTCGTGGCCCCCACCGCGGCAGGTGTCGCTCCCGCTGCCGCCATGCCAGCAGCTCCAGCCCCGGCTCCCGCGGCTCCGGCGGAGCCCGAGCCCCAGGAGGAGGTGCTCCTGGGACCCGACGACAAGCCGCTGGACATGTCGAAGGTCGTGGAGGTCACCGCCCCCATGGTGGGCGTCTTCTACGCCGCGCCGTCCCCCGGTGCCGAGCCCTTCGTCCACGTGGGATCGAAGGTGCACCGCGGCGACACCCTGTGCGTCATCGAGGCCATGAAGCTCATGAACGAGGTCGTGGCCGAGCAGGACGGCGAGGTCGTGGACGTGTGCGTGAAGGACGGCGAGCTGGTGGAGTACGGCTGCACCCTCATGAAGCTGTACTAGCGAGGAGGCCCCATGAACAAAGAGCAGATAAAGCAGCTGCTGCCGCACCGCGAGCCCATGCTGCTTCTGGACGACGTCACGATGGAGGGCGAGGAGGCCGTAGGCCACCTGACCATCACCGGCAAGGAGTTCTTCGTGCAGGGGCACTTCCCCGGCAACCCCGTGGTCCCCGGCGTCATCCTGTGCGAGATGCTGGCGCAGAACTGCTGCGTGCTTCTGGCCAAGGATGGCGGCACGGAGGGGAAGACCCCCTTCTACACCAGCCTGGACAAGGTGCGCTTCCGCCATCCGGTGCGCCCGGGCGATACGGTGGAGCTTCGCTGCCACATCACGCGCAGCCACGGGCCGTTCCACTTCGCCCACGGCGAGGCGTACGTGGGCCAGACGCTGTGCTGCCAGGCCGACATGTCGTTTGCCCTCGTGGACTCCCAGAGGGCTGGCGGTGAGTAGCGCATGTTCCAGAAGATCTTGATCGCGAACCGCGGCGAGATCGCGGTCCGCGTGATTCGCGCCTGCAAGGAGATGGGCGTGCGCACGGTGGCCGTGTACTCCACGGCCGACGCCGGCGCGTTCCACACCCAGATCGCAGACGAGGCCTACTGCATAGGAGGTCCCCGTCCCGCGGACTCCTACCTGAACTCCGACGCCATCCTGACGGTGGCGCTGGAGAGCGGCGCCACGGCCATCCACCCGGGCTACGGCTTCCTCTCGGAGTCCGCCGAGTTCGCGCGCGAGTGCCGTGACTGCGGCATCGTGTTCGTGGGCCCCTCTCCCGAGGTCATCACCAGGATGGGCGACAAGGACGAGGCCCGGCGTACCGCCCGTGAGGCCGGCGTGCCCATCGTGCGCGGCACCGACCTTCTGCGCGACGCGGACGACGCCGAGCAGCAGGCGGCCCATGTGGGCTTCCCCCTGCTGATAAAGGCCCGCGCAGGCGGCGGCGGACGCGGCATCAGGCTGGTCAGCGGTCCCGAAGAGGTCCGCAACGCCTACCTGTCGGCCAGTTCGGAGGCGCAGGCGGCCTTCGGCGACGGCGGCTGCTACATGGAGCGCTTCATCCACCCCGCGCACCACGTCGAGGTGCAGGTGCTGGGTGACGCCTACGGCAACGTGGTCACCCTGGGCGAGCGCGAGTGCTCCGTCCAGCGCCACAACCAGAAACTCCTGGAGGAGAGCCCCAGCCCCTCCATCACGCCCGAGGTGCGCGAGCACATGCACGAGGCCGCGCGCAGCCT
>JAQXQO010000133.1 GCA_029101205.1 Coriobacteriales bacterium | reverse complement strand
CTCTCTGCATTTGTTGCCATGTGATGCCTCCTCGAAACGACGTGGCGGACCCAGGGGGCCGCGGCCCCGATGAGTGGCCCGCGTTGTACACAACACCAGGGTCAAACATAGCCATGGGCACCGCTCGCATAACCGTCGCATCGGGGTACGGGGGCAGCCTCCGTGACCAGCGGCGCATTGCACGGGAGTTGTGGCATGTGGCGACGACCAAGCGACGGGTATCCCCGCCGACAACCAAGGCCAGCGCTGGGGCCGCCAGGGCACGCGCCTGGACGGCCAAGCGCGGCACCCGTTCGATCGAGGGCCATACGCATACGAAAAAGAGGCCCCCGCGCGGTGCGGGAGCCTCTGAGAAACGCATGAGTCAGGCAAGAAGGACGAACGCGCTAGTCCAGCACGGCGTCGTTCTCGTCCTCCTGCGAGAGGAGCCTGCCCTTCTCGTCCTGGTTGACGGTGGACATCTTGTCGGCGTAGATCTTCTTGCCGGTGGGATGCTCCTCCAGCCACAGCTTCTGGGCAGTGGGGCCCCAAGCCTTGGCGTAGGGGGTAGTGCGCTTGCACAGGTCCTCGGCGGACTCGGGGGCCACGTACTCGCTGGGGTGGGCGCCCGACTCCTTCACCATCTGCGGCAGGATGCCGGGGTTCTCCAGCATGGGGCAGGGCTGCAGCATGTTGTCGTTCCAGGGGTAGCGTGCGCGGTACGCCTGGAAGATGGGCTGCTGCAGGCACTCCAGCCAGCTCTTGTCGTGGATGTTGGCGTTGGAGTAGTGGATGAACACGCAGGGCTCCACGTCGCCGCGGGCATTCACGTGGCAGTACACGCGGCCGCCGGCGATGCAGCCGCCCACGTACTCGCCGTCGTTCTGGAAGTCCATGGCAAAGATGGGATAGCCGGAGTCGAAGCCACGGACCTCGCGGATGCGGTGGAACATGTACTCGCGCTGCTCGGGGGTGGGCATGAGGTCTGCGTTGGCGCCCTCTCCCACGGGCATGTAGTGGAAGTACCAGGCCCAGCGGCAGCCCTTCTGGACCAGCAGGTCAAAGAACTGGTCGGAGCTGACGCGCTCGGTGTTGGCGCGGGTGTAGCAGGTGGAGGTGCCGTACAGCAGGCCGTACTTGTGCATCAGGTCGAAGGCGTCCATGACCTCCTGGAACGAGCCGTCGCCACGACGACCGTCGTTCACGGAGGGCTCGTAGGACTCCAGGGACACGGAGAACACGATGTTGCCCAGCTCCTGCACCTTCTGGCAGAACTCGTCGTCCACCAGCGAGGCGTTGGTGAAGATGTTGAAGATGCAGTCGTCGTGCTTCTCGGCCAGCTTGAGCACGTCCCTCTTGCGCACCAGGGGCTCGCCGCCGGTCAGCATGAACAGATGGGTGCCCAGGGCGGAGGCCTCGGTCAGCAGGCGGTCGCAGTCTTCGTAGCTCAGGTTCAGGCGGTTGCCGTAGTCTGCGGCCCAGCAGCCGACGCAGTGCTTGTTGCACGCGCTCGTGGGGTCGAACAGGATGATCCAAGGCACGTTGCAGCCGTGCTTGTAGGCGTTCTCGGTGCAGGTGCGCAGGCCGCGGAAGGCAGCCTCGTAGCCGCCGTTCATGATGGCGGTCTTGAACACATGGGGGTTCGTGTTGTCGATGACGTCAAAGAGGAAATTCTCCCACTTCGAGCCAGGGTACAGGGCGGTCTTCAGGCCACGAACGACGCCAGGCGAGGTGTCCTTCAGCAGCTTGCCCGCCATGTCGACGACCTTGTCGATCTTCTCGGCGCGGTCGTCGGCAGAGGCTGCCTTCAGCGCCTGGTCGATCACGATGCTGAACGCCTTGCGCTCGGCAGCGTGTGCAATCTTGGACTGCATCTTTGCTTTCTTCCCTTCTCGCGACCTGGCACGCCAAGCTTTCAGCCAGCCAAGCCATCCGTAAATGAAGCCATTTATAGTGGGCTAGTCTACTCTTCTTATGCCAAAGCCGTTAACAAACGCAACGAATTCACCCATTGCGCTCATGAACTACGTCTAGCCGCCAAACACCATGCCGGCCAAGGCCACCAGTGCCACCATGACGCCAACCAGGGACTCGCCGCCCATGAGGCCCGAGGCCACCGTCTGCCAGCGCGCCTCCTTCGGCGCCTTGGTCGCGGGGTCCTCGCCCTTGTGCGCATGCTCGAAGGCCAGGCGCGCCAGCGCGCCGAACACGGCGCCGGAGCTCAGGTAGAAGGGCAGGTAGATGCCCAGGCCCAGGGTCATGACCGGCAGACCCGCCACCGACATGGCAAAGCCGGCCACCAGGCCCACCAGAAACGACGCCATATTGGGGATGCCTCCCGCCATGGCCGCCACGTTGGCGGCCTGGACGGCCACGAACTGCTTCTCGGGACCAAAGGAGTCGGCGCCTTACACGGTGTAGTGGCCCATCTGCAGGATGGTGGCCACGACGGCGCCCACAAGGGCGCCCACGGCCATGCCCTTCATCTGGTCGCGCGGATCGGTGGACAGCTCGTCGCCGGCCTTCAGGTCGTTCATCACGTCGCCGCCCGTGCCGCAGGCCACGGCCACCACGGCCGCCGCCAGGAACAGCGTCTTCAGCGGGACGTCGTGGAAGATTGCCTGGATCAGCAGCAGGACCAGCATGCCAAAGATCTCCATGGGGTCGATGCCCGTGGTGCCCACCAGCCAGGCCGAGAGGTACACGCAGAACCACGCGCCCAG
>JAQXQO010000132.1 GCA_029101205.1 Coriobacteriales bacterium | reverse complement strand
CATGAGCAGGCTGGACTCGTAGAGCACCTTGTCCAGCAGCTGGTCGGTCTCGTCCTTCAGCATGGCAGCCACCTGCTCGTTGGCCTGCTGCAGCGTGGCCGTGGCCTCGTCGTAGGACAGGCCCTCCTGGCGCACGCGGGCGTCGGTGGCGTGCAGCACCTCGTAGCCGCGGCCGGGCACCTTCTCCTGGTAGCGCTCCACGTGGGCCTTCGTGGCCTGGAAGTGGGCATCGGCCAGGGCTGCGATGACGCGGTTCTCCCAGTAGTAGTCCTCGGTGGTCACGCGTGCCGTCGTGTTGGCCAGGTAAGCGGGCGTGGAGTCCACGTTGGCATAGAAGGGCACGATGGCGTTGAAGACGTTGCTGCCGAACGTGAGCCACTGCACGGCGCGGTTGGCCTCGGGCTCGTAGGGGCGCAGCTGCACGATGGACAGCTGGCTCTGGCGGTTGATGCCGATGGGGCGGAAGCGCCCGCGCAGGTCAAGCCTGCCGTTGTGGGCGTAGGGGTCGTAGTCGGTGCCCTGGTAGTGCAGGGACAGCACGTACTTCACGTCCTCGATGGTGACCTTGCGCTCGGGCACGCGGCACCAGGGGATGTCGTCGTCGTCCGGGCGGAAGTCGGCGTCGGGGCCGTCCCACACGTTGCTGTGCGCGTTCAGGAAGCGCTGCATGACCCAGGCGCGCGGCGTGTTGTACACGTGGTCGGAGTCGCTGTGGCTGCCGAAGGCGTCGCGCGGGTTCAGCCTGCCGTCCAGCGAGAGGTCCAGGTGATAGTCGCGGATGACCTCGCGCAGGTCGGCCGAGCACATGAAGTCCTTCTGCTCGCCGAAGGCGTCGTCCAGGTCGAAGGTGTCGATGCCCAGCTGGTTGGGCATGGTGACGTAGGCGTCGTCGGGCACGCGACGGGCGATCCAGTGGTGGCCGCCCACGGTCTCGAGCCACCAGATCTCGTCGACGTCGCTGAAGGCGATGCCGTTCATCTCGTAGGTGCCGTACTGCTCCAGCAGCGAGCCCAGGCGCTGGACGCCCTCGCGCGCGGTGTGGATGTAGGGCAGCACTATGGTGACCATGTCCTCCTCGCCGATGCCGCCGGGCACCTCGGGGGAGTAGTCGGGATCTCCCGGCTGGCCCTTCGCGGGCACCAGCTCGACGAAGGGGTCAGCGCCCAGGACGCGCTCGTTCGTGGTCAGGGTCTCGGTGGCGCTCATGCTGACGTTCGCGGTGTTGACGCCGGCCTCGGCCCAGATGCCCTCCTTCAGGATGGCGTTGGGGACCGCCGTGTAGCGCATGGGGTCGTCGGGCAGGTCGATCTGCACGTGCGAGATGACACTCTCGTAGTGGCGCGGCTGCTCGTCGGGCTGCACCACGACGAAGCGCTTGGGGTTGAACTCGGTGCTGCCCGAGTCCTCGTTGCGGGCGACGATGGTGGAGCCGTCGTAGCTGGCGTCCTTGCCCACCAGCAGCGTCGTGCATGCCATATGTGTGCCTCCTTTGTGCGGCAGAGCCGCCTTGGTGATTTGCCCCACCCATCATAGCCGCTTCGGGGTACTTGCTGGGCGTGGCTGCAAGCCAGCTGCACATGGTGGCCGGGGCCTTGCCCGGGGTCTTGCGCGTGGTCCCGGGTCCACGCGCGACGCGTGCGCGCCTGCCCCACATCGCGTAGAATGTGAACAGATGATTACAAGAAGTTCGGCTCTGCAGACGATGCCGGCGCACCAGCGTCGGTTTTCTTTTGCGCCGAGGTCATGTAGAGGGGAGCGAGCCATGCTGAAGAAGCTGCTGCAGCACAACATCGTGCGTGACGCCATCATCATCTGCGCGGGCTGCCTGGTGTTTGCGGTGGGATTCGACTGCTTCGAGGCAAAGAACGGCCTGGCCGCAGGCGGCGCCACGGGACTCTCGCTGGTGATCCAGCAGGTGGTGGAGGTCGCCACGGGCGCGACCATTCCCATCGGCCTGCAGGTGCTGGTGATGAACGCGCTGCTGCTGATACCCGTGTTTCGCACGGGCGGCCTGCGCTATGCCGCGCGCACGGTGCTGGGCGTGATCTTCTCGGCGTTCTTCACCGATGCGCTGGCGCCGGTGCTGCCGAACCTGGGCAACGGCGACCTTTTGCTGTGCGCCCTGTGGGGCGGCGTCGTGACGGGGCTGGGGCTGGGCCTGGTGTTCCGCGTGGGCGGCAACACCGGCGGCACCGACATCCTGGCGCAGCTCCTGGCGAAGCACACGCCGCTGACCAACGGCGTGGCCATGTTCGTGGTGGACGGGCTGGTGGTGGCCGTCTCGGTCCCCGTGTTCGGACTGGAGAACGCCCTGTACGCCCTCGTGGCCATGTACCTGTGCAGCTATGTCATAGACCGCGTGGTCGACGGCATGAACTCGCAGCGCTGCGCCTACATCATCAGCGACCACTACCGCCGCATAGCCGACGCGGTCATGAACGACCTGGACCGCGGCTGCACCGAGCTGCGCGCCCGCGGCTCCTGGACGGGCGACGACCGCGCGGTGCTCATGGTGGTGCTCAGCCGCTCCGAGACGGCCATGCTGAAGGAGCTGGTGGCACACATAGACCCCGACGCCATCGTGTTCATCTCGGAGGTGTACGAGGCGTTCGGCGAGGGCTTCCGCAACCTGCGCGCTTAGGTCTGCGGCGGCGAGGCGTCCCGGAGGGGGCGACGTTACCGTCCGATTTCGAACGCATGGCAGCTTGAAGGCCAAAACGGCAAGTCTCCTGTTCGTCCAGGCGAAGCCCGAGGATAATGCGGGCATTGCTACGAACAGGAGATTTCTTATGACCATGAACTTCAAGCGTCGCCTCCCCATCCCGATGGAGATCCGAGAGGCAATGCCCCTCTCGCCCGAAGTCGCGGCAAAGAAGCCCGCCTTCGACGCCGAGGTGGCCTCCATCATCTGCGGCGAGAGCCCCAAGCGCCTGCTGATCATTGGCCCCTGCTCCGCCGACCGCGAGGACTCGGTCCTGGACTACATGGAGCGCCTGGCGGCCGTACAGGAGCGCGTCGCCGACAAGCTGCTGGTCGTGCCGCGCGTCTACACGAACAAGCCGCGCACCCGCGGCACGGGCTACAAGGGCCTGCTGCACAACCCCGACCCCGAGGGCGAGCCCGACCTGCTGGAGGGCGTGCGTGCCATTCGCCGCATGCATCTGCGCGTGGTAGAGACCACGGGGATGTTCACCGCGGACGAGATGCTGTACCCCGCGAACTACCAGTACCTCATCGACCTTCTGAGCTACGTGGCGGTGGGCGCCCGCTCGGTCGAGAACCAGGAGCACCGTCTGGTCGCCAGCGGCATCCCCGTGCCCGTGGGCATGAAGAACCCCACCGGCGGTTCCACGGCAGTCATGCTGAACTCCATCTATGCGGCGCAGGCCCCGCAGACCTTCATCTATCGCAACTGGGAGGTCGAGACCACGGGCAATCCGCTGGCCCACGCCCTGCTGCGCGGCTATGTGGGCCTGGACGGCATCAACTACCCGAACTACCACTACGAGTACCTGGAGCGCCTGGTCCAGAGGTATGAGGAGAAGAAGTACGACAACCCCGCGGTCATCATCGACTGCAACCACGACAACTCGGGCAAGCGCCCGCTGGAGCAGCCCCGCATCGTGAACGAGGTGCTGGACTCGGTCAACCGCTCCACCGACATCGCGAAGATATTCCGCGGCTTCATGGTGGAGTCCTACATCGAGGACGGAAACCAGCCCGTGGGCGGCGGCGTGTACGGCAAGTCGATCACCGACGCCTGCCTGGGCTGGCCCAAGACAGAAAGGTTGATCCTGGACATCGCCGACAGGCTGTAGGGAAGGCGAGGGGACATCGTATGGCTTCGATGTCCCCTTTTCGATAACTTTGGTTCTTTGTGTGGGGCTATGCGCCTGGGCGTATACAAATTGTCAATATGGCAACAATAACTGCATTCACTCACGCACTTCCGGGTGCTATTTCGAGCGTGCGCACGTCAGCTATTCGATGCTGCGGCGTGCCAGCGCGTTCGGCGCTATAGCCTGCAGGTCTCGCATTCTACGATAGGTGGTAGCTATGAACATCCTGGTGGTTGGTGCCGGTGCAATGGGCCAGCTCTTCGGCGCGTTGCTGTCTCGCGCGGGAAACTCCGTCAGCCTGCTGGAGAGCGACCAGAGGACCATCGTCGCGCTGCGGGAGGACGGGGTCCATGCCGTGTTTGGCGACGACGAGATCGTGGAGCAGCCAGACGTGCGCATTCCGGGTGACTCCGGCGACCCCGTCGACCTGGTGCTGCTGCTGACGAAGGCCTTCGACACCGAGCAGGCGCTGGACGGCGCGCGCAATCTTATGGGCGGCGACACCTACGTGCTGACGCTGCAGAACGGCCTGGGCAACGCCGATCGGATAAAGCGGCATGTGCCGCGCGGCCGCGTGCTGGTGGGGGTCACCACGTACTTCTCGGACCGCTTCGGGCTGAACAGCGTGGTGTCCGCCGGCGTGGGCGACATGCTGTTCATGCCGCTGACCGAGGTCGTCTCGCCTCGGGTCGAGGAGTTCGCGCAGGTGTTCCGCGACGCCGGCTTCCACTGCGTGGCACGCTCCAACGTGTGGACCGAGATCTGGAAGAAGGTGGCCGTCGACGCCGCCATGTCGTCCATCTCGGCGGTGTGCAGGGTGCCGTGCGGGGGCGTCGGCATCATGAGCAAGGGCATGGACCTGTGTGGCATGATCATCGACGAGACGGCCATGGTAGCCCACGCCTACGGTATCGAGCTGGACGGCACGGAACTCAAGAACGCCCTGCGCAGGAAGATCTTTGGTCCCGAGAAGGACCACGTGCCGTCCATCACCGAGGACGTTATCTCGTGCAGGCGGACTGAGGCAGGCTCCATCAGCGGCGGTATCGTGAACAAGGCGCACGCGAAGGGCCTGGAGGCCCCGTACAACGAGAGCATGTTCTGCCTGCTGCGTAGCATCGAGTCCACGTACGATCTGCAGCTGTCGTAGGGCATGGGCGCAGGTGCTCGCTACGGTGCGAGCGTCTAGCCACGGCTACGTACCACAGCTACGTACGAAAAAGGTCCCAGCTCCGCTTCTGCGGTGGCTGGGACCTTTTCATTGTGTGAGCTTGGGCTCCCTCTCGTCGCGCAAGTTCTTTTCGTGATTTGTCTTGCGTGGCGGTCGGGACGGCGGGTGCCCTTCTTGCCCTCGCCGGGAGTGAGGGGCTAGGCGGCCTGCTGGGTGTCGGAGGTGGTGCCAATCTGCTGGGCGGTGTCGGCCGAGGAGCTTTGGACGCTGTTGGAGGACTGGGACGAGCCGGCGTCCGTGGAGTCGGCCGTCGAGTCGGCCGACGTGTCGTCGCTGGAGGCCTCCTCCACGGTGCCGCCGGCCTTGTCCTGGAAGTCCTGCCTGATGGCGTTGGTGATCATGTCGATGTACTCGGGCTGGCCGGCAGGCGTCAGGTGCGTTCCGTCCGCGTACAGCCAGTCGTCGTGGCCGGTCACGTAGGCGTCCCAGTCGATCAGGTGCACGTTGTCGTGCTCGTCCGCCAGGTTCTGCAGGATCTGGTTTATCTGGGTCTGCTCCTTCTGCGGGATGTGCACGTTCACGAGGTAGACCTCACGGTCGCCGCAGGAGCTGATCAGGTCCTCGTACACGTCGCTCGTCGAGATGTTGTTCGAGAAGAACGCCAGGACCACGATCTTTCCCACAACGTTCTGCTGCAGGTAGCCCTTCAGCACCTCGAGGCCCTGCTGGGGCTGCCTGCCCACGTAGCTGTCCAGGTAGCCGTCGGGGCAGTGGGTCTGGAAGTACCAGTCGGTGTCGCCGGCGACCGAGTCCGAGATGATGAACGGGTCGCGGATGTTCGCGTTCTTCTCGTCGTCGGAGGCATGCAGGATGATGCCGGAGTCGGTGGTCGCCTGCTGGTCGTCGGAGCTGCTGGAGTCGCCGGAGTCCGCGTCGGAGGACTGGGCGGACAGGTCCACAGCCGTGGCGGCGCCGGCGCCGGTGTTGTTGAGGGCGTCGGTGGGTAGGGCGGTCTCGTCGGGTATCAGGTTGCAGCCCAGCACGGTGGCCACGGCCAGGGCGGCCGCGACCGCGGTGGGGGCAGCCATGCTGCGCAGGGCGCTCCCGCGTCGCTGGGGGTCACCGGTGCGCACGGCCTGCAGGCGGGTGCGCAGCCAGCCGGCGGCGATGGGCCTCTCGACCAGGGTCAGGGACAGCTGCGCCAGGGCGACCGATGCGGCCGTCGCCAGGACGACTACCCACACAGGCGTGGCGGCGTCAGTTGCGTGGACCAGCTGGAACAGCGGGAAGTGCCACAGATAGATGCCGAAGGCGCGCTGGCCCAGCCACACCAGGGGCCTCCATGCAAGGACCCTCGTGGTCACGGTGCGACGGTCCAGCAGGCTGGCTATGAGCGCCACGGTGCACAGGGCAGCCAGCACCATGCCACCGCGGTACAAAAACGTCGAGGTGCCCGGCACCAGCAGCATCATGGCCACGAGGCCACACAGGCCGGCCACGCCCAGGACGCTGAGCTGCGCGGCGCTGGGCACGGGGACTTTCTGCAGGATGGGGCGCGGGCGGGTGCCAAGGGGCCAGGCGTAGGCCAGCCACGCGCCCAGCAGCGGCGCGAAGGCGCGGGTGTCGGGGCCGTAGTACACGCGGGTGGGGTCGGCGTTCGGCACGAACAGGGCGGCCATTGCGATGGCGGATGCCGCGGCCAGGCCCAGCGTGACGCGACGGGGCACGGTCCTGCCCTTCACCACGCGCGAGAAGAGCACCACCACGAGTGGCCACACCAGGCAGAACTGCGCGTCCAGGCCCAGGTACCACAGGTGCGTCAGGGGAGAGGTGCCTCCCAGGTTGTCGAAGTAGGACGCCCCACGCACGATGGCCGCTATGTTCGAGAAGAACAGCAGGGACGGGACCAGGTCGGGCTTCAGTTTGGTCAGCAGGATGTGGTTTGCCGCCATGCAGGCCACGACGGTCACCAGGATGGCCAGCGCCATGGGCGGCCAGATGCGTGCCAGCCTGCGACTCCAGAACCTGGTCAGGCGGACGCTGCCGTCCTGTCGGATGGAGCGCAGAAGCGAGCTGGTCACCAGGTAGCCGGTCAGCACCAGGAACATCACCACACCCAGGTGGCCGCTGGGCAGCCAGGTGACCTGCAGGTGGTACAGGACCACGGCGGCGATGGCCAGCGCGCGCAGGCCATCCAGCGCCGAGATGTGCGGAGCGTGGGCACGCCGGCGGGGGCGCGGGACGGGGTGCCGTGCCGCGGCACGAGCCTGGGCTGCAGCCTGGGGCCGAGCTGGTGACTGCGCTTGCGCCGAGGAGTCCGTCGGGATTCGGGCAGAGCTTCTTGCCTGCTGCGCCTTGACGGTGCGTTGCACCTTGGCGGTGTGCTGTGCCGAGCCGTTGCGCGCGGCTGCCGTTTTGGCCGGGGTCGTTTTGGCCGGGGCTTCGTTCGAAGATGGAGCGCCCTCGCGAGCTGCTCGAGCTGCTCCTTTACGCGTGTCCTTACGCGACTCAGAGGGGTGGGGTGCGTTTGACATACATTTCCTCCTACGAGTGAAAAAATTCCTTCTCACTCTACTCGTTCAGCGGCGGATTCCCTGCCTGAAGGGGATGTCCGATGCATAAAGTTTTCCTGTGTGGCACGGCGGTCGTGGCTTTACCGGAATGAACCCCACGCTGCCGGGATGGATCCACTCTGCTCCTTTGACCGCGGCCGTGCGCAAACGTGGCCGCTGCGGGTACCCGCTCCCGACAGGTTTGCGCAGGCAGCAAATGCCCGATTGGGGCGTCATCGCAAAACACCAGGTAGGGGGCTTGCCACTTGGGACCCAGAGCCCGGTACTGGGAGACGTTGCGCAAAGATGGCCGCTGCGGGTACCCGCTCCCGACAGGTTTGCGCAGGCCGAGTTGTGGAGGCAGGATGTGAGGACGATTGCGGACGCTAGGGTCTGAAGCAGAGGTGCTTTTCGCACCTTGGCTTCCAAGCTGGGGTGTCTATACACGAGCACCTTGTCCGTGCCGGTGCAGAGTACCGAGCTCTGGGTATCCAGAACTGTCGAGTGCGCACTTTCTGGTGCACAGTCGCCAGGAGTGGGTACCCAGACCCGCCAGGTGCGCACTCTCTGGTGCAAAGTAACCGGGTCTGGGTACCCAGACCCGTGTAGTCTGCACTGAGCAAATAGGGCCATGCTACAAAAGGCCAGGTAGACAGCTTACCAATCCTGGAATTTGAGGAAGAGAGGTGCACAGTCGCCAGGAGCGGGTACCCAGACCCGCCGAGTGTGCACCTCCTGTGCACCGCCAGGTGCAGAGTAGTCGGAGATGGGTGCCCAGACTCGTGCAGTCGGCACCTGCCCGGCCCACCTGCCCGGCCTGGCCGATGACGCTCGTGGCAAATCGGGCGGGTGGCGTATTTCGCTTGATTGCGATGATCGAGTGGTGCAAAGTCGCGCGGCGCGTGCGTTTGGGGCCGCGCCGCGGGACGAATCGATGGGGGACCGCGGCTTCTTGGCTCCAAGTTACATGCATATTACGCGCAGCGACGTGCTAACAGGCGGCGGCTTGGGTAAAGTCGTTTCGTATTTCAATCTGTTCCTGATGGCGCTGCACGGCCGTCGGTGCCCCCTCGGGCTGGTCACGGTCGCTCCGCAAGCCAGCTGCCGTCGCTCCGCAGCACGGCCACCGGCGTAACGCCGTCGACTCCACGGCTGCCGCTCCCCAGGGGCAGAAATCGCCGAAAGGTTCCTCATGCTCCAGCTAAAGCACATCCGCAAGGCGTACAAGACCAGCGACTTCACCCAGGTGGCGCTGGACGACGTCAGCGTGACCTTCCGAGACAGCGAGTTCGTGGCCGTCCTGGGCCCGTCGGGCTCGGGCAAGACCACCATGCTGAACGTCCTGGGCGGCCTGGACCACGCCGACTCGGGCGACATCGTGGTGAACGGCGTCTCGACCCACGACTTCAAGAGCAAGGACTGGGACACCTACCGCAACCATCGCGTGGGCTTCGTGTTCCAGAGCTACAACCTCATACCACACCAGTCCGTGCTATCCAACGTCGAGCTGGCGCTGACCCTCTCGGGCGTGGGCCGCATGGAGCGCCGTGCCCGCGCGATGAAGGCCCTGCAGCAGGTGGGCCTGGGCGACCACCTGCACAAGCGTCCCAACCAGCTGTCGGGCGGCCAGATGCAGCGCGTGGCCATCGCCCGCGCCCTGGTGAACGACCCCGACATCGTGCTGGCCGACGAGCCCACCGGCGCTCTGGACACCCAGACGGGCATCCAGGTGATGAACATCCTGAAGGACGTGGCCAAGGACCGCCTGGTGGTCATGGTGACGCACAACCCCGAGCTGGCCCAGCAGTACGCCACGCGCATCGTCCGCGTGCAGGACGGCCGTATCGTGGACGACTCGAACCCGCTGACCTCGGAGGAGATGGCCCGCGCCGAGAACCCCGGCGACGACCGACAGCAGGCCAAGTCGCGCCGCAAGGCCTCGATGTCCTTCTTGACCGCCTTGGCGCTGTCGTTCAACAACCTGTGGAGCAAGAAGGGCCGTACGCTCCTGACCGCCTTCGCGGGGTCCATCGGCATCATAGGCATCGCCGCTATCTTGGCCGTCTCGAACGGCGTGAACAACTACATCGCGAAGGTCGAGCAGGACACCCTCTCGAACTACCCATTGCAGATAACCCAGTCCTCCACGGACGCCACCAGCCTGATGTCGGGCATGATGAGTGCCCAGGGCAACACCGAGGGCAACTCCGAGGACGAGCAGTCCAACCCCTCGGGCGACGACCAGATACCCGAGACCAATGCCGTCTCGACCATGTTCTCCGAGATAAAGAGCAACGACCTGAAGTCGTTCAAGCAGTTCCTGGACTCGGGTGGCAACGGCATCACCAGCCACGTCAGCACCATCGGCTACAAGTACGGCATCACGCCGATGATCTACTCGTCCGACACCTCGTCTAAGGTCACGCGCCTGGGCACGCTGGTGGACAGCTCGTCCAGCAGTATGTCGAAGGCGGGCAGAAGCCTGGGCATGGGCGGCAGCGGCCTGACCTCCTTCGAGGAGATGATGGACAACCAGGGCCTGCTGACGTCCCAGTACGACGTGGTGGCGGGCCAGTGGCCCACGGCTGCCAACGAGGCCGTGCTGGTGCTGGGCAAGGACGGCACCATCAGCGACTACACCCTGTACATGCTGGGCGTTTTGGACCCCAGCCAGCTGGAGAGCCTGATAGAGTCCATCGGCTCGTCCGACACCCAGGTGGACGTGCCCGATACGTCGGTCGACTTCACGTACAACGACGCCCTGGGCATGACCTTCAAGGTGCTGAGCCCGGCCTACGTCTACCAGAAGAACACGCAGAGCAACACCTGGACCGACATGTCCTCAGATTCCGACTACATGCGCCAGGTGCTGGACGACGACGCCATCGACCTGAAGATCGTGGGCGTCATTCGCCCCAACGACACCACCGAGACCACCTCGCTGGACGAGGGCGTGGCCTACACGCATGCCCTGACCACGCAGCTGATGCAGAACTCATCCGGCTCGCAGATAGTACAGGAGCAGCTGGCCAACCCCAGCGTGGACGTGTTCACCGGAAAGACCTTCGACGAGCTGCGCACGCAGGGCACCAACAGCTTCGACATGAGCTCGATCTTCTCGGTAGACCAGGACGCGCTGAAGAAGGCCTTCTCGTTTGACACCGACGCGCTCCAGAAGTCGCTGGCATCCAGCGGCAACGTGGACCTGTCGGGCGTGGACATGAGCTCGCTGGCCTCCTCGATGGACCTGAGCGACCTGCAGCTGGACACCAGCGCCATGTCGTCGGTGTTCGACGCGGACACGCTGGAAAAGCTCATGGCCGGGGCGCCGCAGCCCGACTTGTCGAAGCTTTTGGACGCGGCAGACCCGGCGCAGGCCACTGCGGTGGGGGATGCCGCCTCGAAGCTGGCGCAGGACTTCTTTGCCTGGTACACCGCGGACGGCAACATGCAGAAGTACGTGGACTCCGACGGTAACCCCGACTTCAACGCCGCCTGGGAGGCGTACTCCGCGTCCGGCCAGGGCAAGGCCGCCATCGACGAGTTCGGACAGGTGGCGCAGATGAGCGGAGACGACCTGCAGCAGAAGCTGCGGGCAGCCATGCAGAACTACGTCACGAGCTCACTGGCTCCCTACTTGCAGCAGCAGATGTCGCAGCTGATGCAGCAGGCCGCTCAGGTCATGACCGCCCAGCTGACACAGGCGCTGCAGTCCAGGATGGCCGCCGCCACGCAGAGCCTGGGCAGCCAGCTGTCCAGCGCCATCTCGAGTCAGCTGCAGTCGCAGATGGGCAACCTCACGAGCGCGCTGCAGGACAGCTTCAGCGTGGACCCGTCCGCCTTTGCCAACGCCATCCACTTCAACATGACGCAGGACGACCTGACGTCCTTGCTGATGAACTACGCCCAGGGCAGCCAGACCTCCTACGAGTCCAACCTGGAGAAGCTGGGATACGCGGACGAGGCCGACCCGACCGAGATCGACCTGTACCCAAAGAGCTTCGACGACAAGACCGCCATCCTGGGCATCATCGACGGCTACAACCAACAGGCCAAGGACGAGGGGCAGGACCAGAAGGTCATCAACTACACCGACATGGTGGGCACGCTGATGTCCTCGGTCACCGACATCGTGCACCTGGTGTCCGACGTGCTCATAGCGTTCGTCTCGATCTCATTGGTGGTCAGCTCCATCATGATCGCCATCATCACGTACATCTCGGTCCTGGAGCGCAAGAAGGAGATCGGCATCCTGCGCGCCATGGGCGCCTCAAAGCTGAACATCGCCAACGTCTTCAACGCCGAGACCATCATCGAGGGCCTGATATCGGGCGTGTTCGCCATCCTGGTGGTGCTGGCGGTGGAACCGCCGGTGAACGCGTACGTGATGTCGTGGAAGCACGTGCCTGACATCATGGCGCTGAGTCCCACGAACGCGCTGGTGCTCATAGGCATCAGCGTGGGGCTGACGCTCCTGGCCGGGCTGATTCCCTCCACCATTGCCGCTCGCCGTGACCCTGTGGAGGCGCTCCGCAGCGAGTAGGGGAAGCGAGCACGTGCGCCGCTGATTGCCTGCAGCCCGCAAGCTCGCGACATATTTGGCAAGAAGAACGCTCGGACACCCGACTTGGTTTGGGTGCCCGGGCTTCTTCCTGTACGTGGAATCTGTGACGTGTCACCCTCTCCCAACCCTTTGTAGAACTTCTCAAGAAGAAATAATCAGAACAATAGTTCGTGTAATCGTGTACACTGGGGGTCCAACGAAGGCGGCGCTTGTGGGAGGAGGGGTCGAATGTCCGCTCGCACGACGGAGGGGCACCAGTACCTGTGCATCGACCTAAAGAGCTTCTACGCCTCGGTCGAGTGTGTGGACCGCGGACTGGATCCCATGACCGCCCATCTGGTGGTGGCCGACGCCACGCGCACGGACAAGACCATCTGTCTGGCGGTCTCACCTGCGCTGAAGGCTCTGGGCGTGCGCAACCGCTGCCGCGTGTTCCAGATACCGGAGGGGCTGGACTACATAATGGCCCCACCCCGCATGGCTCGCTACATACAGAAGTCGGCCGAGATCTATGGCATCTACCTGCGCTGGATGAGCAAGGACGACATCCACGTCTACAGTATCGACGAGGCCTTCTTCGACGTGACGCCCTACCTGGATCTGTATGGCATGAGTGCGCGCGAGCTGGGGGAGCGCATCCGCGAGGACGTGGTGCGTTCCACGGGAATTCCCGCCACGTGCGGCGTGGGATCGAACCTCTACCTGGCGAAGGTAGCCCTGGACATCACGGCAAAGCACAGCCCAGACTTCTTTGGGGAACTGAACGAGGAAAGCTACAGGCGGACGCTGTGGGCGCACCAGCCTATCACCGACTTCTGGAGGGTGGGGCCCGGCATCGCGGCGCGCCTGGAACGCATGGGCATCAGGACCATGGGACAGGTGGCCCTGAGTCCCGCGGAGCCCCTGTTCCGCGAGTTCGGCATAGACGCCGAGATATTGATAGACCACGCCTGGGGAGTGGAGCCCTGCACCATGGCGGACGTGAAAGCCTACCGGTCAAAGACCCACATGCTGGCCAGCGCGCAGGTGTTCGGATGCAACAAAAGCTTCCAAGAGGCCAGGCTGGTGGTGAAGGAGATGCTGGACGACCTCTCGCAGCAGCTGGTGGCCCAGGGGCAGGAGGCATCGGCCGTGCAGGTGTGGGCGGGCTATGCGCTCACGGACGACGAGAAGCAGGAGCTGCGCAGGCTGGGAGGGCGCGCGTGGCGCTACTCCGGCCTGGGCAGCCATGGCATGGGCAGGCTGCTGAGCCCCACCAGCTCGGTCCGCGAGCTAAAAAGGGCCGCCATGCAGGCCTGGGACCAAAACGTCGTCAGGGACCGAGAAGTGCATCGCGTGGGCGTGAGCCTGCTGGACCTGAGGGACGAGCAGGCGCCAGGCGTGCAGCTGGACCTGTTTACAGACCCCGTGGCGCGCGAGCGCGAGCACCGCAGACAACAGGCCATAAACGCGGTCAAGGGCAAGTTCGGACAGAACGCGCTCCTGCGCGCCGCCGACCTTCTGCCGGGGGCCGAGGCACGCAACCGTCACACGCAGATCGGTGGGCACCGGGCACGGTAGGAAGGGTGGCCATGGCAAAGGAGAATGATGATAGGTTCGCGGCGGCGGAATCCCGCCGCCGGCAGCCGGGTGCGGCGGCGGGGGCAGACT
Source organism: Coriobacteriales bacterium (assembly GCA_029101205.1). GTDB lineage: Bacteria > Actinomycetota > Coriobacteriia > Coriobacteriales > Atopobiaceae > Olsenella_K. Next base: position 1,609 of record JAQXQO010000132.1, on the reverse strand, counting down.
GCCGTCGGTGGGCAGGTGCGGATGAGCTTGCGGGTCACAAGCGCATGCCCATGAGCGAGCGTGCAAAGATATTTGTGCCGTTCAATGCGCTGAAGGGGCTCGACGAGGCGCTGCGCCAGCAGGAGCGTCTGGCGGACGAGCGGATGAGGGCCGAGGTCGGCGGCAACGACCTCGAGGTGCCGGACTCGGACGTGCCGGACAACGACGCGTTCGGCGGGGAGCCGTCGGACGAGGACCGCGAGTGGGATTAGCCGGGGGAGGACGCATGCGCTTCTTGCGTTCTGGCCTTCCTCGCGGCACCGGTGTAGGTAGTATCCACATGACCAGGAGGGGGCACTGATGGACATCCAGGAACTTGGCCGGAAAGACGGCGTCGAGGTGGCCGCGGCGGCAAACACCATCGAAGAGTGGCTGGCCATCCGTGACGTGCCCCAGCTGGATCCCGACGAGCTGTCGCGCGTGCTGGGCAGCGAGTGCGCGGACCTCATGGTGGTGTTCGGAGGCGGCGTGGCACAGGCCGCGGACATGCTGGCCGAGGCCATGCGCGCGGGCGTCGCTCACCGCTATGCCATCGTGGGTGGCAAGGGCCGTGCCACGTGGAACCTGCGTGACTACATGCGCTCGTACCAGAGGGAGCACCCGGGCGTGCTGGGTCTCACCGACCGGGAGGTCGAGGACCTGTCGGAGGCGCAGATTCTGGACGCGTACCTGCACGCCCGACACGGTCTGCACGCCGACTGGCTGGAGACGCGCTCTACCAACTGCGGAAACAACATCCAGTTCCTCCTGGATCGCCTGGATCAGGTGGGGTACCACCCGCGCTCCATCATCCTGAGCCAGGACGCCGTGATGCAGCGGCGCATGGTGGCAACGCTGCTGAAGCAGGGTGTGCAGCGGTCTGAGTTCCACGGGCTGCGCATCGTGAACTACGCGTACTACCAGGCGAAGCTGGCTTGGGGGAGCGTGGAGGAAGTTGGCGAGGAGTCTAGCGCGGAGGCCGAAGGAAGGTCCGTCATGGGGACTGGTGCGGAGACCGGCGTCGGGACTGGTGAAAGGCCCGGCGGCACGCAGGCCGAGGGACTCCACTACCTGGATCCCGTACCGGTGGGCATGTGGCCCGTTCGCACCTACTTGGAGTATCTGGCCTCCGAGGTGCGGCGCCTGACCGACGACGAGCAGGGCTACGGTCCGCGTGGTTGCGATTTTCTGGTGCATGTGGACGTGCCCGGTGAGGTGAATGACGCGGCTCGCCTGCTGGAGAAGGCGTTGGGAGGCCCGGTCGAGTACGGTAACGCCGCGTTCGCGCAGCCTCGGGAGTAGGCTGTGGCTATAGTCCTGCCGCCTCGAGGCGTCTAGCTACTGCGAGGCCGTCGGCTACCGTGAGGTGTCTAGCCTCTGCGAAGCATCCAGCCACTCCGGAGCGCATGGCGGTCATCGCGTGATGGGTGGCCTTCCTTCGTAGCCATCTTGACGGCAGCCTATCTGTTGCCGGTCTGGCTGTCGTCAGCCTGGCAACAGCGAGAGGCGCCCGGGGGGGAGGTTTGGGCCACAAAAAAGATCCCCACAGGGCCGCTCGGGGTGTGGGTTGGGGGGGGGGGGGTGCGCGCGG
>JAQXQO010000131.1 GCA_029101205.1 Coriobacteriales bacterium | reverse complement strand
GAGGACAACTTCTGGGCCGCCGGCCCCACCGGCCCGTGCGGTCCCTGCTCCGAGATCTACTTCGACCAGGGCCCCGAGTTCGAGGGCCAGAAGCCCGGCGATGACGGCGACCGCTACCTGGAGTTCTGGAACCTAGTCTTTACCCAGTACGACCGCCAGGAGGACGGCTCCATGCCCGAGCTGCCCCATCGCAACATCGACACCGGCATGGGCCTGGAGCGCATTGCCGCCATCATGCAGCATGAGGGCTCCAACTACGAGGGCGACGTCCTGCGCAGCCTGATCGGCGTGGGCGAGAAGCTGGCCGGCGTCACCTACAAGCAGGACCATGCGTTCGACAAGAGTCTGCGCATCTGCGCCGACCACAGCCGCGCCGTGGCGTTCATGATCGGCGACGGCATCCTGCCCTCCAACGAGGGCCGCGGCTACGTGCTGCGCCGCCTGCTGCGTCGCGCCGTGTACCACGGCCGCCTCATGGGCATCAAGGGACAATTCCTGACCACCTACACGCACGAGGTCACGCGCCTTCTGGGCGACGTGTACCCCGAGCTGGTCGAGAACCAGTCACTCATCGACGGCATCGTGAACGCCGAGGAGGAGCGCTTCGGCGCCACCCTGGACGCCGGCGAGGCCAGCCTGAAGGAGGAGCTGGCAAAGCTCTCCGACGGCGAGGTCCTGTCGGGCGACGTGGCGTTCAAGCTGCACGACACCTACGGCTTCCCCATCGACCTGACTCGCGAGATCTCCGCTGCCGCCGGTCACGGCGTCGACATGGAGGCCTTCGACGCCGCCATGAACGACCAGAAGGAGCGTGCGCGCAAGAGCGCGAACCGCGACGCCTGGGGCAACTTCAACAACGTCTGGAGCGCCCTGAACGACAAGCTGCCCGCCACCCAGTTCGTGGGCTACGACCGCGATCGCGTGCGCGGTGCCCGCATCCTGGCCCTGGTGAAGGACGGCAAGGAGTGCAAGCGCGTGTTTGCCGGCGACAAGGTGGAGGTCGTTCTGGACAAGACCTCCTTCTACGGCGAGATGGGCGGCCAGGTGGGCGACACCGGCACCATCGAGACCATGTCGGGCGTCGTCGAGGTGCACGACACGAAGCACCACGAGAACCTCATCGTGCACGAGGGCGTCGTGACCATTGGCGAGCCGCTGGTGGGCGAGGTCACCACCGCCACGGTGGACCACGGCCGCCGCGAGCTCATCCGTCGCAACCACACGGCCACGCACCTGCTGGACGCCGCCTTGAAGCAGGTCCTGGGCGACCACGTGAACCAGGCCGGCTCGCTGGTGGCCCCCGACCGCCTGCGCTTCGACTTCACGCACTTCGAGGCCCTTACGAAGGACGAGATCGAGCGCGTCGAGGGCCTCGTCAATGCCGAGATCTTCGCCGCCGAGCCCATCGTGACCGAGGTCATGAGCCTGGAGGACGCAAAGGCCGCCGGCGCCGTGGCGCTGTTCGGCGAGAAGTACGGCGAGACCGTGCGCGTCGTCTCCACCGGCGAGTCCGCCAAGCCCTTCTCGCGCGAGCTGTGCGGCGGAACGCACGCCAGGAACACGGCAGAGCTCGGGTTCTTCAAGATCGTGTCCGAGAGCTCCGTGGGCTCCAACGCCCGCCGCATCGAGGCCGTGACCTCCGCGGGCGCGCTGGAGTACGTGGACGAGCGTCTGAGCCAGATGGACGAGGCGTCCGCCACGCTGAAGTGCCGTCCGTCCGACCTGCCCGAGCGCGTGTCGCAGATGCGCGACGAGCTCAAGAAGGCCAGGCACAACATCGGCATCGCGAAGGGCTCCGCTGCGGGCGACGTTGTCGCCGCCGCCCTGCGCAACGCCGCCGACCTAGGCGCGTATCGCTGCGTCTTCGCAAAGATGGACGGCGTCACGGGCAAGGACCTGCGCAGCGTGTGGGACTCCATCCGCGACGGCGCCAAGGGCGCACCCATGGCCTGCGTCGTGGCCTCCACCACGCCCGACGGCAAGGTGGCCCTGCTGGCCGCCGGTACCGTCGTGGCGGTCGCGGCCGGCTTTGCCGCGGGCAACGTCATCAAGGCCATCGCCGGCCTGGTGGGCGGCCGTGGCGGCGGCAGGCCCAACATGGCGCAGGCTGGCGGCAAGGACCCCGCGGGCATCGATGCCGCGCTTGCGGCCGCGAAGCAGCAGCTGGGCGCCTAGAACGCAAAGAAGCTGATGGCCGCCCCGTCGCGCTTGAGCTGCGGCGGGGCGGCATTCTTTATTCGGAAGAATGGGGGAGACATGCGAGCGCTGGCCCTGGACATAGGTCAGAAGCGCATCGGCATCGCGGCAAGCGACGCGTCCGGCACCATAGCGATGCCGGTGTGCGTGCTGCCTGCCGGCGAGGTCATGTCGGGTGCGCGCACGTTCAGGCGCGTGCTGGAGGACTACGAGCCGGACATCTTGGTGTGCGGGCGCCCAAAGACGCTGCACGGCGAGGATGGCCCGCAGGCCGGACGTATCATGCAGCAAGCCCATCAAATATCGAAAATGTGCGGTATTCCTTTGGATTTTATGGACGAGCGCTTATCGTCCGCTGAGGCCAAGCGTATCCTTCGCTCGGAAGGCATGTCCGAAAAGCAAATGCGCGGCAAGGTCGACATGGTGGCTGCGTCGCTCTTTCTGCAGACCTGGCTGGACGCCAGGAGGGCAGGCGATGACTCGACGGACGACACGCCGTCAGACGACAACTCATAAGGGATCTCAGCATGGCCTCGGCACATCAGCAAAGGCGCCAGGGGGCGCATTTCCAAAGCACGGACGACCGCCGCGCGGACGTCCGCAGGGACGCCGCTGATTCCAGGCGCCGATCCGCACAATACGGGACCTCGCGGACGGACCCCCAGGCGGACGGCCAGCGCCGTCCGATGCCCAGGCCCGCTGCCAGGCCCGACCAGACTTCCGCCACGGGCCCCAGGCCGCTGCGGCTCACGTCCACGGGCGACCTGCGGCGCATGGACGCCACATCGGCGGGCCGCACACGCGCCGGTGTGCCGCAGCAGCGCGGCGCCTCGCAGCGCACGGGAGCGGCTTCTCGTCCGACTCAGGGGCAGCGCACTGCCTCTGCACGGCCGGGTGCCTCTGGCATGCGGCCTGCGACGAGGCCCGCACAGGCCCGACCCCTGGTCAAGCCCCTGGACGATTCGACGGCCATGCGCCCGCAGATACCCACCAGGACCTACGTAAAGAGACCGAACCCCGAGCGGGCGCAGTCCGACCGGTACGAGGGCCAGGTCAGTCGCCCCTCCGGCACCTCTCGCCGGGCCGGCGCGGGCTATGCCTCAGACGCCACCCAGGGCAGGGTAGGGTCCACGGGGGCTAAGGGCTATCGCAGCGCGGTGCCGCGCCATGTGGCGCCCGAGCAGCGAAAGCACAGGGCCGGCAAGGCCATCCTGGTGCTGGTGGTCATCCTGGTGCTGGCGGGTGCCGGCATCTACGTGCTGCGCGACCGCCTGGGCATCACGGGCCTCATTCGCTCGTCCCAGATTCAGGCTGGGCAGGAGGTCACCATAACCATCCCGGAGGGCTCGGGCGGCTCCACCATCGTGAAGCAGCTCATGGATGCCGGCGTCATCTCGGACAGTTCCTCTTTCCTGCAGGCGGTGCAGAAGCAGAATGCCGACCAAAAGCTGAAGTCGGGCACGTACGTCTTTCTGACGGGGTCCGACCCCGACGAGGTCGTGGCCCAGCTGGTCGAGGGCCCCAACTCGACGCAGAACCAGCTAAAGCTGGCCGAGGGCCTGACCGTGCAGAAGACCGCCGATCAGGTGGAGTCCAGCCTGGGCATCAGCGCTGACGACTTCATGACGCAGGCGAAGGCCTCGAACTACGTCAGCGACTACCCGTTCCTGGCAGACGCCCAGAGCGACTCGCTGGAGGGCTACCTGTACGGGAAGACCTACGACCTCACCGGCAAGGAGCAGACCTCCGATGCCGTCATTCGCATGATGCTGGACCAGTTCTCGGAGGAGGTGCAGTCGCTGGACCTCACGACCGCCGAGGCAAACATAAAGCAGCGCTACGGCGTGCAGATGAGCGACTACGACATCTTGATCATGGCCTCCATCGTCGAGAAGGAGGCCCTGACCGACGACGACCGCTACAAGATAGCCTCGGTGTTCTACAACCGCCTGCAGCAGGGCATGGCGCTGCAGAGCGACGCCACCATGGGCTACGTCACGGGCGGGGACGTCACGGCAGACGACCTGAAGACCGAAAGCCCGTACAACACGTACCTGAACAAAGGCCTTCCGCCCACTCCCATCTGCAGCCCTAGCCTGGAGTCCATCCAGGCGGCCATGAACCCGGCCGACACGGACTACCTGTACTTCTGGATCGACTCGCAGAACCACATCTTCTCGGAGACCTACGAGCAGCACCAGCAGGCCATCGCCAGCGCCACCAGCCAGTCGTCCACCACATCCAGCGGCAACTCCAGCTCTGCCGCCGAGGGCTAGGCACGCGTCTGGGCGTCTTGGCCCAGAAGAACTTCTTGCCCGAAATCTTGGGGCCGGACCCGCAGAGGGCCCGGCCCCTCGCCATCTGGCGCGTTCTGGAACCCCCGCGCATACATGCTAGAATCTGTCATGGACAATCAGTATGGGGGACTTCTGCGTGACAACTTCGAAGGATGGATACGTAACTCACGAGGGATGCGACCACGTCTTCTTTGTGGGGTTTCTGGGGGCTGGCAAGTCCACCCTGGCCCGCAACCTTGGCCGCATGTATCACAGGCGCTACCTGGACACCGACCGGCTGACCGAGAGGCTCCTGCACCAGAGCGTGTGCGAGGCGTTCGACACGCTGGGCGAGGACGGGTTCAGGGACGCCGAGACCCGTGCGCTGCGCTCGCTTCTGGACGAGCGCTCGCTTCTGGTGAGCACGGGCGGCGGCATCGTGGAGCGCCAGGAGAACTGCGAGCTCATGCACCAGATGGGCACGATCGTGTTTCTGCGCGGCCAGCTGGAGGATTCGCTGCGCCAGATCCAGCATCCCGAGAAGCGCCCCGACCTGGGGTGCCTGAGCCACGCGCGCGAGTGCTACCAAAGGCGCATGCCGCTGTACGCCGCGTGCGCGGACTACACCATAGACATTTCGAACAAGACGTTCGAGCAGGTGGCGCGCTGTGCCGGGTCACTGCTGTGGGAGAAAGGCCTTCTATGAGCGATACCATGGACGACGTGCAGCGCCAGTGGGTGTCCCTGCCCGGAAGCTCGTGCGACGTGCGCACTGCGGCGGGGATCCTGGAGCACTCGGGAAAGCTCTTTCGCGACACGGTGGGGACGCCCAGGGCGTGTCTGCTGGTGGTCGAGGAGGGCGTGGACGAGCCGCTGGTCGAGCGTCTGAGGCGCCAGCTGGTGGGCGCCGGCTTCGAGTTCGGCAGGTGCGACGTCATCCCGCAGCTGGACGTCCAGAAGGGCGTCAGCCTGATGGGGGCGTTCGAGCGCGCACGCATAACCTCGGACGACCTGGTGTGCGCCCTGGGCGGGGCGGACCTCATGGCGCTGTGCGCCTGGGCCTGCTCGCAGTGGTGCGGCGGGACCCCTCTGGTGTGCGTGCCCCTGAGCGGCGCGGCACTTTTGGACGGCAGCATCGTGCCGCGTCACCTGGCGGTGGGCGACGCCGCTGGCACGGTGCGCGTAAAGCCTTGCGCCAAGCGTGCGGTGTGCGACCTCGACGTCATGGACATGGACCCGGACTCCGACGCCAACCGCCTGGTCCGCGTGCTCATGGTGGCCACCGCCATGAGCGAGTCCGAGCGCTCGTTCTCGCAGCTGTGGGACCGCGCCGACCAGATCATGGCAGGAGACACCGACACCTGGGTGACGCAGCTGCACGAGACCGCAAAGGGCAGGGGGCACCTGATCTCGTCGTCTTCCCTGGCCATGCGGCAGTCGGTCGACTACGGCCGCACGTTCAGCGCCGCCCTGCTGCAGGTGGCCCCGGACGCGGGCCCTCTGTGGCTGAGGATGTCCGAGGGGATGCGCTTTCTGGGACGCGTGGCAGTGGGGCTGGGCAAGCTGTCGGTGGACGATATGCTGGCCCAGGACGACCTTCTGGGGATGCTGGGCGTGGATGGCCTGACGAAGGCCTCGCCGGACCCCGACGCCCTGGTGAACGCCCTGAAGCAGCAGCGCTTCCGCGTGTCGAACCGGTTCCTGCTGGACGTGCCGCAGGCCATCGGCCGCGTGCGGCTGGCGTCGGTGGATGACGACCTGCTGCACGAGCACGCGAGCGCCTGGTGCGCGGCGCACGCCCAGGCCGCGGCCGAAGATTCCGCGACCGGCAAGCAGGCGGACGGGCAGGCATAGCGTCCGCTCCTCTTTCCTTGGTACCAAGGGGCCGCCGCCGGCGGCCCTCGTCTTTCGTCGAAGGGATAGCTCATGGCATCCACAAAGGCATGCGAGGAGCGCATGGAGCGCTTCCGCGACATCATGCGCCAGCGCGGCTACGACGCCGCCATCATCCGCAACAACCCCGACCTGCGCTGGCTCACGGGAGCGGAGCGCACGTTTGACTTCGAGGTGGCTCACACCGCCTTCATCACCCTGGACGGCCAGTGGCTGCACACCGACTCGCGCTACTACGGCACGTTCCAGAAGCGCCTGGGCCCCGACACCGCCTGGCAGCTGGACATGGACCTGGTGGACGCGGCGGCGTGGGCCGCGCGGCACGTGGGGGAGTCCCGTGCGCGCGTGGTGGCCGTGGAGGACACCTGGGACCTTGGCTTCTACGAGCGCTTCGAGCACCAGCTGAAGGAGCAGTCCCTGGCGGCTCTGCTGCCGCGCATGCACGGTGACATAGCCCACCTGCGCGAGGTGAAGGACGACGAGGAGGTGGAGCTCATGCGCCACGCCCAGTCCATCACTGACGCGGCCTTCACCTACATCTGCGGCTACATAAAGCCCGGCATGACCGAGATGCAGATAAAGAACGAGCTCGAGAGCTACATGTTTGCCCACGGCGCGGACGCGCTGTCGTTTGACTCCATCATCGCGGCGGGCCCCAACGGCGCAAACCCGCACGCCCAGCCCAGCGACTACGTGGTCCAGAAGGGCGACATGATCGTCATGGACTACGGTGCCGGCTACCATGACTACCACTCCGACATGACCCGCACCGTGTGCGTGGGCGAGCCCACCGACGAGCAGCGCCATGTGTACGACGTCGTGCTGAGCGCGAACGCGGCGGTGCGCCAGCAGGCAAGGGCGGGCATCCCCGGCAAGCAGATGCATGAGCTTGCGACGAAGATCATCAGCGATGCGGGCTATGGCGACTACTTCAAGCACGGCCTGGGCCACGGCGTCGGGCTGGAGATCCACGAGCAGCCTATGTTCAACCGCACGAACGATAAGCCCGTGCCTGCCGGCGCAGTCATCACCGACGAGCCGGGCATCTACCTGCCGGGCAAGTTCGGTGTGCGCATAGAGGACTTTGGCATCGTGCGCGAGGACGGCTACGAAGTGTTCACACAGTCGCCCCACGAGCTGCAGGTCGTGGGCTGCTAAAACTAGGGTTACAATTCACATATATTGTCAAGTAAAAGTTTGGTCAGCGGTTTTTTCGCTGGCCAAACTTTTTCTTATGCCCAGGGCTTGCATATAAAAGAACGAAGCACTCTTTGGTGGACATTGCCCTGTGCAGATTTTCAATAAATACCAGGTAAAAGAAGCGCATCAAAGCAAAGTAACTCGTTTGAACGTCAGAAGTTCAGGCACGTTTTGTTGTTTGAACATGAAATGCTGATCAGAGCAATTCGGTATAAGGCAATTCTCTACCCATACGGGAAAATGGATTATAGTGTGAACCTGATGTGGAGAGGACGTGGCCGCTTTGCGTAGAGCAGATGAAGCGTCCCCGTCATTCTCCGCAAGGGGATCTGTAGGAAACAGGAAGGAAAGGTAAGGAGGAAGAATGGTCAGCATTGTCCTAGCAAGCCACGGTGCGTTCGCCGAGGGCATCAAGGAATCGGGCAGCATGATTTTCGGACCACAGAAGGACGTGGCCGCAGTCGTGCTCACCCCTGACATGGGCCCTGACGACATGCACCAGAAGCTGCTCGATGCTATTGCCACCTTCGACGACCAGGAGCACGTGCTGTTCCTCGTCGACCTGTGGGGCGGCACGCCGTTCAACCAGGTCTCCCGTATCCTGGGCGAGGAGAACAAGCCGGACTGGGTCGCTGTGACCGGTCTGAGCCTGCCCATGCTCGTCTCGGCTTATGGGGCCCGCATGGGGGCGGACACCGCCACGGCCGTCGCAACGGAGATCTACTCCGAGGCGAAGGATGGCATCAAGATCAAGCCCGAGTCGCTTCAGCCTGCCGACGCACCCGCTGCAGCTGCGGCTGCGGCACCCAGTGCTCCCACCGGCACCATCCCGCCGGGCACGGTGCTGGGCGATGGCCACATCAAGATTGCCTTCGCGCGCGTTGACACCCGTCTGCTGCATGGCCAGGTGGCCACTACGTGGACGAAGCAGGTCAGCCCCGACCGCATCATCGTCTGCTCGGACGCCGTCTCGCACGACGAGCTGCGCAAGACCATGATCGTCCAGGCTGCGCCTCCAGGAGTCAAGGTGCACGTCGTGCCCCTGTCGAAGATCATCGAGGTCGCACACGACGTTCGCTTCGGCGCCACGAAGGCCATGCTGCTGTTCGAGACGCCGCAGGACGCCCTGCGCGCCATCGAGGGCGGCGTGCCCATCAAGGAGCTGAACCTTGGCTCTATGGCTCACTCCGAGGGGAAGGTCGTCGTCACCCAGGCACTCGCCATGGACCAGAACGACGTCGACACGCTCGAGAAGATCAAGTCGCACGGTGTTACGTTCGACGTCCGCAAGGTCCCTGCCGACAAGGCCGAGAACTTCGACGAGCTCATGAAGAAGGCTAAGGCCGAGCTGGCCGCCAAGTAGCCCAAAGGAGGGAACTATGAACCCAATTAACATTGTGCTCGTCATCATCGTTGCGTTCCTGGCGGGCATGGAGGGCATTCTGGACGAATGGGAGTTCCACCAGCCGCTGGTGGCCTGCACCCTGATCGGCCTCGTGACCGGCCACCTGCAGGAGGGCATTATCCTGGGTGGCTCCCTGCAGATGATTGCCCTTGGCTGGGCAAACATCGGCGCCGCAGTCGCACCTGATGCCGCCCTGGCCTCTGTGGCCTCCGCCATCATCATGGTGCTGGCTCTGAACGGCGGCAGCGCCAACGCTACCGACGCCATCAACACCTCTATCGCACTGGCAATCCCGCTGTCCGTCGCAGGCCTGTTCCTGACGATGGTCTGCCGTACCATCGCAACCGCAATGGTTCACGGCATGGATGCCTGCGCTGAGAGGGATGACATGGCAGGCATCGACCGCTGGCAGATCGCGGCCATCTGCATGCAGGGCCTGCGTATCGCCATCCCCGCTGCTTGCCTGTGCGTCATCCCCGCTGAGGTCGTTACCAACGCCCTGAACGCCATGCCCGCATGGCTGACCGGCGGCATGGCAGTCGGCGGCGGCATGGTTGCTGCAGTCGGCTACGCCATGGTCATCAACATGATGGCCACCAAGGAGGTCTGGCCCTTCTTCCTGATCGGCTTTGTTCTGGCCTCCCTGTCCGAGCTCACCCTGATTGCCCTCGGCATCATCGGCATCTGCTTCGCCATCATCTACCTGTACCTGAAGGGTCTTGCCAAGTCTGGCGCCGGCGCTGCCGCCGCTGGCTCGAGCGATCCTCTGGGCGACATCCTGGACAACTACTAGGCCACAAAGGGAGTGTGATAACAAATGGCAGAGAATACCGCAGCCGCAACCACTGGCCAGTTCCATCTGGACAAGAAGGTTCGTAAGCAGGTCATGATTCGTCACCAGTACCTGCAGGGCTCCTGGAACTACGAGCGTATGCAGAACGGTGGCTGGTGCTACTCCATGATTCCCGCCATCAAGGTCCTGTACCCCAAGAAGGAGGACCAGATTGCGGCACTGAAGCGCCACCTGGAGTTCTACAACACGCACCCCTACGTGTCTGCCCCCGTTATCGGCGTTACGCTGGCAATGGAGGAGGAGCGCGCAAACGGCGCCCCCATCGACGACGTCGCTATCCAGGGCGTTAAGGTCGGCCTGATGGGCCCCCTGGCAGGCGTCGGCGACCCTGTGTTCTGGTACACGGTCCGTCCTATCCTGGGCGCTCTGGGAGCATCGCTGGCTCTGGCCGGCTCCATCGTGGGCCCGATCCTGTTCTTCGTCCTCTGGAACGTCATTCGCCTGGCCTTCCTGTGGAAGACGCAGGAGTGGGGCTACAGCGTGGGCACCTCCATCGCAAAGGACCTCTCCGGCGGCATGCTGGGCAAGGTCACCGAGGGCGCGTCCATCCTGGGCATGTTCATCATCGGCGCGCTGGTCGAGCGCTGGGTGTCCGTCAAGTTCACCCCGGTCGTCGCTCAGATTCCGCAGCAGTCCGGTGCCTACATCGACTGGGACAACCTGCCTTCCGGTGCTGACGGCATCAAGGCGGCCCTGACCCAGTACGACTCCATCGGCTCCACCGCGCTGAGCGCGACGAAGACCGTCACCCTGCAGGCGAACCTGGACCAGCTGCTTCCTGGCCTCGCCGCTCTGGGCATCACCATGCTGTGCTGCTCGCTGCTGAAGAAGAAGGTTTCGCCTATCGCCATCATCCTGGGCCTCTTCGCCTTTGGTATCATTGGCCGCGTCCTCAACTTCATGTAAGGCGCATCGCATTGCGGCCCCGCTTCGGCGGGGCCGTTTCGTTTGGCGGCTTCATCTGACGAACACCGTTGAGGCATCGCCCGTCTCGCGCTATGTTGAGACGGGCGATTTTCATACGAAGGGGGAGACCCGTGAAGCAGGTACTGAAGCAGCAGGAGTCCATGAATAGTGTCACGGACCTTTCCATACCGGCACAGTCGTTCATGGTGCTGGACTCCTACGGCACCATGAAGGTGGGAGACAAGGCTCTGGAGTACTACGACGAGCGCAACGTCGACAACTACATCCAGATACCCTGGGAGGAGATTGACCACATCGAGGGCTTCGTGATGTTCAAGCGAAAGATCGTGCGCTTTGAGGTCTTCACCCGCAACAACGGCTCGTACAAGTTCTCGACCCGCGACAACATCCGGACCCTGCGCGCGGTGCGTGAGCACTTCCCCCAGGAGCGCATGATGACGGCACCCAGTGCCGGTGGCGTCATGAAGGCGGGCCTGAAGGTGCTAGGCCAGAAGCTGACCGGAAAAAGGTCAAGCAAGGAATAGCTCCTCGCGGCCATAGCGGGGCTGTGGTTAGCACGAAGAGGCCAAGTCGCGCCAGCTGTTCGGTCTGTGGAGTGACTGGATGGGTGTGAGGACACGTTTTTCTCGCGCTATACTTACTAAGAAAGTGGCAAACACAAGCGCCGCGACCTGTGCCGCGGCGCTTTCTTTTTGTCTCCCATGTCGGCTGGCGGCAGGCCAGGGCATGGGGATGCGCCCAAACGCTATACTGGGGGGGCAACTGCGACTGAACTGCGGCTTGTTGCCGCCAGGTTGTGTTCGAAAGGACGGCCCATGGCTCAGAACGAAATCATGCTCTCTGGCATCAGCATTTCAAAGAACGTGGTCTCCACCATCGTCGCGCTGGCGGCACAGCGGGTCGAGGGCGTGGCATCGGTTGGCGGAAACGACATCACCTCCAACCTGATCTCCGTCTTTACCCGCAAGCAGGCATCGCCTGAGGAGTCCGTGACCTGCGAGGTCACGGAGGACGACCGCCTGAAGGTCTGCGTGCACCGGGCCGTTTTCTATGGCTATCCCTTCACCCGCCTGGCCGGCGAGGTCCGCTCTGCGGTCGCCACCGCCGTCCAGGAGCAGATTGGCGTGGACGTGGCGTCCGTGGACGTCTGCATCGACAGCCTCGTGTTTCCTAAGGAGTAACACCTACCGTGCCTAACCACCGTTTTGGTCCGCGCACCAACGCGCGCAGCCAGGCCCTGCAGCTGCTGTACCAGGCCGAGATAAACAACCGCACCATAGACGACGTGCTGTCGTCCGACTACGTGCTCTCCGACGGCCCGCTGGACGAGTTCGGCGAGTCCCTGGCTCGCGGCGTCGCCGCGCAGAAGCTGACGCTGGACGCCATCATCGCCCAGACCGCCAACAACTGGACCATCGACCGCATGCCCGTGGTCGACAGGAACCTCCTGCGCCTGGCCCTGTACGAGATGCTGTTCGTCGAGGAGGTCGCTACGGCCGTCAGCATCGACGAGTACGTGGAGCTCTCGAAGGCATACGGCTCGGACAAGTCCCGCCGCTTCATCAACGGC
>JAQXQO010000130.1 GCA_029101205.1 Coriobacteriales bacterium | reverse complement strand
GCCCACACGAACATCGACCCGTGAGCGTTGGGGCGTTCCCAGCCAACGGCCTCCAGGCCGTCGCAGAGCGCATCCCTGCGCTCCTGGTAGAGCAGGCGCTGACGCTCCACCGAGTCGCGCGGGCCGGTGAGTGCGGCAATTGCCGCGTCCTGCTCGGGCAGGAACATGCCAAAGTCCACCTGGCTACGGAGCTTGCGCGTGGCGGCCACGATGTCGGGGCGGCCCACCAGGAAGCTCAGGCGGCATCCCGTCACATTGTAGGACTTCGACAGCGAGAGGAACTCCACGCCCACGTCCAGCGCGCCGGGGTAGCTGAGGAAGCTGCCGCCCGCAGGCCCGTCAAACACGATGTCGGAGTAGGCGTTGTCGTGGATGACCACGATGTCGTGCGCCTTCGCAAAGGCGATGATGTCGCGATACATCTGCGGCGTGCCCACCGAGCCCACGGGGTTCGCAGGCAGCGACACCACCATGTACTTCGCGGCGTCGGCCACGTCTTCGGGAATCTGCGAGACGTCAGGCCTGAAGTCGTTCTGTGCCGTCATCTGATAGAACGCCAGCTTGGCGCCGGCCAGCAGGCTGCCGTTGCGAAACACCGGGTAGCACGGGTCGGGCACCAGCGCCACATCGCCCGGGTCCACCAGGGCGCTGCACACGTGGCTCATGCCCTCCTGCGTGCCGGCAACGCTCATGACCATGTCGGGCGTGATGCCGTGCACGTCGTAGCGGCTGGCGTAGTAGTCGCACACGGCCTGCAGCAGCTCGGGCTTGTCGTGCAGCGAGTACTTCCAATTCTCTGGGTCGCGCGCGCTGTTGATCAGGGCGTCGATCACGTGCTGGGGCGGAGCGAAGTCGGGCGTGCCCACCGAGAGGTCAATGACCTCGCGGCCCTGGGCTTCCAGCTGGCGCCGGCGCTCGTTCAGCGCCGCGAACACCTCGTCACCAAACAAATCCAGCCTTTTCGAGAAGTGCATCGCAGTCCTTCTTTTCTTCTTGATCGCCAAGGGAGGCGCGCGGACCCGACACCTCCTCACTCAATTGCAAGGCTTATATTCTAGTGCCTTCCGGTATGGGCTCGCTTCCTGATGGGCAGCCAAGACAACGAATCGAAACCACGGCTACCGACGCCGGCCGTGGAAACCCAGCCGCCCGCCTATGGGTCAGAATCTGAATCACAGTTGTGCATGCAATCTAGAGCGCTTGCGCTCAGAATGGCCACGTCAGCAACGGCCGGACGGATAGCGGCATTCCTACGACGCCCCGCGCGATGCGACGGTCTGCGGGCGCCAGCCCCCACCAGTCCGGCACCATCGAGAGGAGCAGCCCATGAAGTACACCCTGGACGACCTGTGCCGCCTGGTGGACCACACCAACCTGCACGCCGACGCCACCGAGGACGACATGCGCAAGCTGTGCGACGAGGCGAAGCGCTACCACTTCCGCATGGTCGCCGTGAACCAGACCCAGTCGGCGTTCTGCTCGCAGCAGCTTGCCGGCACCGACATCGACACCGGCGCGGCCATAGCCTTCCCGCTGGGCCAGACCTCCATTGCCGCAAAGGAGTTCGAGACCAAGGACGCCCTTGCCAACGGCGCAAACGAGATCGACTACGTCGTGAACCTGACGCAGGTGCGCGCGGGCAACTGGGACTACGTCAAGCGCGAGATGCAGACCATCGTGGACGTGTGCCGCGAGGCCGGCGTCCCCTCGAAGGTCATCTTTGAGTGCTGCTACCTGAACCAGGAGCAGAAGCTGGGCCTGTGCCGCGTGGCCCGCGAGGTTGGCCCCACGTTCGTGAAGACCTCCACCGGCTTCGGCAAGGGCGGCGCCACCCTGGAGGACGTGCGCCTGATGAAGGCCAACGTGGGCCCCAACGTGCAGGTGAAGGCTGCCGGTGGCATCCGCGACGCCGACACGTTCCTGGACATGGTGCGCGCGGGCGCCACGCGCATCGGCTGCTCGGCCGGCATCCCCATCATCGAGGAGATCCGTGCCCGCATGGAGCGCGACGGCGTCGACTCCCTGGACCTGTAGGGGCACCGCATGAGAAGGAAAAGAATCGCCATCACCGGCTCGCACGGCTACCTGGCCAGCCTGATTCAAACGTACAACCAGGGCCGCTTCGAGTTCGTGCCCGTTCTGCGCTCCGACGTCGACTACACCAACCCCGCGCAGGTGCACGACTACTTCAGCCATCTGGACTTCGACGTGATGTTCCATACGGCAGCCATCGCCACGACCGCCGTGTGCGAGGCCGACCCCGCAGGCACCAGCGTCGTGAACTGCGACTCTGCCATCGAGATCGCAAAGGTGTGCCAGGCGCGCCACAAGCGCATGCTGTTCATCAGTACCGAGCAGATCTACAACGGCAAGTCCGTGCCCGGCCCCTTCGCCGAGACCGAGGAGCCCCTCAGCGTCACGCGCTACGGCCAGCAGAAGGCCCAGGTGGACGCCTGGATGCGCCAGAACATGGACGACTACGTCATCCTGCGCCTCTCGTGGATGTTCGGCCTGCCCCTGCCGCACGTGAAGCCGTCTCCCGGCCTCGTACTGAACGTGCTGCGCGCCCTGCGTACGCAGACCCCCACGCCCTTCACCGTGCGCGAGAAGCGCTGCATGACCTACGCGCAGCGCCTGGCCGACCAGTTCGGCGCCATCGTGCAGTTGCCCAGCGGCGCCTACCACTTCGCCAGCCAGAACGACGCCGGCACGTACGACTGCGCGCGCTACGTGGCCGGTCGCATGGGCTTCAGCGACGACGAGGTGCGGCGCTACATCCTGCCGAACAACGAGCGCTACGCCGACCGCTTCCGCGACTTCCGCCTGGACGACTCGAAGGCCC
>JAQXQO010000129.1 GCA_029101205.1 Coriobacteriales bacterium | reverse complement strand
CCTCGTAAAGCTGGACATCCTTCTTGCTGGCGAGGAGGTGGATGCTCTCTCGTTCATCGTCCCACGTGACCGGGCCTACGACATGGCGAGAAGTCTCTGCGACAAACTCAAGGAGATCATCCCGCGCCAGCAGTTCGAGGTGCCCATCCAGGGCGCCATCGGCAACAAGATCATCAGCCGCTCGACCGTGAAGGCGCACCGCAAGGACGTGCTCGCCAAGTGCTACGGCGGCGACATCAGCCGCAAGCGCAAGCTGCTCGAAAAGCAGAAGGAGGGCAAGAAGCGCATGAAGGCCATCGGCTCCGTCGAGGTGCCGCAGGAGGCGTTCCTTGCCGTTCTGAAGGTGGACGACCAGTGACGGGGTCTCGCAACCACTGGGGACACAACGACAGGCTGCCGGATGTCTCGTACGACTCGACGGCCGACGCGGCTCAGATACTGTGGGAGGCGGCTCCCGCGGCCGGATTGGCCAGCAACCTGGAGCCCTTCCCCGGCACGCCCGACCAGCCGCTGGGCCAGCGCCTGCGGCAGAATCCCTTCCTCATGGCACCCATGGCTGGCGTCACGGACGCGGCGTATCGCATCATGGCCCGAGCAGGCGGAGCGGCAGGCGCCTACACCGAGATGGTGTCGGTGGCGGGCATCCACTACGAGGGTGCGAAGACATGGGAGCTCGTCGAGCCGGCAGACGTCGAGCCTGACATCTGCGTGCAGCTGTTCGGCTCGAAGCCGCAGCAGTTCCAGGAGGCGGCGGCCCAGGTGCTGCAGAGGCTGGGGGACCGACTGGTCCTCATCGACATAAACATGGCCTGTCCCGTGCCCAAGGTCACCCGCAAGGGCGAGGGCTCGGCGCTTCTGGACAGCCCTGAGCTGGCCGCACGGATTGTGCGGGCCTGCAGGGAGGGCGTCGAGGACCGCGTGCCCGTGACGTGCAAGATCCGCAAGGCCCGCCGAACGGGCGAGCCTGAGGTGGCGCCGGAGTTCGCCAAGGCTATGGAGCAGGCGGGTGCCGCAGCCGTTGCCGTGCACGGGCGCACCGCCAGCCAGCTGTACCGCGGGCAGGCAGACTGGGGCTGCGTCGACCGCGTGGCCGACGCGGTAGGCATCCCCGTCATAGGCTCCGGCGACGTCACGGGTCCCCGCGAGGCGGCCCGCATGCTGCGGCAGACTGGTGCCACCGCCGTCATGGTGGCCCGAGGCAGCTACGGCAACCCGTGGGCGTTCGCCAACGCGCGACGCATCCTGGCCGGTCAGGAGCCCGTCGAGCCTACGGCGGCACAGAGGCTGGCTGCGTTCGCCTGCCAGGTGCGCCTCTTGGACGCCACGCACGCCCACCTGGCCCGTGCCCGCAGCCTGGCCGGATGGTACGTCAAGGGCATGCCCAACGCGTCGTACTGGCGTGACCGCGCCATGCACTGCACCACGGTGCAGGAGTACCTGGAATTGGCCGACACGCTGCTGCAGGAGGACGCCGAGCGCGTCGCCCAGTCGGAGTAGTCTACCGCCGCTGGGGCCGGCAGCCCCTGCTCGTGAGGTGGACTCGCTCGTTAGGTGCCCCTTGCTGTCCGATAACGGAAATGCGCTGGTGCATTAAGAAATTTCGCCGCCAGCCTGGGAAAAATGTCTGCGAATATGTATGTATGAGAAATGTAAGGTCGCAGGCGTGCTTGTGTATTGCAGCGGCAGCGTCTTGTGGCGGCTGCGTGACGTGTCGGTCGCCGAGCGATTGGCCACACGTGCGTAGCCGCGCGTGCGCAGACCGCATGAGCGTCAAGCCCACGAGCACTCGCCACGCACGCAGAAGGTTGGCGGCGCACTGCATCGTTGGCGACGCACTGCATCGAAACTCGGGAGTCACCGGCTGGGAGCAAGGGAGGCGGGCCCATGCGCTCATCAAAGGCGGGGAAGGGAAAGCCCAGGAGGAAGGGCCATCCGCGGCCGCGACGGCTCTGTTGGCTACTGGCCCTGGTGCCCTTGCTGCTCTCGCTGACGCTCGTTGGGTGCGGTGGGGGATCCGAACAAAGCGGCGGCCAGAAGACCACCATCACGGTGGCGGGCTCCACCACCGTGCTGCCCATCGCCGAGATCGCTGCCGAGAAGTTCCAGGCGAAGACCGGAAACCAGGTCCTTGTGTCCGGCCTGGGGTCATCCGCCGGCATCGAGGCCGTCATCAGCGGCACAGCGGACATCGCCAGCTCCAGCCGGGACCTGACGCCCGAGGAGGCCAGCCACGAGCTGGTGTCGACGGTCATCGCGCACGACGGCATCGCCATCATCGTGAACGACTCCAACCCGGTGCAAAACGTCACCTTGGACCAGCTGCGCGACATATATGCCGGAAAGATCACGAACTGGGATGAGCTCGGCGGTCCCAACATGGCCATCCAGCTGGTCAACCGCGACGAGGCCTCCGGCACGCGCGAGGCGTTTCGCTCTATCGTCATGCGCGGAGAGGACTTCGACCGCAGCGCCGCCGTCTTGCCCGGCACGGGCCAGGTGCGAGACGTGGTCAGCCGCTCTGCGGGCGCCATCGGATACATCTCGATCGGTTTCGTGCAGAGCGACTACGCCACCACGACCGTGAAAACCCTCACCGTGGACGGGGCGGAGGCCACGAAGGACAACGTCAGCAGCGGGGCGTACCCCATCTCGCGCGACCTGTACTTCTTTACCAACGGAGACCCGCAGGGCGTGGCGCACGACTACATCATGTACGTCCTCTCGGACGACATGACCCAGACCATCGAGGACGCGGGCTACATCCCCATCAGCTGGGACCTGACCGCCTCGAGCGGTGAAGCCGCGCAGGGAGGGGATGGCCAATGAGCGACGCGGAAGAGCGCGAGCAAGAGGAGCGCGACGAGCTCCTGGACGGCTTGCAGGTGCCGCCGCACATCGGCGACATCGAACCAAACAAGGACGAGGCGCTGAAGCGCAGCACCCGCCAGATGAAGCTGATGGACCATGCCACGTACGTGCGGGAAGGCCTGCTGAAGGACCTGTTTCTGCTGTGCGCGCTCATAGCCGTGGCCGCGGTGGCCCTCATATTCGTGTTTACCCTGGCCAAGTCGCTTCCCGTCTTTACCGACATCGGGCTGGGGGAGTTCTTTGGGTCCACCTGGGCGCCGTCCGAGGGGCGCTACGGCATCATGGCGCTCCTGGCGGGCTCAGCCCTGGTGACCGTGGGCGCACTCGTTATAGGAGTGCCCTTGGCCGTGGGCTGCGCCGTCTACCTGACGCAGATTGCCTCGCGCAGGGTCACGCGCGTGGTGAGCACCGCCGTAGACCTCCTGGCCGGCATACCGTCGGTCATCTATGGATTCTTTGGCCTGGTGGTGCTGCGCCCCGTCATCGCAAGAGCCTCGGGAGGGCTTGGCTTCGGCGCCCTGACCGCCTGGCTCGTGCTGGCCATCAT
The DNA here is from genome assembly GCA_029101205.1 of Coriobacteriales bacterium. GTDB lineage: Bacteria > Actinomycetota > Coriobacteriia > Coriobacteriales > Atopobiaceae > Olsenella_K. The sequence goes on along the minus strand of JAQXQO010000129.1, from coordinate 1,702 downwards.
GATTGTTCCCACCATCACCACGCTGTCGATGGACGCGCTGAACTCGGTGGACCCGGGGGTGCGCGAGGCGTCCTACTCGATGGGCGCCACCCGCTGGCAGACCATCTACAAGGTCGTGCTGCCCGCGGCGAAGGTCGGCATCGTGAACGCCATCGTCCTGGGCATGGGGCGCGCCATCGGCGAGACCATGGCAGTCCTCATGATCGTGGGTAACGCGCCCGTGTTCCCGCGCTCCATCACCAGCCCCGTGGCCACGCTCACCAGCCAGATTGCCCTCGACATGGGATACTCGTCGGGCCTGCACCGGGCCGCCCTGTTTGGCATGGGCGTCGTGCTGTACGTCATCTCCGCCTGCCTGGTGGGCATCGTCCGCATCATCACGGGCCGCAGCGAGCGGCGCGAACGCGAGGCCTCCCGACCTGCGACGCCCGTGGCCCAGAAGGACGCGCGCTCCGTGGCGGAGGGGCCGTCGGCGACCGACGCCTCTGCCGTCAGCGCCCAGCAGAGCTCGGCCCAGTTCATCAGGAGCCGTCTGGACCGTGCGCACAGGCCGCGCGTCTCGAGAAACGCGACGGACGGCATCATGACCGCCGTGTTCAGTGCCGCGGGCTTCGTCACGACGGCGATCCTGCTGTTGATCATAGGCTTCGTCGTCGTGAACGGCGCCCCGCAGATAACGCCGGCCTTCATCTTTACCTGGCCCCAGGGCGTCAACTCCGAGGGCGGCATATTCCCCACGATCGTGTCGACGCTGTACGTGACGGGGCTGGCGACGCTGTTCGCCACTCCCGTGGCGGTCCTGGCCGCCGTGTACCTGGCGGAGTACGCCCACCAGGGGCGCCTGGTCGACTTCATACGCTACGCCACCGACACCCTGGCCTCCGTGCCCTCCATTGTGATGGGCCTCTTTGGCTACGCCGTATTCGTGGAGGCCTGTGGCTTCGGCCTGTCCATGCTGTCGGCGGCCCTGGCGCTGGCCCTGCTGATGCTGCCGCTGATCATGAGGACCACCGAGGACGCCATACGCTCCGTGCCCCGCTTCATCAGGTGGGGCGCCTACGGCCTGGGTGCGACGAAGTGGCAGGTCGTGAGCAGGGTCGTGCTCCCCGCGGCCCTCCCCAGGATAGCCACCGGCATCGTGCTGGCCATCGGCCGCGCCATCGGCGAGACCGCCATCGTGCTGTACACCATGGGCCAGGCGGTCAACCTGCCCGTGACGCCCCTGGACTCGGGCCGCTCGATGCCCGTGCACCTGTACCTTCTTGCCAACGACGGCATAAACATGGGGGCCGCCTACGGAACGGCGCTCCTGCTGATGATCATGATCCTGGCCTTCAACCTCTTTGCGCGCTACATATCGAAGCGCGGTGCCAGACAAAAGGGAGGGAAGTAGCGTGACCGTCTATCGCCATGCGCCCAAGAACGCCCAGGGCGAGGGAATACACGTAGAGGACTTCAGCTTTTGGTACGGCGACTTCCATGCGCTCTCCGGGGTCACCCTGGACATAGCGCCGCGCAAGGTCACGGCGTTCATCGGGCCGTCGGGTTGCGGCAAGTCGACGTTTCTGCGCTGCATGAACCGCATGAACGACCTCATCGAGGGCACGCGCGAGGAGGGTCTCATGTCGCTGGACGGGCACGACATCTATGCTCCCGGCGTTGACCCCGTGGACCTGCGCCGTCGCGTGGGGATGATCTTCCA
>JAQXQO010000128.1 GCA_029101205.1 Coriobacteriales bacterium | reverse complement strand
TGCCGCCAGCTGGTAGGCGAAGGGGCTGGTGTCACCCATCTGCCCGCCGTTGGCAACGATGCCCATCTCGCGCTCCAGCTCGCGCAGGCCGGGCATGCCGGCGCCGGACGCGGCCTGGTAGGTCGAGACGATCATGCGCTTGAGACCCGCCGCCTGATGCAGCGGGTAGGTGGGAACCAGACCGATGATGGTGGCGCAGTTGGGGTTGGCAATGAGGTTGCGCGGGTGGTTCGCAATGTCGGCAGCGTTGATCTCGGGCACCACCAGGGGCACGTCGGGGTCCAGCCTGAACGCGTGGCTGTTGTCCACGCACACGGCGCCACGCTTTGCGGCCTCGGGCAGAAGCGCCTTGGCCACGGGGTCGCCCGCGGCGCCCAGGACGATGTCGACGCCCTCGAACGCGTCCGGTGCGGCCTCGACCACGGGCACGTCCTCGCCGTGGAACTTCACGGTCTTGCCCACGGAGCGGGCGCTGGCCAGGGGCACCAGCTTGTCCACCGGGAAGTTGCGCTCCTCCAGGCACTGGAGCATCTGCGTCCCCACGACGCCCGTTGCGCCCAGGATTGCTACGGTCTTGCTCATGAGTCCTCCTTTGCCCCCTCCCCCAACCCACGGGGGTGAGGCATGCTAGGTTACTGAATCTGCGTGCCCTTGTTTTCGACCACGTCCTGGCCGAACTGGTCGTAGATCACACGGATGGCGCGCTCGAAGTCGGCGTTGCTGACGCCCATGATAATGCTGATCTCCTGGGAGCTCTGGGTGATCATGCGGATGTTGATGCCCGCGTTACCCAGGGCGCCGAAGATGCGGCCCGAGGTGCCGGCGCGGCGGCTCATGTTGCGGCCGACAACCGAGATCAGAGCCAGGCCGTCCACCACGTTGATGGAGTCGGGCTGTACCTCCTGCTGGATGTCGGACACGATGGAGTAGATGGTGTCCTTCACGTCGGCGCCGTTCACCACGACGGCAAACGAGTCGACGCCCGTCGGGATGTGCTCGATGGACACGCCATAGCGCTCGAAGACCGACAGAGCCTTGCGCACGGTGCCCACCTCGTTGGACATGTGGGCCTTCTGCACGTGCACGGCCATGAAGTCCTTCTTGCCGGCGATGCCGGTGATCAGGTGCTCGCGGGCATGCTCGGACGTGTTCTCGCGGATGATGGTACCGAAGTCGTCGGGCTGGTTCGTGTTCTTGATCTGGATGGGGATGTTGACCTCGCGCACGGGGAAGATGGCGTCCTCCTGCAGCACCGAGGCGCCCATGTAGGACAGCTCGCGCATCTCCTCGAAGGTGATGCGGTGGATGCCACGCGGGTTGTCGACGATGCGCGGGTCGGCGGCCCGGAAGCCCGAGACATCGGTCCAGTTCTCGTACAGGCTAGCATCCAGGCAGCGCGCCAGGATGGCGCCCGTGATGTCGCCGCCGCCGCGCTCGAACAGCTTTATGGTGCCGTCCACCGTGGCGCCGTAGAAGCCGGGCAGCAGGAACGAGCCGCCGTTGCGCACGACGGCCTCGCGCACGCGGGCCTGCGTGCGCTCCATGTCGACCTTGCCGTTGTGGTGGAACACGACGACATCGGCGGCGTCCACGAACGGCATGCCCAGGTACTCGGCCATCAGCTGACCCGTGAACCACTCGCCACGCGACACGACGTACTCGGGCGAGTAGGTCTTTATCTCGTTGGCGAACTTGGCAAACTCCTCGGCGACGGGGAAGTTCAGGCCCAGCTCCTTGGCGATGTCGAGGAAGCGTTCCTCGATGGTGGCCAACAGGGAGGTGCAGTCCACGTGGTACTCGATGTGGGCGTTCACCAGCAGAAGTAGGTCGGTGATTTTGTTGTCGCCCTTGTGGCGCCTGCCCGCTGCGGAGACCACGACGAACTTGCGCTCGGGGTCCATCTCGACGATGCGCTTTACCTTGCGGAACTGCTCGGCGCTGGCGACGCTGGAGCCTCCGAACTTTGCAACCTTTATCATGACGAAACTAGTCCTCCCTGGAGATGGCAGCCATAAAGGCCTTGGGGTCGCGTGCCTGGACCTGCTCGAAGAGCTTGTGGGCGTCCACGGCACTGAGGTGGTGCACCAGCCACGCGTCGGTGGCGTACCACTCCGCCGACTGGGGTGCGTCCACGCTGGTGCGGAACACGTAGCTGCTGGTCAGAAGCGTGGGGTCGTACGTGAGCCCGCGCGAGAAGTCGTAGCGGGGCTGCACGTGGGCGGCCACGTCCAGCACGTCCTGCACCATGGCGTTGCCGGTGGGCAGGCTGCCGGCGCCCTGGCCGTAGAACTTCAGCGGGCCCACCGTGGTGCCCTCAAGCGAGACCAGGTTGAAGTTGGACGGCACCGCCGCCTCCATGGAGTCGCGGGGCACCGCCACGGGCTCCACCGCCACGGCGTAGCTGCCGTCGCGCTGGACGCCGCGGCCGAACAGCTTTACCTGCAGGCCCTTCTGCCTGAACATGGCCATGTCGCGCTTCGTCAGCGTGCGGATGCCGGTAACGGGCAGGTCCTTCGTGCAAGCGACGTCGAACGCCACGCTGGCTGAGATGATCGTCTTGTTCCTGACGTCGATGCCGTCGATGTCGGCTGAGGGGTCGCGCTCCGCGTAGCCCAGCTCCTGCGCGCGGCCCAGGGCGATGTCGAAGTCCAGGTCCTGCTTTGCCATGGAGTCGATGATATAGTTCGTCGTGCCGTTCATGATGCCCGAGAAGGTGGACACCTCGTCGACGCGGCGCACCTTCGCGATGCTGGCGATCCAGGGGATGCCGCCGCCCACCGACGCCTCGATGAGGAAGCCGGCGTCGTGTGCGTTCGCCAGGTTGACGAACTCCTCAAAGTACTCGGCCACGACGGCCTTGTTTGAGGTGACGACGGACTTGCCCGCGGTGAGGGCCATGCAGATGAACGTATGGGCGGGCTCAAGGCCACCCATGCACTCGACGACGACCTCGATCTCGGGGTCGTTCGCGATGTCGTCGAAGTTGGGCGTCATGCGCGGCTCGACGCAGCGATCGGGGAGCTCCAGAATGCGAGCCACCTGCACCTGCGGAACGCGGTCCTCGATGATGTTGACCACGCCGCGGCCCACGGTGCCAAAGCCAAGAACGGCAATCTTCATCCTGATCCAATCTTTCCAGTGTGTGAAGTAGCTCCGATACCGGATTACTAGGGCATATTATGGTCGTATATGGCCTAAAAACCGCAGCCACAAGGGCAGAAGGAGCGTACAGTGAGCATTTTGTACCACAGCACGCGCAGCCAGAGCGATTCCGTAACAAGCAAGCAAGCTATTCTGGCAGGCATCGCGCCTGACGGCGGCCTCTATGTCAGCGATGCCGTCGGACAGTCGAAGCTGGACCTCTCGCGCGTGTGCGCGGGAAGCTACCACGACGTGGCCAGCATGGTGCTGGGCGCCCTGCTGGGCGACTACACGCCCGACGAGGTTTCCTGGTGCGTCAGCCACGCCTACGCACAGAACTTCGACACCCCCGAGGTCACGCCCGTCTCGCCCCTGGGCGACGACTGGCTGCTGGAGCTGTACCACGGCCCCACCTGCGCCTTCAAGGACGTGGCCCTGCAGATGCTGCCGCGCCTGATGAGCGTCGCGCGCAAGACCGCAGGCAGCGGTCGCAACGTCATGATCGTGACCGCCACCTCGGGCGACACCGGAAAGGCGGCCCTGGAGGGCTTTGCCGACGTCGAGGGCACGGGCGTCACCGTGTTCTACCCCGCCGGAAAGGTGTCGGACATCCAGCGCCTTCAGATGGTGACCCAGCGCGGCTCGAACGTGGCCGTGTGCGGCATCCGCGGCAACTTCGACGACGCGCAGACCGAGGTCAAGCACATCTTTGCCGACCGCGAGCTGGCGCAGCGCCTAGCCCAGAAGAACACGGTCCTCTCCAGCGCGAACTCCATCAACGTGGGACGCCTGGTGCCCCAGGTCACGTACTACTTCTACGCCTACGCGCGCCTGGTGGCCGCCGGCGCCATCGCCCAGGGCGACGCCATCGACTTCTGCGTCCCCACGGGTAACTTCGGCGACGTCCTGGCCGGCTACTACGCCAAGCGCATGGGCCTTCCCGTGGGCAGGCTCATCGTAGCCTCGAACGCGAACAACGTCCTGACCGACTTCATCACCACCGGCACCTACGACCGCAGGCGCCCGTTCATAAAGACCATCTCTCCCTCCATGGACATCCTGGTGTCCTCCAACCTGGAGCGCCTGCTGTACTACCTGTCCGACGGCGACTGCGAGCTGGTGGCCAGCTACATGGACAGCCTGGCGAAGGACGGCTCCTACACGGTGAGCCAGAAGATCCTGGAACGCCTGCACCAGACCTTCGCCTGCGGCTTTGCCGACGACGACGCCACCCGCGCCACCATCCGCCAGACCTGGGAGCAGGAGCACCGCCTCATCGACACGCACACCGCCGTCGCAAAGACGGTCCTGGACTGCAGGCCCAGCGAGGGCAGGCAGCGCGTGTGCCTCTCGACCGCCAGCGCCTACAAATTCTCGGCCGACGTCCTGGCAGCCCTGGGCGTGGACACGCAGGGCAAGGGCGACTTCCAGTGCATGGACGAGCTGTCCCAGCTGACCTCCACGAAGGCCCCGCAGCAGCTGTCCAGCCTGCGCGACGCCACCGAGCTGCACCTGGACGTGTGCGACCGCGACCAGATGGGCTCGTTCGTGGAGTCCGCCTGCAGCAGGGTCTTCGCCTAGATGGGTCCATCCAGCATGCACAACGGCAACAGCCTGCAGCAGGCACCCGCACCTCAGCGCATCACCGTGCGAGTGCCTGCAACCTCTGCCAACGTGGGCGTGGGCTTTGACGTCCTGGGCCTTGCCCTGGACCTCACGGCCACGTTCATGTTTTCTCCGTCGTCCCAGCTGCAGATCAGCGGTTGCGCACCGAAGTGGCAGGGTCCCGACAACCTGGTGTGGACCAGCTACCAGGCGGCCTGTCGCCAGCTGGGCGCAGAGCCCACGCCCCTGTGCATAGGCATCTACTCCCCCATACCCTCCTCGGGCGGCCTGGGTTCCAGCAGCACCTGCGTCGTGGCAGGCATAGCGGCCGCCCAGGTGCTCCACGGCTCGGGCTACGACAAGGAGTCGGCCCTGGATTTGGCCACGCGTCTGGAGGGCCATCCCGACAACGTGGCCCCCGCCATCAGGGGCGGCCTGGTGAGCTCGTTCGTAGAGGGCGACCAGACGTGCGCCCTGCGATGGAACGTGGCTCCCAACCTGCGCTTCGTTTGCATGGCTCCCCCCTACCAGGTGCTGACCAGCGAGGCGCGCAAGGTTTTGCCCCAAAGCGTGCCGCTGCAGACGGCCACCTGGCAGATGGGCCGCTGCGTCGCCATGGTGCAGGCGCTTATGAAGGGTGACGCCCAGCTGGCGGGCCGCTGCTGCGAGGACCACCTGCACGAGCCCTACCGCAGCAAGCTGATTCCCGACTACCAGCGTCTGCGTCAGACCAGCCTGGACGCGGGCGCCAGCGCCTTCGTCATCTCGGGCTCGGGCTCCACCATGCTGGCCATCGCGGACGGCGACGAGTCGGCCGCGCGCGTGGCCGAGGCGGTGGACGGCACGGTGCCGGGCATGTGGGTGCGCACGCTGCGCGCCAACACCTTCGGCACGTCCGTCCAGGTAGAGAAGGACTAGGTATCGTGACAACCTCGCGGCCTGTACCAGATTGGTCCGGGCCGCGCCTCAGTTCGGCAACACGCGCCCACGGGCGCCAAGACCACAGGAGGAACCATGAACGTAGCGTGCTTGGACATGGAGGGCGTGCTCGTGCCCGAGATCTGGATCGCCTTCTCGGAGGCCACCGGCATACCGGAGCTGCGTCGCACCACGCGAGACGAGCCTGACTACCAGAAGCTCATGGCATTTCGCATCGACGTGCTAAGGCAGCACGGCCTGGGCCTGCCCCAGATCCAGGACGTCATCGCCACCATAGACCCCCTGCCCGGCGCTCGCGAGTTCCTGGACCAGCTGCGCCAGCAGATGCAGGTCATCATCATCTCCGACACGTTCGAGGAGTTCGCCCGCCCGCTGATGAAAAAGCTGAACTGGCCCACGCTGTTCTGCAACTCGCTGGACGTCAGCGCAGACGGCATGGTGCAGGGCATTCGCATGCGCTGTCCGCAGTCCAAGCTGACAACCGTGCGTGGCCTGCAGTCCATGGGCTTCGAGACCATCGCCACGGGTGACTCGTACAACGACCTCGACATGATTCGCGCCAGCAAGGCGGGTTTCCTCTTTCGCACCACGCCCGCCATCGCCGCGGCAAATCCCGACATCCCCGCCTACGACAAGTTCGACGACCTGCTGAAGGCCTTCTTGGACGCCGCACGCTAGGAGCCGGGGCTCTTCTTTGTCGTAAAGCACTAACGATGTGAGCCTAGCTTCGCATTGGTTCGCATCGCATCGGTTCCGTGTGCCTGCTCCACCTGACGAGCCGCACAGCAAAAGCCCGTCTTCCCTTGGGAAGGCGGGCTTTGTCGTGTGCCATGATAAGGCAAGAAGCGCACGCTGGCAGGAGGTGTCCGGCTGTGCGCGGAAGGCCTTAGCCTCCCAGGTACGCCTTGCGCACGTCGTCGTCGTGCAGCAGCTGCTCGCCGGTGCCGGTCTTTACGATGCGGCCGGTCTCAAGCACGTAGCCACGGTTGGCGATTGACAGCGCCATCGACGCGTTCTGCTCGACCAGCAGGATGGTGGTGCCCAGCTTGTTGATGCTTTCGATGATGTCGAAGATCTCCGGTACCAGGATGGGGGCCAGGCCCATGGAGGGCTCGTCCAGCATCAGCAGCTTGGGTCGGCTCATGAGGGCTCGGCCCATGGCCAGCATCTGCTGCTCGCCGCCCGACAAGGTGCCCGCCACCTGACGCCTGCGCTCCTTAAGGCGCGGGAAGCGGTCGAACACTATGTCGAGCATCTGCGCGTTCTCGGAGTCGGTGCGGGTGTAGCCGCCCATCTGGAGGTTCTCCTCGACCGTCATCTGCTGGAACACGCGCCTGCCCTCGGGGCACAGGGCTATGCCCAACTGGACGATCTTGTGCGGCTTCACGCCATCGAGGGACTTGCCCTCGAACTGTATGTCGCCGCTGACGGGCTTTATGAGGCCCGCGATGGTATTCATGGTGGTGGACTTGCCCGCGCCGTTGGCACCAATCATGGTGACGATCTCGCCCTCATTGACTTCG
>JAQXQO010000127.1 GCA_029101205.1 Coriobacteriales bacterium | reverse complement strand
GGCCGGACACATGGTCCGACCGGCGCGTTCTTCTTGCACGGCACTTAATGCGCCGACGGCATCGGGGCATCTAAGCCGAGAGTCATGCCCTGGCGCCAGGCGCTTATATGTTCCCGTTGCGCCAACCCGCTACGGTCTACGCCTGCTTCGGATAGAAGCCGCTGGGAGCCTCGCTCAGGTTGATCATGATGTTCTTTACCTGGCTGTAGGCATCCAGGATGCGGTGGTCGGTCTCACGGCCGAAGCCGGACTGCTTGTAGCCGCCGAACGGCGCGCCCGCGGGGATCATGTTGTAGGTGTTCACCCACATGCGGCCGGTGTGGACGCCGGAGGCCACGCGCAGCGCGCGGTTGATGTCCGTGGTCCAGACGGCGCCTGCCAGGCCGTACTTCGAGTCGTTGGCCAGGTCCAGGACCTCCTGCTCGTCGTGGAACTTCTGCAGCACGACCACCGGGCCAAAGATCTCCTCCTGGGCCACACGGCACTTGTTGTTCGGGGCCTCCAGGATGGTGGGCTCCATGAAGGCACCCTTGCCCAGCGCGCCCTCCGTGATGCGATGGCCACCGGTGAGGACCTTGCAGCCCTCCTCCTGGCCTATCTTCACGTAGTTCAGGATCTTGTTCAGCTGCTTCTCGTTTATCTGGGCGCCCATCTGGGTGTCGTCCTCCCAAGGCAGGCCAACCTTCACGCTCTGGAAGGCAGGCACGATGTCGTGCACGAACTTGTCGTAGACGTCCTCATGCACAAACAGCCTGGAGCCTGCGCAGCAGACCTGACCCTGGTTGAACAGGATACCCAGCTGCACGCCGTCCAGCATCTGATTCCAGCGGCAGTCGGGGAACACGATGTCCGCGGACTTGCCGCCCAGCTCCAGCGTGGCGGGAATGATCTTCTGCGCGGCGGCCTGCGCCACGTTCTCGCCCACGGCCGTGGAGCCAGTGAAGGCCAGCTTGCTGATGCGAGGGTTGTCCAGCAGCGCCTGGCCCGCGGTGCCGCCGCGGCCGGTGATGACATTGAACACGCCGGCAGGGATGATGTCCTGGGTTAGCTCGGCAAAGCGCAGGACCGAAAGGCTCGTGGTGGACGACGGCTTGAACACCGTGCAGTCACCGGCGGCCAGCACGGGGGCAATCTTCCACGCGGCCATCAGGAACGGGAAGTTCCAGGGGACAATCTGGCCCACGACGCCAATGGGCTCGCGCACAACGAGGGACAGCAGGTTGCCGTCGATGTTGTTGACCTCGCCCTCGTCGGCCTCCAGCAGCGAGGCGAAGTAGCGAAACTGGTCGATGGAGTACGCCACGTCAATGGCCCTCGTCTCGCGGATGGGCTTGCCGTTGTCCAGAGTCTCGATCTCGGCGAGCTCCTCGGCGTGCTCCTCCAGCCTGTCGGCGACAGCGCGCAGCACGTGCACGCGCTCGGAGCGCTTCGACTTGCCCCAGGTTTCGAACGCCTTCCATGCGGCGTCGACGGCCTCGTTCACCTCGTCGTTGGTTGCATCACTGATCTGCGACAGCTTTTGGCCGTCGGCGGGGCAGTACACGTCGATGGCCGGACCCTTCGAGGCGACCCACTTGCCGCCGATGTACAGACCATAAGAGTCCTTTATGGTGCCAATCGTTTCCTTAGAGAATGACATAGCTACCTCCACGAATAAATGCCTGCTAGGCGCTGCCAAAGCAGGCCGTCGTTAGGAGGATTGCCACGTTCAGGTGGGCTTCCATGTATAACCCGGGGTGCATGGAGGTCGCGCCCAGAGCGCGTTCCTCGTGACGTCAACTGTATTACCCCTGAAGCATGGCTGTAATCGTCGGGGATTCGAAAACCGCCGCGAGCGGTACCTCATTTCTTCACGAACGGCTGTACTACGAATACGGACGGCCGATTGCACATATGAGTCGGTCACAGCACGGTCAGAAATGCGGGCAAAGTGGCCGAGCCAAATCGAGATACACAACCACCAATTTGCGCTTATCGGGCGATTCCTCTCCTGCTTCCGCATATCACATGAGTCGCATGCAGGCATGAGGGGGGGTCGTTCGTCAGGTAGTTTTAGAAGTAGAAAACAATAGTATGTTATATGGATTTACCGTTTATATAACTCATAAGAACCACTAGCCGCAGGATATATTACATTCTTATCCCCTATGTATATCATAACTTACCGTGATGTTGCAGTAGCCTGTTATCGAGGGGAGGGAATCATGGATGTAGTAATTTCTCCCGAACGCATTGATCAGCTCACCGTTGATGTCTCGTGTCACGTATCACACCCTTGTAAGAGAGACTAGTACGCCGCACCCAGAGCATCGATAGCGGTGACACGTAATTCATGCGTGTCACCGCTATCATTTAGGAGAACGATGTTCATCCCTTCGAAATATAATTTTTTCGTTAATAATGACAATCACCATCTCATATTCAATGCATTAACGAAGTCCTTGGCATCGCTTAACGATGCCCACTACGCGTGCATCGAGTCATATCCTCGTGCTGGTAAATCTACACTGTCCGAAACCGAAGAGGAACTCCTTCGCTGCGGGTTCTTAGTTGCCGATGATGTAGACGAATATCAACTCGCACTTCTCAAGTATCAGGCAGCCCGATTCTCTACAGGCGAGACCAGACTAATCATAGCCCCTACGACTTCTTGCAACTTTAACTGCAGCTACTGCTTCGAGCAGAGGGTCAAGCGATATAGCCCCAGCCCAGACTTAATTGATGCTATCTACCGCTTTATCCGTAACGTCCATGACGAATCCAAGAGGTTGCATATCTCATGGTATGGTGGCGAACCTCTTCTTGAAGGAGAGCTAATACGCAATTTTGTTGAGGGCTTGGCACGAATCACCTCATCCCCCATCAGGCAGGACATCATTACGAATGGATACTTGCTGACCGAGAGTACCGCCGCCACACTATCTAGCCTTGGCATTTCTGAAGCTCAAATTACTCTCGACGGCCTATCATCCACCCATGATTCACGCCGTAGCCTCTACAATGGATCGCCGACTTTTAACCGCGTCTATGACAATGTCTTAACGGCTACCAAATATATGGATATCGCTATTCGCATGAACGTTGATCGAACAAACCTGAGTAGCTGCATCCACCTGCTCGAATCTTTCGCAAGATTGGGGCTGCAGAATAAGATTTTCCCATACATCGCTCCTATTGATGACGTCGGTAAAAACTGCGCCATTAGCAACGATGAGCTATGTACAGTCGAAGAATTTGCTAAGTTTGAGCGTACTTTCTACAAAAGGGCAATCGACTTGAAGTTCAGAGTCTTTCCGCTGACCGCGAGATTCAATGGGATTTGCGATGCGGTGACGGCCGACACGTATGTAATCAACCCGGACGCCACTTTTGGAAAGTGCTGGGACACGGTTGGCGATAAGACACAGGTATGCGGCCGATTGTCAAAATTCCAGCTAGCCTCTAGGCCGTTGCTAAATTGGCTTTCATTCTTACCATTGCGCGAAGAGTGCGCCAACTGCCCAATTTTCCCAATTTGCTATGGAGGATGCCCGCGTCAGTCCATGAATGAGGGTCACCCTTCTTGTTTAGCCGCTAAATACAATATCCATGATTTAATGTGGCTTGAGTATTGCTCTAGAAAACAGGTCCCCACCAGCGATTTTGTTGGGAAGGGTAGCTGTTATGCATAGCGTTATCTCATATTGTTGGCAGAGCACCCCGAACAAACGAGACCTTCTGACGTATGCCGTGCTCTGTCTTCTTGCCATGGCATGTTCCGTCGCACTCCCTTACGTCACAGGCATTGTAATCAATAACCTAGTCGATACGTCTATGGATCTTGCCGCCTTCGGCAGACTCTGTGCCCTCCTAACCGTGGTCTACGTATTCCAGGCATTCTGTTGGTACGTGTCCTCTCTTCTCTATACGCATATCGAGGCAGACACCTCCTACAGTATTGAGCGCCATGCCACAAGCCACATCCAGCACCTACCGGTCGTCTTCTTTGAGGGCTACGACCCCGCCTGGTGGCGCCGACGCCTAGATGATGATGCGAACGGTCTTGCCATGTGGTTCATGAATGCCGTAACCGGCATCCTTGAGCATGGGGGATTGCTTGTGTCGGCCCTCGTTGTGCTACTCTTCATCAGCCCAGTGCTGTTCCTTGCGTCGCTCGTACTTGCTACAATTTCCACCATCATCGTCACAGCATTCAAGATGTCCCTGCACGACACAAGTAGCGCCTTTGCACAGAGCATGTCAGACTACTCATCCGCAGCGCTTCGACAACTATCGTTCGTACAGTTCATTCGACGCAACGCGCTTTTCCAAAAAAGCCTGGACAAGCTCGACGGAGCCTTCGCTAGAGTGCGTAAAAACATGTACGATGCGAACAAAGCGGGCGCTCAGGCATCGCTAGCTTACAATCTCGTCGTCGGGCTCTCCACAAGCGTTGTGGTCTTCGTTTCCGTCATCGAGGTTCTGGGCGGGCACATGGAGCCAGGATATGTGGCGACGGCGATCGGATACTTCGGGTCCATATCTGCATCTGTGCAGTCGCTTTTTGGCGTCTGTGGCAAAGATTTTCAGGATGCAAAGGTACACTACGAACGCATGGCCGAGCTTGAATCGCTAGAGACCGAGCCCGTGGGAGAGAAAACAGCAGGGCCTGTCCATGCTGTTGAACTTGCGCAAGTAAGCCAGCACTGGCCGGGAAAAAGCGAGCCTACTTTCAATGGCGTCAACGCTGTTTTCAAAAGAGGCATCATCTACGGCATCGCCGGCACAAACGGCTGCGGAAAAACCACACTCCTACGTGCTATTGCTGGTGAGCTGCGTGGCACCGTGCAGGGCATGGTCTCAATTGGCGACGAATCTCTTGACAACCTTAACCAATACGACCTTCGCAGGCACACCATGGGTTTTGTAGACCAACATCCTGTAATCTTACCCGGCACCCTCTGGGAAAATCTCATCCTCCTCGCCGGACCAGCCGTAGACGAAAAACGTGTTATGGCACTTTGCGAAGACATAGGGCTGGGGAATGTTCTTAATAATCCCTGCGGAATGAATCTAATCCTCGACGACGCGCAGCCCGCCCTTTCGGGAGGAGAGCAACAAAAAGTCTCAATCGTCCGCGTCATGCTGAAGAATCCAGAAGTGCTCCTTTTGGATGAGCCTAGCTCCGCGCTGGACGCTGAGAGCAGGGGCAAACTTGCACGGCTGCTTCAACGGGACAAATCTTCACGAATCACAATCGTCGTAACCCACGATGACATGCTATTAGATGCATGCGACGAAATAGTCGAACTGTAGTCGCCTGCATACACGTCGCATCCCAAAGCCGGCTCATGAAGAGTTTTCGCAGGCGAACGCTGAAATTCGCTTCTTGCTGACCGGATTTGAGAAATGTGGGAAACTACTTAGTAGTAATGCATATCACTACCAATAAGGACCCAAGATGATTCAGCGTCGCAACACCCGCCAGCGCCAGCTGGTGCTGGATGCCGTCGAGCACCTGGACGATCACCCCACCGCCGAGGAGATCTACGAGTACGTGCACAAGACCGACGACCACGTCAGCCGCGGCACGGTGTATCGCAACCTCAACCTCCTGGCCCAGAGGGGCATCATCCTGGACGTTCGCGTGCCCGGCGGGGACCGCTTTGACCATCGCACCGACTGCCACCCCCATCTGGTGTGCACCGAGTGCGGCAAGGTCACGGACGCACCCTACCCCGCGGACATGCACGCCGACGAGGAGGTCGCCAACGCCACGGGCTACTCCGGCGTGTTCCACTACAGCGTGTTCATGGGCGTGTGCCCCGAATGCCAGCAGCGCCTGGCGCAGCAGGCCCAGCAGGACGCCCAGCAGCCCGCCGGGCAAGAAGTGCACGCGTAAGGCCGCGACGTACACCATTGGAGTCTGAATCAAGTTGTGGGACCCTCGCACTGCAGTTGCGGGGGTCCTTCTGCTGTCCCGACGGCCCTCGTTCCGGTCTCGTCACATCATCGGCACAATGCGCCGCTGCTAGCGGTAGGTGTTCACCTGCGGTGTTACGTTCGCGAACGCCTTTTGAAACATGGCCGACTTATTCGGGACTTTTTTCTCAACCCTCGCGGCAAAAGGGCTATAGTGACCTCACCAAGCCAAAGGGGCTTGGGCAACTGTTTATTTGTCGAGGAGGTCACGTGATGGCTCAGTTCACCGCACATACCAAGGTCGCCAACGCCATCATCGTCTCCTCCGTCAACGCCCTCAACGGCGTAATCGTACTAATTAAGTAGTTGCAGCCTCCTACATAACCGGGGGTTGCAACGTTATGGGTCTTCGCCGTGAGGCGGGGGCTCTTTTTCGTAGCGGTCAAACGTCCGCCACGCAACCCCTTGTATAGCTCTATCCGCGCAGACGCGCGGCGCACGCAGCGCCACCAGCACTTCCGCTAGACCCCCACTACCTGTTCTACCAGCATTTCTTTGCACTGCCCCAGCAAGCCTCGGACGGCACGCCGCCCGAAAACATAAGCGACAGACCACAAGGAAAGGAGGACCGAGGCCATGGAACTCACCGGAGCACAAATCCTGTTGGAGTGCCTGAAGGAGCAGGGCGTCGACACCGTGTTCGGCTATCCCGGCGGCACCATCCTAGATGTGTACGACTCCCTGTACCAGACCCCCGAGATCCACCACTACCTGGTGAGCCACGAGCAGGGCGCGGCGCACGCCGCCGACGGCTATGCACGCTCCACCGGCAAGGTCGGCGTGTGCTTCGCCACCTCGGGCCCTGGCTGCACGAACCTCACCACGGGCATCGCGACCGCCTACATGGACAGCTCGCCCATCGTGGCCATCACGTGCAACGTCAGCGAGAACTTGCTGGGCAAGGACTCGTTCCAGGAGGTGGACATCACCGGCATCACGATGCCCATCACGAAGTGGAACTACATGGTCCGCGACGTCAGCGAGCTGGCCGACGTGGTGCGCGAGGCGTTTCTGGTGGCACGCAGCGGACGACCCGGCCCCGTGCTGATCGACATCGCAAAGAATGTGACCCAGGAGCGCTATGGCTACACCTACCTGCCCGTGGGCGAGCACCGTCGTCACGGCCGTCTGGGCTCTCTGACCTCGCGCCCCACCGACGGGCTGCACATCCCCGAGCCCGACCACGGCGACGTCGACATCCTGGTCGAGATGCTACAGGTGGCAAAGAAGCCCCTGCTGGTGTGCGGCGGCGGCGTCGTGCGCAGCCGCGCGCACAAGGAGTTCAACCACTTCGCCAACCTGGTGGACGCCCCCGTGGCCATCACGCTCATGGGCGCAGGCGGCTTCAACGGCCGCGACCCCCTGACCACCGGCATGATAGGCATGCATGGCTCGCAGGCGTCCAACATGGCCGTCGACAACTGCGACCTCCTGGTGGCCTTTGGCTGCCGCTTCTCGGACCGCGTGGCCCTGGCGCCCAAGACCTTCGCCTCCCAGGCCGCCATCGTGCAGGTGGACGTGGACCGCTCCGAGATAAACAAGAACGTCCAGACCACCCACCACATCATCGGCGACGCGCGCCGCGTGCTCGAGCTCCTGAACGAGCGCCTGGAGCAGCAGCACCACGACGAGTGGAAGAAGTTCGTCTTTTCCTTCCCCACCGAGACCGAGTACGACGAGGGCGGCGACCACCTGACGCCCAAGCAGATCTCGGAGGTCATCGCCCGCAAGTGTCCCACCGACACCATCGTGTCGACCGACGTGGGCCAGCACCAGATGTGGGTGGCCCAGCACTTCCACTACGAGTACCCCGGCCAGCTGCTGACCTCCGGCGGCTTCGGCACCATGGGCTTCGGCCTGGGCGCCGCCATCGGAGCCCAGGTGGGCAACCCCGACAAGCGCGTCATCCACGTGACGGGCGACGGCTCGTTCCGCATGAACTGCAACGAGCTGGCCACCGAGCAGCACTACGGCCTGCCCATCATCACGTTCATCTATGACAACGCGGTCCTGGGCATGGTGCGCCAGTGGCAGACGCTGATCTACGGCAAGCGCTATTCCGAGACCACGCTGGACAGGCCACCCGACTGGGTCAAGCTGGCGGAGGCCTACGGCTTGGAGGGCAGGCGCGTCAGCACCGTCTCCGAGCTGGAGGACGCCCTGGACGACGCCCTGGCCTGCGGTCATGGCTACGTCATCGACTGCGTCATCGACCACAACGAGATGGTGCGCCCCATGGTCCCCGGCGGCCAGCACATCACCAACTTCCTTGCGGTGTAGAGAGGAGAGAGCCATGCAAGAAGACCAGAACCAGGCCACGCGCAGGTCGCTCTCGGTCCTCGTGGACAACGAGGCAGGCGTGCTGTCGCAGGTAGCGCGCATGTTCTCCCGCAAGGGATACAACATCGAGTCGCTGGCAGTAGGCACCACCGCCGACCCCAGCGTCAGCCGAATCACCATCGAGGTCATAGCAGACGACCCGCACATCGAGCTTTTGGGCAATCAGCTACGAAAGCTGCTGGCTGTGCACTCGGTCAAGCTGCTGGACCCCGCCCACTCCATCCGACGCGAGCTGGTGCTCATAAAGATAGCCACCAACACCAGCGAGGTTTGCAACCGGGTCATCCAGATTGCAAACATCTTTAGGGCGTCGGTTATAGACGTATCCTCGACCACAATCACGCTTGCCCTCATCGGAGAGGAAAGCAAGACGGATGCCATAGTGGACCTCGTGCGCGAGTTTGGCATCCTCGAGCTAGTACGAACCGGGATGGTAGCGATCGAGCGTGGTACTAGGACGATTTACGATCAGACGAAGGAAAGAGGAGAGTTCGACTATGGCAAAAATGTATTACGAGAAGGACTGTGATCTCTCGAAGCTGGACGGCAAGAAGATCGCCATCATCGGCTATGGTTCGCAGGGTCACGCCCACGCGCTGAACCTGAAGGATTCCGGCTGCGACGTGTGCGTCGGCCTTCGCCCCACTTCCAAGCACGTCGCCGAGGCCGAGTCTCACGGCCTGACCGTGAAGAGCATCGAGGATGCCTCCAAGTGGGCAGACATCATCATGATCCTCGTGAACGACGAGGTCGCCGCTGACGTCTACAAGAAGCAGATCGCCCCCTACCTGCAGCCCGGCAACGCCGTCGCCTTCGCCCACGGCTTCAACATCCGCTACAAGCAGATCGTCGTCCCCGAGGACTGCGACGTGTTCATGGCTGCCCCCAAGGGCCCCGGCCACACCGTGCGCTCCCAGTTCGTCAACGGCCGCGGCGTTCCCTGTCTGGTCGCCGTCGAGCAGGATGCCACCGGCACCTGCAAGGACGTCGCCCTGGCCTACATCGCCGGCATCGGCGGTGCCCGCGCCGGCATCATGGAGACCACGATGCACGACGAGACCGAGACCGATCTGTTCGGCGAGCAGTGCGTCCTGATGGGCGGCGTCGTCGACCTGATGCAGTGCGGCTTCGAGACCCTGGTCGAGGCTGGCTACGCTCCCGAGAACGCCTACTTCGAGTGCATCCACGAGATGAAGCTCATCGTCGACCTGATCAACAAGGGCGGCGTCGCAGCCATGAACTACTCCTGCTCCGACACCGCAGAGTACGGCGAGTACGTCTCTGGCCCCCGCGTCCTGCCTCACGACAAGGTCAAGGCCAACATGCGCGCGGTCCTGTCCGACATTCAGGACGGCTCCTTCGCCGGCCGCTGGATCGCCGAGAACAAGAACGGCCGCACCTTCTTCAACTCCAAGCACGACGCGCTGGCCAAGCACCCCATGGAGGTCGTTGGCAAGCAGCTGCGTGAGTCCATGCTGTGGAAGAACGACCACGACCTGGACACCGCTTCCAACTAAGCACCACCGCACTTCCTCGGCGGGGGCAGACGCCACGGCGCCTGTCCCCGCCCCTTTCCACATCGCCTCACGAGGGGGCCAGCCCGCAGCCAAGCTGCACTTCTTGCCCGCTGACCTCGCCGCGACGCGATGCAGCCAGGGGGTTGCCACCGCGAAAGCATTGGACCCTAGTGAGAGGGGGAGCCCATGCGCTCCGACCAGATAAAGAAGGGCGTCGGTCGTGCGCCCAATCGCAGTCTGCTGTTTGCCCTCGGCCTGACCGAGGAGGAGATCGAGCGGCCCATCATCGGCGTCGTCTCCTCGTACAACGAGGTCGTGCCCGGCCACATGAACATCGACAAGGTGGCCGAGGCCGTGAAGGCCGGCGTCCGCCTGGCCGGCGGCACGCCGCTTGAGTTCCCCGCCATCGCCGTGTGCGACGGCATCGCCATGGGCCACGTGGGCATGAAGTACTCTCTGGTGACCCGCGACCTCATTGCCGACTCCACCGAGTGCATGGCCATGGCGCACCAGTTCGACGGCCTGGTCATGATTCCCAACTGCGACAAGAACGTGCCCGGCCTGTTGATGGCCGCGGCGCGCATCGACGTCCCCACCATCTTCGTCTCGGGCGGCCCCATGCTGGCGGGCCACCTGCGCGACGGCCGCCGCTCCTGCCTGAGCCACATGTTCGAGGCCGTGGGCGCCTACCAGGCCGGCAAGCTGGACGCCGACGGCGTGCGCGACTACGAGGAGAACGCCTGCCCCAGCTGCGGCTCCTGCTCGGGCATGTACACCGCCAACACCATGAACTGCCTGACCGAGGCCCTGGGCATGGGCCTGTCAGGCAACGGCACCATCCCCGCCCCCTACTCCGCCCGTCTGCGCCTGGCAAAGCACGCCGGCATGCAGATCATGGAGCTGGTGCGCAAGGACATCCGCCCGCACGACATCCTGACCGAGGCGGCCTTCCGCAACGCCGAGACCGTGGACATGGCGCTGGGCGGCTCCACCAACACCATGCTGCACCTGCCCGCCATCGCACACGAGGCCGGCGTCGAGCTATCGCTGGACTTCGCCAACGCCATCAGCGACCGCACTCCCAACCTGTGCCACCTGGCACCCGCGGGCGACGCCTTCATCGAGGACCTGGACCAGGCCGGCGGCGTCTATGCCGTCATGAACGAGCTGGCAAAGAAGGACCTGCTGGACCTCTCGGTCATGACCGTCACGGGCGAGACCATGCAGAAGAACCTCCAGTGCCACGTCAACCGCAACTCCGAGATCATTCGCCCCATCGACAAGCCCTTCTCGCCCAAGGGCGGCATCGCCGTGCTGAAGGGCAACCTGGCTCCCGACGGCTGCGTCGTGAAGCGCGCCGCCGTCAGCGATGCCATGATGGTGCACGAGGGCCCCGCTCGCGTGTTTGACAGCGAGGAGGACGCCATCGACGCCATCTACAACAAGCGCATCAACCCCGGCGACGTCGTGGTCATTCGCTACGAGGGCCCGCAGGGCGGCCCCGGCATGCGCGAGATGCTGAACCCCACCAGCGCCATCGTGGGCATGGGCCTGGGCGACTCCGTGGCTCTGGTGACCGACGGTCGCTTCTCAGGCGCCACGCGCGGCGCCTCGGTGGGCCACGTCTCGCCCGAGGCCGCAGCCGGCGGCACCATCGCGCTGGTGCAGGAGGGCGATACCATCCGTCTGGACATCCCCAACTGCAGCATCACGCTGGAGGTCTCGGACGATGAGCTGGCAAGGCGCCGCAGCGAGTGGGTGCGCCCGGCGCCGAAGGTCACCACCGGCTACCTGGCCCGCTATGCTCGCCTGGTGTCCTCGGCCGACAAGGGCGCCATCCTGCAGGCATAAGGTTGCCGTCTGCACGCAGACCGCAGCCACGGGGCAGCCGTCCGCGGTAGAGTTGCCACGGCAGCGCTTCGGCGACGACGTCACCCCTGCGGCCTAGCTTCGTTTCGTTGCCCGGGCAGGAGGCCCGCCATCTGCGATGGTTTGCCCCTCTTGCCCGGGCTCACTTGTTTCATGTGCGGGGCGCAGAGCTCGCCTTTGGGCAGCGCGCCTTCCGCCATCCGACGCGGCCTCGCGGCCGCACGAAAGGAGGGACACATGCACAGGCTGCTTGCCCGCCTGGTCCTGTACAGCGACCTGACGCACGGCACCATCCTGGCAGACCTGGCAGACGTCTACCGCCAGCGCGAGGAGGACCCGCAGCTGGCCGCCTCGCCGCAGGGACGCACGCGCCTTTTGGCCCAGGTGAACTCCTGCGCAAAGAGGCTCCTGGACCTGGCCACCACCTACGGCTTCAACCGCGACCTGTGGCGTGACTACCTGGCATTCTGCCTTCTGACCTGCGAGAACTCCTTCTCGCTGACGGCCGAGAGGCGCGGCGCCTGGGAGTACGGCACCGTGAACGACGTGGCGCGGCAGGACTTCGAGGTGTTCCTGGCGCTGGTGCGCTGGGACTTCACCGACCTGCAGCAGGACCTGGGCACCGACGTCCTGACCTCGCTGCGCTCGTGGCAGTCTATCCCCAAGGAGCGCTCCAACTACTTCGGCGGCGTCAGCGGCCGCGTGCGCGCGCTTTCGGACGCGCTGGCCGAGTGCCAGGACGCGAAGCAGGTGTTCGACCTGGTCAGCACCACGTACCGCCAGAACGGCGTGGGCCTGTTTGGCCTGAACGACGCCTTCCGCATCCGCAGGCTGGACACCACGCAGCAGCGCGACGCCTACACGCAGGCGGCCTACTCGGTGGGTGCCCTGGAGTTCGTGCCCGTGAACAACGCGCACCCCGTGCGCCTGAGCGAGCTGGTTGGCTACGACCTGCAGAAGGAGCGCCTGGTGGCGAACACCGAGGCCTTCCTGGACGGACGCCCCGCCAACAACGTGCTGCTGTACGGCGATGCCGGCACCGGCAAGTCCACCAGCGTGAAGGCGCTTCTGGGCGAGTACGCCGACCGCGGCCTGCGCATGGTCGAGATATACAAGTACCAGTTCCGCGACCTCAGCCGCGTCATCGAGGCCATCAAGCACCGCAACTACCGCTTCATCATCTTTATCGACGACCTCTCGTTCGAGGAGAACGAGGTCGAGTACAAGTTCCTCAAGGCGGTCATCGAGGGCGGCGTGGAGTCGCGCCCCGAGAACGTGCTCATCTATGCCACCTCCAACCGCCGCCACCTTGTTCGCGAGAACTGGTCGGACCGCGCCGACATGGAGCACGACGGCGACATCCACCGCTCCGACACCATGGAGGAGAAGCTCAGCCTGGCAGCGCGCTTCGGCGTTGCCATCAACTACAGCGCGCCCTCGCCCGAGCTGTACCATGAGATAGTGCTGGAGCTGGCCGCGCGCGAGATTCCCGAGCAGGCTGCCGACGAGAAGGCCCTGCTGAAGCTGGCGGATCGTTGGGAGATTCGCCATGGCGGCATAAGCGGCCGCACCGCTCGTCAGTTCATCGACTATCTAGCCGGAGGAAAGTGATTCCATGCTAAGCCTGGACAGGATCTACCACGCGTCGTACGTACTCAAGGGCGTCGCCCGTAAGACCGACCTCATCGCTGCACCCAACATGGTGCCGGGCGTCGACCTGCACCTGAAGACCGAGAACCTGCAGGTCACCGGCTCGTTCAAGCTGCGTGGCGCCTACTACAAGATAAACCAGCTGTCCCCCGAGGAGCTGTCCCACGGCATCGTGGCCTGCAGCGCCGGCAACCACGCCCAGGGCGTGGCGCTGGCCGCCACTAGGCTGGGCGTCCATTCCGTCGTGTGCATGCCCGACGCGGCACCCCTCATGAAGGTCGAGAACACCCGCAGGCTGGGCGCCGAGGTGCGCCTGGTGAAGGGCACCTACGACGAGGCCCACGACGAGGCGGTTCGCCTGGTCGAGGAGACCGGCGCCACCTTCATCCACCCCTACGACGACGAGGACGTCATCGCTGGCCAGGGCACCATCGGTCTGGAGATCCTGGACCAGCTGGACGACGTGGACGCCGTCGTGGTGCCCGTGGGCGGCGGCGGACTCATCTCGGGCGTCGCCCTGGCCATAAAGAGTCTGCGTCCCAACTGCAAGGTCTACGGCGTCCAGGCCAGCGGCGCCGCCAGCATGGCAAACGCCTTCCGCGACGACAAGTGGGAGGCCCTGGAGGACGTCAGCACCTTCGCCGACGGCATCGCCGTAAAGAACCCCGGCGAGACCACGTTCAAGATGGTAGAACGCTACGTGGACGACGTGGTCACCGTGTCCGACGACGAGATAGCCGCCGCCATCCTGGCCCTCATGGAAAAGCAGAAGCTCGTGGCCGAGGGAGCCGGCGCCGCCCCCGTGGCCGCCGTCATGTTCAACAAGCTGCCGGTCCAGGGCAAGCGTGTCGTGTGCGTGGTGTCCGGCGGCAACATCGACGTGAACATCCTGTCGCGCGTCATCAACCGCGGCCTGTCCATGTCGGGCCGCAAGGTCACGCTGTCCATCCGCCTGACCGACAAGCCCGGCCAGCTGGAGCAGGTCAGCCGCCTCATCGCCGAGGAGGGCGCCAACGTGGTGGCCGTGGACTACGACCAGACCGACCCGAACCTGCCCATCAGCAGCTGCATCCTGCGCATCGGCATGGAGACGAAGGACCAGGCACAGATCGACGCCATCCGCGACCGCATGGTCCAGGAGGGCTTCTCCCTGGTGGAGTAGCAAGAAGAACGTTCTTCTTGAACTACTTCCCTGATGCCATGACAAACGGCGGAGCTCGCATCGCGCGAGTCCCGCCGTTTTTCGTATCTATTGAGCCTCTGCAACACGCTAGACTAGTCGAGTTAGCTATGATGCTCTGTTACGTCTCCTAGTTCCATGCTTTTTTCTGACTCCTCCTCTGAGAGATAGTCAATCAGATCACCTGGCTTACAGCGCAACGCCTGACAAAGCGCTTCCAGGGTGGAAAATCTAATGCCCTTTATTTTCCCGGTCTTGATTCTAGAGAGATTGACAGGCGAAATTCCAATCCTTTTTGCAAGATCATTTGACGATACCTTTCGCTCCGCCATCATTCTGTCCAGCCGCATTACGATTGGCATCCTAGAGTCTCCGTTCAGTCATGCGCCAAGTTCAAGTCTACAAGATGCTATCGGAGTCTTCCTTAAGCGCATTTCCATACCGGAATACCGCAGACAAGCAGAATAGGAAGACGACCTCCACCACATGACCGATATCGACAGAAGAGTTCGCCCCGCTAGGATAGTAGCTCAGGGCAAACGGCAATCCGCTCAATGTAATTGAGGCATCGGGACCCTGAGGATGCAGCAACCCCAGGACAATCACGACGACTTCAAATACGGCAGCCATCAGCAACCTACGAGATTGAGCCCTGCCGAAGGGAGACGAACTCTTTGCGAAGTTGCCAAAGAACGTCGCCATGAGGATGGTCACCCCGATATTCAGCGCAAACGTCGATACGCTGACCGCCCAGTACGCAAAATGCGCCGCATCGCCAGCAAGGTCAAACCATGCCACAATCAGCACGAACACGCATGCCAGCGCACAGAGTATCGCCAGGACCAGCATACATATCTCGGACACCCTGCAGGCTTTTCGTGCCATTTCGTACAGACTCTCTTTGCTCGATGCTGCATCACCCCGCATTGATAAACTTTTCAAGGCTATTCCACTCCCCCGTTATCCAACTAAGAGCAGCGTTCCCAACCGATTGAACACGGCAACTACCGTAGCGGCAATAAACACGTCTCTACAGAGCGCATATAACAGCATTTTAATGCTGCGGCATCGATGAGTTCTCAGCCATTGGATCAGAGCCTTGGATGCCTCACGGTTCAAATTTGTTTCTTCCCAATAGTCGCTGATGATGTAATAGCCGTCCAATCGGCAGAATGGGATTAGATTTCCCAGCACGAAAGCGAGCGATACGTCCATTAGCGCCGTTGGATAGCAACCGGCGATAATGGCAACCAACGATAGTAGCGCCAACTGAAGTGCGTTGCTATATGCGCCCGCCAAAGATACCTTTGTGCGAGAGTTGCGAGGAGCCATGCATATATCAGAAGTGTTGACGTAGAACATAGGAAAGCCGTAATTTAGCTTAATCCCAATCCCGTTTACTGCTCTACCCTCGCCTAGACAAGCAGCAGCGTGGGCCGCCTCGTGTATTACGATGCTTGCCATCACCCAAATCAAAACGAGCCATAGCTGGCTTTCTACCTCCTTGCTAACAAGTCTCGCAACGAAACCTAAAGCGAGCGCGAGGAGCATGGAGTCCACCATAACTGCAAGAGGCGGAAATTTTCTCCTTGGCAATATGGGGGCAGCGCTACTGGGCAGTAGGTCAATTAGCTTCTCGTTGTACCATCTCGATTGTTTGGGTTCCAATCTGTTAAATAACTGATGGCATAGCGCTGTGCGACGTTCTGCGTCGGCGGAAGTCAAGACCTTCGCGGTTTCGCCGCGAACGAATAGATAACGGCGCGAGGAGCCATCCTTGATTGCAACATAGCCCCCAAATGCATTGAAATTAATCTCGTAGTTTTTTCCACAGTCAGTGCACAGAGGCGAGATATCTTTCATATATAGCCGCCTTCTCGTCTTCGACCTGAGGTCCAATGGCTGCCATTAGCTCTTCATTTGCAAACACTCGTTGGCAAACATCGCAGAGATTGACATAGGATTCGCCTTTCGCAATGTCAATGCCAACTTTCTTCCCTGCGTTGACAAACCACGAGAGACCGTACTTATTGATAATCCTCAGATAAATGTTTGCGTTGTAGTGCTTCAGTATTGCGTCCAATCCTTCCGAAAAGAGATTGCCTAGGTATAGCCTTCTGCTGCAACCACACTGCGAACAGCACGGATAGCATGATCCATCGCAATAAACAGCCAGTACGTTTGTCTGGCCACAACGCGTTTCCCCCGTTAACACATGGGGATTCACAATGAAGTCCTCGGGCGGTATGTTCTCTGCTGCAGCACCAACGGGAAGACAGGGGTATATTACATGCCTCATTCCTATCAGCAGCTCACCAAGCTCGTCCATATATGATCCCAGTCTGGCGGTGCTATGCGTGATTGTGCTCCCCATGTCACACGGTAGGTTATTTCCCTTTGCCGCCCTAAGCGCATTAGCTACATTCGCAACCGGCACTTTCTCCTGATGAAATGCATCCAAGCTGAGATTTAACTTGGAAAGATGATGCGCGCACAGCGTCTTAATATACCTGTCCGCTTCCGCATAGTTACTCGCCCACCAAGCATTCGTCGTCAATGTCGACCTTAGTTCCTGCTCAAAGCAACAATCCAGGAAGCGAAACAGGACGTCTCCCCTAAGAGTGGCCTCACCGCCCGAAAAACCAATTGTCTTGAGGCTTAGCCCTCCGGTTCTGACTGTTCGACCAATGTCTCGTATTGCTCTGACGCCTGAGTCATAATCCATCTGTATATTGTTGGTGGGGCCACATGAAAAACAGCACATCTTGCAATGCAGGTTGCACTTTGTCGTAATAAGAAAACCCGCCATTGTGATTTC
Organism: Coriobacteriales bacterium; assembly: GCA_029101205.1. Taxonomy (GTDB): domain Bacteria; phylum Actinomycetota; class Coriobacteriia; order Coriobacteriales; family Atopobiaceae; genus Olsenella_K. The sequence continues at coordinate 6,397 of JAQXQO010000127.1, read as the reverse complement.
CATCCTTTGCCCCTCCATTACTCACAATGTGCGATGGTCCTATGTGAGAGCATCGCATGAAGTAGCACGTACATGAGAATGCACCACACCACAGAGACAAGTGGCCCTAGTACCGTCGCTAAATTACCAAGTCCCGCAGAAGCAATTTGCGGTGCGTTTGATGTCGGCATTCCTAGATACTCTCCAACAGCGAAGCTGGTAAGGCTACTGCTGTCCGCCTGACTTCCGAGTCCATAACAGAAGTAATTAACAAGAGACATTGCACCAAATAGAAGGAATGTGCTCACTATCGCCTTTAGTGAGTCTCTCAGCGCAACGCCTATTGTTGCGGCGGATAGATTACACACGGTGAGCATGAGGAACACTGACATGAGAGCATACAGTGCAATAGGTGTTTCTCCATTACCGTCGGCCATCAAGAATGGACACAGCAGAATTGCGCTAATCATACCGAGATAACCCTCAAAGATGAGCACTCTAGAGAGGACGATTTGCTGCTCAGACATATCAATCTGTTCGCAGAAAGCCAAGCTGCCATTTGAATAGTCCTTCCCGTAATAGAAGGCAAGGCAGGAGCCGACCATGGGAAATGACAATTGAGCGAAGGCGTTATAGTATGCAAAAACACCCGGGGCTTGCATGTCCGTTTGAGAAAATGCCACCACAAAGAACGCGCCCAGGGCTGCAATTGCGCACATAACCATCAAGAGGACTTGAAGATATCGCCCTGCCCACAAGCGTCGATTCTCAAAATGGAGAATTCTCTTCATGGTCCATCACCAGTCTCTTCTGCCGGATGCAACACGTTGATCCATGAAAGCGTGAATGTCCTCCACCGTCCGAGGACCTAGGTACTCTTCAAGAGCGTGCTTCTCTTTGTCGAGGAAGTAGATTTGTCCACCAAGCGCTATGGAATCAAAGATATCGTGAGAGGCACTTAGGACGATCCTGTCGCTCATTTGCCTAGCTAATTGGATGCAGAGTTTGTGGTATGCGAAGTCCAGGTTAGAGAAGGCCTCGTCGAATACCACCACCTTCTTCTCAGAGCGTAAAGCCGAGAAGATTTCAAGCAGTCTTCTTTGCCCTGTACTTAACTGGCCAACTCTTCGTCCCTCTATTGTTTTAAGCCTGTCTTCAACAGACGACTCCAAGGCAGTCGGTACAGGCCCTTCATTAAGACATTCGAGAATGTCGATTACCCTGAGCTCTTTCGGTGGAACCACTCCTTCAGAAACCAAAGCAACGGATTGCGAAAGTTGCTTAGGTATGTCACCGCGTAAAGGCTTTATTTTTCCAGCAAGTGTCCTGAACAGTGTGGTTTTACCACTGCCGTTGTCACCTATGAAGCTAATGACCTCCCCGGGTACAAGCGACAACCGTATGTCACACAATAGCGGAGCTTGCCCTTCGTACCCAATGTCGATGTTCACTTCCACAACAATCGCCTCCTTGTACCTTACGCATAATTCTAGCATATTTTCATTGATTATTTATCGTTTTGCATTAATATTGAGTCAAGGAGCAGCTCCCGACGCACCGGCATCTATACAGAAGCACAGATAAGGTTCGGAGGTAGTTATGGACAACGATTCGACTGTTCAGCACACCACGGACATAGTGATGTCACCTGAAGAGCTTTTGGAGTCCTCGTTCGATACTGATGTATCCGAAATAGAGGAGCGCGACAACCTCACATGGGTCCTCTGGGGACCTCAGTGGGTCGCTGTTACTAGTTAACAAGTGATGTTTCTAGAGCTCAGCCGCCCTTTCCTACCATCAACTCGTACGGTATCGGCAATCAAAGCTCAGCAAAAAAAGGAGGACCCTCGGCTAACCGGGGGTCCTCCTTTGCTAGACGATCTGTAAAGCCAGAAGCTACTTCGAGACGGTCTCGAACTGGTCGACGGCCTTCTCGACATCGTTGGCGGACTTCTCCTCGAAGTCGTTCAGCTCGGCATCCTTCTGGGCCAGCAGCTTGGCCTTGTCGTCGACGTTCATCATCGAGATGTCGTCCTCGTAGATCTTCTTGCCCGTGGGGTGCTCCTCACGCCAGATCTTGTCGGCCTCGGGAGCCCACGCCTTGGCGTAGGGCATGGTGCGGGCGCACAGGTGGTCGACGCTCTCGGGCGTGACGTACTCCGTGGACTTGGCGCCGGCGGCATGCACCATCTTGGGCAGGACCTCGGGGTTCTCCAGCATGGGGCAGGGGCGCAGCATGTTGTCGTTCCAGGGGTAGTTGGCGCGGTACTGCTGGAAGATAGGCTGCTGCAGGCACTCGATAAGCGACTGCTCCTTGATGTTGGCGTTGGAGTAGTGGATGAAGACGCAGGGCTCCACGTCGCCACGGGCGGTGATGTGGCAGAACACGCGGCCGCCGGCGATGCAGCCGCCGACGAACTCGCCGTCGTTCTGGAAGTCCATGGTCATGATGCGCTTGCCACCCTCGTAGTCGCGGACCTCGCGGATGCGCTTGATCATGTACTCGCGCTGCTCCAGTGTAGGCATGAGGTCGGCGTTGGCGCCCTCGCCCACGGGCATGTAGTGGAAGTACCAGGCCCACAGGGCACCCTTGTCGATCAGCATGTCGTAGTACTCGTCGGACGTGACGGCCTCGACGTTGTTGCGCGTGTAGGCGGTGGAGACGCCGAAGGGCAGGCCGTTCTCCTTCATCAGGTCGAAGGCAGCCATGACCTTGTCGAAGCATCCATCGCCACGACGGCCGTCGTTGGCGTCCTTCGAGCCCTCGAGGGACACGGAGAACAGGATGTTGCCCAGGCGCTTGCAGTCATCGCAGACCTGCTGGTTGATCAGGGTGCCGTTGGTGAACAGGCTGAACAGCGAGTCGTGGTGCTTCTCGGCCAGCTTCACGACGTCCTTCCAGCGGACCATGGGCTCGCCGCCGGTCATGAAGAACCAGTGGCAGCCAAGCTCGTTGGCCTGCTCGACCAGAGAGTCCATCTCGTCGAAGGTCAGGTTCAGCGACTTGGAGTAGTCGGCGGCCCAGCAGCCGATGCAGTGCATGTTGCACGCACTGGTGGGGTCAAAGATGATGATCCAGGGCACGTTGCACTGGTACTTGTTTGCGGACTGGGTGGTGGTGCGCAGGCCACGGAAGGCGGCCTCGTAGGCGCCGTTCACGACGGCGGTGCGCAGGATGTTGGGGTCCACGCGCTCCACCAGGTCAAACACGAAGTCCTCCCACTTGGAGCCGGGGTAGAAGGCGCGGCGCAGCGAGTTGCCCATGTCGGGTGCCGTGTCGGCCAGCAGCTTGCCGGCCATGTTCAGGAACTTCTCGAAGGCCTTCTCGCGGTTGGGGCCCTTGGCGCTCTTTATGAACTGGTCGACGACCACCTCAAATGCCTTGCGCTCTGCGGCATGTGCGATTTTTGACTGCATACGATGTCCTCTCCACTCCCCGGTAATTCCTAGGTAAAATAGGTTATTTACCTCGAGATTACCTAAGATGTATCGTTGCACATCTTAGCAGCATTCATCGTATTTTTGAATCCGAATCAAATATTCTTGCACACGCGTTCACATGGCGTGATGAAAGCCGCGCAAAGCCCGCGACGCTCGTGTCGTCGCGGGCTTTCGTATGAAACGAAACACTCTTTTGCTGTAGCGTGATGCCATGGCGTGACGCGCTGGGGCGCAACGCCCTCCGGCTACGCGGCGTTCTCCTGGACCGTGGCATCCCCCGCGTAGGCCACGTCGCTGCCGGAGGCCGGCTGGCTCAGGTCCACGCGCAGGCTGCACGTGGTCGGGTCGTAGGAGCTGCCCAGAACCTGCGAGCAGAACAGCTGAGCCCACGACGGCGTCAGCGTGGTGTTGTAGACGCCTCCCCAGCCGTTGGTCTGCGCCAACTCGTTGGTGTAGTCGGCCAGCATGTAGGTGGTCATGTTCTGGCCGGTCCCCTTGTGCGTGACCATGGGATCCATCTCGGCGGCAGAGACGCTGCAGGTGCCATCTGCGTCCTTGTGCAAGGTGACCTTTGCCATGCCGCAGACCAGGTTCGAGTTGTCGGTCTGGGTGCTGATGTAGTTCCCCACCGACCAGAAGCACACGCCGGTACCGCCGTTCGTGCGCTCGAAGGTGTCGACGGGCTCGATCACGTGGGGATGACCGCCGATGATAACGTCAGCGCCGTCGTTGATGAACTCCTGCTCCCACTGCCGCTGAGAGTCCACGGGCTCGGTGTGGTACTCCTCGCCCCAGTGTGGGAAGACCACCACCATGTCGGCCTGCTGCCGCGCGGCCTCCATGGTCTTGCGCACGTGATCCACCTGTAGCATGGACACGTCGCCCTGCGGGTCCTCGTAACCGTTCAGGTCGAAGGTGTAGTTCAGCAGCGCCACCTTGAAGCCGTCCTTCTCAAAGACGTATACGTCGTCGACCGAGGCGCTGGAGTCCTCGGGGTCCACGGCGCCTATGACCGCGACCTCGGGATGCTTCGTGTGCCAGAACGACAGCTCGCTGTGCAGGCCGGCGTAGCCCATGTCCATCGAGTGGTTCGACGCGCGCAGGACCACGTTGAAGCCCACCTTCGCCTCGGCGTCGCCCATCTCCTGCGGGCCGTTGAACGAGGGGTAGCCCGAGTAGGGCGCAATGCTGCCACCGAGCACGGACTCCTGGTTCAGGACCTTCACGTCCGCGCCGTCCAGCTGGCCCGCTATGTGACTAAAGATGTGGTCGAAGTTGTAGCTGCCATCCGACTGCTGTCCGCTCTCGAACACGCCGCGGTGCTGCAGCACGTCGCCGATGGCCACCAGGTTGATGTCCACGGGTTGGGCGGAGCTAGCCGCGGTGCCGTCCGAGCCGTCAGCGTCCGAGCCCACCGCGCCGACAGCCGCGCTCCCGTCACCGGAGTTCGAAGCACCGGAAAACGCCGCGACGTTCGAGCCCTCAAAGGCTCCCGTGGCCACCACTATCGCAATGATGACTATGCACGCCGTCAGCAGCACACCCGCCAGGAGTTTGGGCGTCACGCCGCGGTGCGCGGGGGCCGAGGCGGCTGTCGAGAAGTGCCGCGCGCCCCCGCCGACGGGACGCGCGACGGAAGGAGCCGCATGCCTGGCACCCGTTCGCCCCTGAGTGTCACCGACACCAGTCCGTCCCTGGGCGCTTCTGCTGCCAGAGGGCGATGCGGGACGATTGGTGTTAGACTCTCGCCCACCGTCGCTCCGATAGCGGTCAGTCGACGAGGTCCCCTGTCTTTCGTGCGAGTCCATTGCACTTCTCCCCTGTTTGAATGCGAAATCACGTTCAATTGAATGTAACCTATAAATCGGTCGGAGGGCGCGGCGCTTAGGCAACCGAGCCCAAGAGGTGGGGCGGCGTCATAAGGAAGGGCGCCATGGCCCTGGCACACGCAGCCCTTGTGCAGGGCCCAGGGCCGGCGGGCGTTGCTTGGATTTCGTGGCTGCGAGCGCTTCAGCACGATGCCCTTATCGCCCCGACGCCGGTAGCTTTTTGCGCGGATTTCGTGACGCCGGGCTTCGCAGGGTGGCCCAAAGTCAAGCTCCGCATGCGTAGCCACTTAGAAATTCATGGCATCCTATGTGGGGTTGTATCATAAATAATCAAATCTGTGCTAGATCCGTGCATACTTGCTGTCAGCTTCTTGCAAGCCTCTAATCTGCGCATCTTCCATTGCTGTGCTACGGTCGTCCTTCTTATCCATGACAATAGCGTGCATGGTGGAGGGCCATGGAAATAGCCTATGCGGACCGTCAGCCCTCGAGTTCATCCGTCGCGTCCGGCTGAGCAGCGAGCTTGAGCTCATCCAGCCCGGCGAGGTAGACACGTCACGCCTTGCCACGTCGCGCGGGGGTGCAACCGTGCAAGGACTCCGTCACATTCCCGGCAGGAGGCTGGTTTTGGAAGCCACGAAATTCGCTCGCGAGGGCTCGCGGGTCTGCGATGGAAACTTGTCTCTGGATAATGCTGACAATGCCGCAGGATTACAGCTTGTACGGACTGCAATGAGCAAAGTTGAACTCCGCGCTCGTGCCGACATCTTCCCAGCGATGCCTGATGCGGAGCAAAACGCTAACTCCCAACATCCTCTGAGAACACGAGCGCGTCGCCATCAAATACCGGGGAGAAGTTCATAATAACGCGACCGCCAAAGAGGAGAATGCAAGGCGCCTCAACGACTACGGCGTTTGCAGCATCCGCGTGCACTTCGTCACATTCAACAACGTCCGCAGCATCGCTGACTTGAATCGACTTCTAAGAAGGATCGCCGATTCCATGCGAATCAACGGCTATCCCGAATCGGCTTCCGAAGCAACACGACTAGCGGGCGATTTCGAGCATCGCAATGAGCGAGCCCGACTCCTGGCCCACCTGCTGCCGCCACTCGGTAGAAACTCGCAGCTCGATGGCCGCAGCTCGC
>JAQXQO010000126.1 GCA_029101205.1 Coriobacteriales bacterium | reverse complement strand
TCGTGCACGTTTATGTGGGCGTCACGCGTGCAGATGACGCCCTCCCAGTCGCGCAGCATGCCGGTGACGCCGATGATGTTGGCGCTGGTGCCGCCCGTGCAGAACTCCACGTCGGCCTCGTTGGCGGTGAGCCCCGCCTCGGCGCGGATCAGGCTGCGTGCACGCTCGCAGTGCGGGTCATCCTCGGTGTAGCCGGATATCTGCTGCTCGTTCGTGCGGACCAGCGCCTGCAGTATGGCGGGCGCGGCGCCCTCCGAGTAGTCGTTGCGAAACATGCGCATGGCTTGTCCCTTCGTGTGATATGGGCGGGCTTGCAATGGGCCCAATTGGGTCGGAATTCGATATTTGCGGAGGCGCGCGCTGTATCTGTGACGAGTCGCTTGCCTACTAGATAGTACCTTCCATAGGCCAAACCTGGGATTCTTTGTGTGTGCGGAATCAAATTCGCACCTTGTGTTTCGGGAATGTCTCAGGAATGTTGAGGGCGGAATCCGTTTGGGTGCAGGGGAGTACACTGCACACCAAGTTGAGCGATGCCCCCGCGCGGGGTCGTCGTTCGCAAGCCTCTGGCAGGAAAGCGCGCCCGCGTCTCCAACGGTCAGCCCATGCCGGCTCCTCTGCCGGTGCCTCTGTCCCAGATCCGGCGCGGTCGCCCATGGTGCGGGCGTCCACTCCCGCATCGCCACGGCTGTGCCGGTGCCCACTCCGGCGTCGTCGTGGCCTCTCTTGTCTGACGGAACCTGAGGCTTGCGGGTGCGGTCGCGCGCAAGGGCGCCTGTCAAAAGGAGCTTGCAATGCAAAAGAAGGACATCGACTGGGGTAGCCTCGGTTTTGCCTACATGCATACCGATTACAGCTACGTCTCGAACTACAAGGACGGCGCTTGGGACGAGGGCACGCTCACGCCCGACCACACCGTCACGCTCTCCGAGTGCGCAGGGCTTCTCCACTACTGCCAGGAGGTCTTCGAAGGCCTGAAGGCATACACCACCAGGAAGGGCGACATCGTTTGTTTCCGCCCTGACCAGAACGCAGAGCGCATGTACAACTCCGCCAAGCGCATCTGCATGCCGCCGTTCCCCAAGGACCGCTTCGTGAAGGCTGTCGAGGAGGTCGTCAAGGCCAACGCCGCCTGGGTGCCTCCCTTCGGCTCCGGCGCTACCCTCTACATCCGCCCGCTCATGTTCGCGACCGGCGACGTCATTGGCGTGAAGCCTGCTGACGAGTATAAGTTCCGCATCCTCGTGACGCCCGTTGGCCCGTACTACAAGGGCGGCGTCAAGCCCGTCAAGCTGCAGGTCTCCAAGTACGATCGCGCGGCGCCGCACGGCACCGGCAACATCAAGGCTGGCCTCAACTACGCGATGAGCCTCTACCCCAGCGTCGAGGCGCACTCCAAGGGCTACGCCGACAACATGTTCCTCGACCCCAAGACCCGCACCTACGTCGAGGAGTCCGGCGGCGCAAACATCCTCTTCGTCAAGGAGGACGGCACCCTCGTCGTTCCGCAGTCCTTCACCGACTCCATCCTTCCTTCCGTCACGCGCCGCTCGCTGGTCGACGTGGCTGAGAAGATGCTGGGCAGGAAGGTCGAGCAGCGCCCCGTCAAGTTCCAGGAGATTCTCGACGACGAGTTCGTCGAGGCGGGCATGTGCGGCACCGCCGCAGTCATCTCGCCCGTCGGCGAGGTCGACAACGACGACGTCCATTACGTCTTCAAGAGCGGCATGGAGAACGTCGGCCCCGTCATGAAGGAGCTCCGCGAGACCCTGACCGGCATTCAGTCCGGCGAGATCGAGGACAAGTTTGGCTGGGTCCACAAGATCGACGTGGAGTAGGTTCCAACCAGCCGTTTGACGGCAATGCGCCGCAGGTAGATGCCGTTGCGATGCGATGGTTTCCGTTGCAGCGCAGGCAGGCGCTGCCACATAGCATGAGCTGCAGGCGCGTCGCCTGATTGGCAAAAGCCAAAGCATGAGCCCCCGTGCTTCCCACCCTACAGTGGGCTGCCCGGGGGCTTCTCTTTGTGGCGACTGACTACTGTACTGCGATTCGCCTTGCAGCCCTGGTTTCTTACCCCTGCCGACTTGTGCACTTCTTCTTGCCCTCCATGCTTTGGCTGACTGCTCAATGGACTTGCCGACTGGGAATGTCGAAATACCTTCGCAGGTAGATGCGCTGGATTGCTGAAATCTACAAACCGACCGGCATAAGCCTCGGAACGATTTCCAGCACAAGTGCCCGACGGATGCGGCGCATCGGTTTTCACAAGTCCCTGTTTCTACAATTTCTGGTTGCTCACGAGAAGCGCTCTGGTGGAGGTCCCGTCTCATTTGGTTGGCACGTGCCGGCTACTCCGATTACTACGATTTGGAATTGGAGTAGGTCCGGCGCCCCGACCTGGCGATATGGCCGACCCGACCTGGATTTACTGCCGGCCAGCCGCCCCAATCAGGAAATCGACTACGTTGGGTAGATCGCGCGCAGCCCCCTGCGAGAGTCACCCGATGAAAAACGACCGAGAATCCGAATTGGAGAGGGTATTTCGCGCACCCCCTGAGTATCCAAGCCTATAAAACTTACGGACGAAATCACTAAAGTATTACATACGCTTTCAGAATAAGGGTCAAATACTCGACCAGTCGGAAAACGCCCTCTCCAACTCGCCATCACAGTCGTTTTCCACGCAGTGACTATTTTGCATGACGGTAGTGTGCCCCAACACCCGCGCCTCAATCGGCATGTTCCACAGCGACTGCGCGAAGGGCCGTTTCATGACTGGACGTCAGGCGAGGAGCCGGCGGTTCACTGGTCGTCCGCCTCGTCCTCTGCCAGGAAGTCCAGCAGGCGGACGATACGCAGGTCGGGTACTATCCACAGGGCAAATGCCAGCAAGATGCCAATCACTGCCAGGTGCGAAGCCGGCATGACAAGTGCCAGAACTAGGGCCATGGCCTCGAAGACCAGCGTCAGGCGCTCCTTCAGAAGGGAGCGCTTCTTCATGCGCTGCCACAGCCTGGCTTGGGGCGTCGACGGCTGCGAGGAAGCCTGACCCTCTCCCAGGTCCTGGCGGATGACGCGCTCCAGGTTCATGTAGGTCAGAGAGACCAGCATGTTCAGGATCACGTAGCATACGGTCGGCAGTGCGGCGAACGAGGTCTTCTGCATCCAGTCCGTGGCCACGGGAAAGAACGACAGGACAAAGAGGAAAGCCAGGTTGGACCAAAGCGTGCGCCCGTTCACGCCGCACGCCAGCTTCAGCAGGTGATGGTGGTTGTTCCAGTAGGTGCCCACGCCGATGAAGCTGACGGCGTAGGCGGCGATGGCGGGCAGGAGCCCCACGAAGTCCGAAAGGCTGCTGCCCTCGGGTGCGCTGATTCCCAGCACCGTGATCGTGATGATGATGGCGATGACGCCATCGCTGAATGCCTCCATGCGGCTCTTGTCCATGCGTCCTCCTGACATGTTGTCTCTTTTGCCGCATAGAGTTTAGCCTTGGACGCGGGCGTGAACAGGGGACGGAGAAGGGTTCATCTGGCAAGAAGGGCCCAACTGCTCGTTTTCCCGTGCGCTATGCTATGACTTAGCGTTGTTAGCCCTACGTGTTGCGACGGTGCCGCTCGCTGGGGCTCATGCCGCACCACGAGTGAACGCACGCAGGAAGCTGTTGAGTTCCAGGTATCCCAGCAGGTGGGCTATCTGGTCCGTGCCCATGGCCGTGGTCTTTAGGTAGTGCTTGGCCAGCAGCTCGCGCGTGGCCGTGCGGATGAGGTTCACGAGGAAGGCGAACTCCACCTGCACGAGGAAGCTAGGCATCGCGAGGTCCGCGTGCCCGCAGGTCATCTCCACGGAGAGGGTGCCGTCCTTCTCGTCCACGAGAAACTCCATGGGGCCAATCAGGCGCTTGTAGCGCGCCAGGCGCTCGATGCAGGCGCGAGGTGCGCCGCGGGGGCGCCGGGAGGGCGCCGCGGTGCATCGCGTGTCTGCCACGAGTGCGCCGCGAGGAGCTTCGCGTCCAAATGAGCACCATAATGCGTGTCCCCGTTCGCGCCCCGCCGCCAGAACGGATGCTCTTCTTGGCCTGTGGCTCTGCTATCGTGGAGCCGCTTGTTGGTTGCAGGAGGAGGCGGGACCATGGACGTCCAGGGGCGCATACGCGAGGCGAAGGACCTGACCCCCGCCGAGCGGCAGCTGGCGAACACCATCCTGATGATGGGGGACCGCCTGCAGTCGTGCGGCATAAAGGAGCTGGCCAGCGCCGCGTCGTGCTCGGTGGCCACGGTGCACCGGTTGTGCCGCAAGCTGGGCCTGGAGGGCTTCAAGGATCTCAAGGTGCAGCTGGCCAAGGCGTCGGAGCACCGCCGGCTGCATGGCGACGTGGACATAAACATGCCCTTCGGCGCCGGGTGGGACGCGTCACGCGTGGCGTCCAGTCTGGACTCGCTGTATGAGGCCACCCTCTCGCAGACGCTGGAGCTTCTGGACATGGACGCGCTGGACCACGCCGCCAACCTGTTGGTCAATGCGTCGCAGGTAGACGTGTACACGCAGTCGCACAACCTGTACCCTGCCCAGATGTTCGTGGACCGCATGCTGTCGGCGGGCCGCTGCGCAACGTGCTTCGAGAGCATGGAGCGACAGACGCGCACGGCGCTGGCCTCGGACGACTCGCACGTGGGGTTGTTCGTCTCGTACTCCGGCGTGTCGGAGGTCCACGGTCGCATCATGCCCATATTGGCCGAGCGCTCGGTGCCCATGATACTGGTGGGCACGCCGGCTGCCATGCGCCGCAATCCCGGTCTGGACGTCTACCTGTGCATCAGCGATGCCGAGAGGTACCAGAACCGCATCACGCAGTTCGCCTCTCACCTGGCTGTGCAGTACGTGCTGGACGCGCTGTTCGGCTGTGTGTTCTCGCGCACGTGGGACAGCAGCATGCGCTTCCTGCGCGATTCGCTGCCCTACACCAGGAAGCCCGGCCTGGTCGACGGAACCGAGCGATAAGGGCGCGATGGAACAGAAGGGCGCATTGGCGCGGGACGTGCCGCGTGGTGCGTTTGCGCCGGGACAAGCACGTTCTTCTTGACATGCTCGGCGCCGGGGGTACGCCATTGCACGGGCGAACGACCCTCCGCCCCTTGTACGTCACGCGGTATACTGCTGCACCGAACACCGTGGAAGGCGTGCCGGCTGGCCGGTGCGCTCGTGGCCGCGGTTGGGATGCCGCGCGGGTGACCCCCGTCGGCCAATCGAAGGAGATTTGCAGTGGCACAAAGGGTTCAGGGAACCGAGGATCTGTACGACGGCTACATGCGCGCGTGGCAGCATATGCAGGACGTGGCGCGCGACCTGTTTGAGTCGTACGGCTTCAACATGATAGAGACGCCCGCCATCGAGCAGGTGGGCACCTTCGTCCACGGCATCGGCGAGTCCACCGACGTGGTGCGCAAGGAGATGTTCCGCGTGTTCTCTGGCGCGCTGATGGAGCGCCTGCTGGAGGCGGGTTCCGAGAGCGGCCTGAAGACGAAGCAGCGTCTGGCCATGCGCCCCGAGGGAACCGCCGGCGTCGTGCGCGCGGCCGTGGAGCACAACTTCGTGCCGCAGGGTGGTGCGCCAAAGAAACTGTGGTACGCCGAGGCCATGTTCCGTGGCGAGCGTCCCCAGAAGGGCCGCCTGCGCCAGTTCCACCAGGTGGGCGTGGAGTGCCTGGGCGCCCCCGACCCCGCCATGGACGCCGAGTGCATCATCATGCTGATGGAGTTCTACAAGCGCCTGGGCTTCAAGCCCGAGCAGCTGCACCTGTGCATCAACTCCATGGGCGACGCCAAGTGCCGTCCGGCGTATCGCGAGAGCGTTCGCCAGTACATCTATGACCACAAGGACCAGATGTGCGAGGACTGCCTGGAGCGCGCCGAGATCAACCCGCTGCGCAGCTTCGACTGCAAGAACGAGCACTGCCGCGAGGTCATGAAGGGCGCCCCGCTGGTGACCGACAACCTGTGCGACGATTGCGCCGTCCACTACGCCCAGGTCAAGAAGTACCTGGACGAGGCTGGCATCTCCTACGAGGAGGACCCCACGCTGGTGCGCGGCCTGGACTACTACACCCGCACCGTGTTCGAGGTCGACGTGCCGCAGGCGGGCGTCGGCGCCATCGGTGGCGGCGGCCGCTACGACGGTCTGGTCGAGCTGGAGGGCGGCAAGCCCACGCCCGGCATCGGCTTTGCCGTGGGCTTCGAGCGCATTGCCCTGGCGCTGCAGGCCGTGGGCGTCAGCATGGAGGGGGAGGAGCCCGGCTGCGTGTACGTGGCCTCCACCTCGGCCGACGAGCGCGACGCGGCGTTCCGCACTACGCTGCTGCTGCGCCAGGCCGGCATCCGCACCGAGGCCGACTACCAGGGCCGCTCGCTGAAGAGCCAGTTCAAGCAGGCCGACAAGCACAACGCGCGCCTGTGCGTGGTGCTGGGCCCCGACGAGGTCGCGGCCAACGCCGCCACCCTGCGCGACATGAACACGCACGAGCAGGCTCAGGTCCCCATGGACCAGCTGGTCGAGCGCGTCCGCGAGCGCCTGTAGCGCTTCTTACAGATCTTCGCGCCTTTTCGCGGACTTTCAGGCACCCAAGGGCACAGTTCGGGACGTTTTCAGGCAAGAAAATCGTACCGAACTGTGCCTTTCACTGTAGGCGGTTGGCATACGTCTGGATCGCGCGGACCAGGAACTGCGTCACGCCGGGTGCCCAAGCCACGTAGTGCTGGCGGAACCGGTCGTCTGCCAGGTACATCTGCGCCAGCGACGCATGTGCTTCGTGCGAGTACATGCCCTTAGGCCAGAACAGCTGCAGCCAAGCCGCATGGGCGTGCGCGGCGTGCTCGGCATGCCCAGTCCCAGAGGCACCGAAGTGCACTTCTTAGCTAAAGAGCGACCCGTTGAACTTCACGATGGTGCGGCAGGCCATCCAGATGCAGGCCAACAGCGCGACTACCAGCGCAAATCCGACAATGTTCGCAAGCGGCTGCGGCAGCAGGAGCGCTGCTCCCAGCAGCATCACGATGACGCCGCTGGCGGCAAGCCACCTGCCGCTTTCGGCGGCCAGCGTGGGTTGGTCGGAGACGTCGACGTGCATGTAGTGGTATCTATGCAGCAGCCGAACGCTCCCGGTGCGAATCTGCCAGACTGCCATTCCCGCAATGAGCGCTCCCACTAGCAGGCAAGTTACGAATCCTGTCATCTCGCTGCTCATGTGATATCTCCTTGCCCCGGCGATTGGGCGGCTGCGCTTGAGCCTCCGAACTGCGCTTGAGCCTCCGAAACTGGCGGACGCCACGACTACATATATATACGATCCCGAGTGCGCCCGTGTCTGTGTTGTCTGTGGTTGCAATGCAGCCTCGACTAGGCCTAGAGTATCGCGCCTCGCTTCCGGCCACGGATGAGCAACCCTAGCCTTGGACGAGCAACCGCGCTTCAGTCTGTGTGAGTGTACCGCACTCCCTCTGCGTCTTGTCGAGATTAGCGGGAACCAGATGTCCATGCAGTGGATTGTCTGCCAAAGAAAGCTCACTGGTCGAGTGCGAAGCGAGCAACGGTGGGTATATGGGGGTGTCCGTGTGCTCCGTCGACTACGACGGCAACAAGCTTCACGACTACGTCGTCGGCACCTACTAGAGCTAAGTCAAGAAGAGCATCATCTGGCAGCCATGACAAACCAGGGCTGACGAAGGCACCATCCGGTACGTTAGCGCGCGTATTAACGTACGAAATGGTGCCTTCGTCGACGGGAGCCGTGCCTTCGTCGACGGGGACCGTGCCTTCGTCGATGGTGGCGTGGGCCCTTACGCGGCCAGCCCGAGCGCGCGGGCGGAGCGGGTGCGAACGACGCCGGGACGCACGTGCTCAACCACGGACAGCGCCAGCGTCCACAGGGGCAGCAGGTACAGAAAGCATGCGGCCAGGATGCTGATGGACGGGGCGCCCACGAACGACAGCGTGGCGGTGGCGGCGATGGACCAGGGCATCAGCGCGGCGCAGGTCACGACGCTGTTCTCCAGCTCGATGGCCAGCTCGCCGTTGGGCTGCTCGATGCCGTCACACAGCTGGTCGGTCAGCATGATGGCCAGGGTCTGGTTGCACGACACGCAGCTGGCGGCCAGGCTGGTGGCCAGGACGCTGGTGAAGGGGGTGCTGGCGCGGCCCATGCGCAGCACCTGGCTGCGGAGACCATCCAGAAGGCCAGTCCCCTCGAACAGGCCGGAGTAGGTGGACGAGATGCAGATGACCAGCACCACGTTGGCCATCGAGAGGATGCCACCGCCGTCCACCATGTGCGCGATGGCCGCGTTGTGGCTGGCATAGCCAAACACCACGAGCGCGGGCAGGCTGGCGGGGTCGATGCCCTGCACGCCCACGCACACCGCAATGGCGCAGGCCAGGCTGGCCAGCATGGTGACCTTCACGTTCACGCGTGCCAGCGACAGCGCCACCACAACGAGGGCGGGCAGCACGCACCAGGGACTCAGCTGGAACGTCTGGGAGAACAGCGCCTGCACGTCGGGCATGTTGCCGCCGTTGGCACCCAGGAGGCCCGCCACCAGGTATGCCGCGCAGGCAAGGGCGAAGGGCACAGACGCGGTGCGCAGCATGCGCGACACGTTGTCGAACAGGCTGGTCCTCGTCAGCGTGGCCACCAGGGCGGCGCTCGAGCTGACGGGGGAGCAGCGGTCGCCGAAGTACGCGCCGGCCAGGATGGCCCCACCCAGGAGCGCGGGGTTGGCGCCCAGGGCGTTGCCGATGGTCATGCAGATGACGCCCATCGTGGCGGCGGTGCCGAACGCCGTGCCCATGAGCATGCTCATGAGGCAGCACAGAAGGAAGCTGGCCAGCACGATGGTGGACGGCCCCACCACGTGGGTTGCCAACGTCACGATCATGGGGATGGTGCCGGCCGCGCGCCAGGTGGCGGTGATGGCGCCCACGATGACAAAGAGCACCAGGATGCCGCCCACCTTGCGCACGCCCTCCATGCTCAGGCGCAGCAGGTCCTTCGCGCGCTTCCCACGTGCGATGCCGTACAGGAAGAACATCGCGAAGCCTGCGGTCAGCGTCACGGGCAGGGGAATGGACGCAACCATTCCCAGTGCCAGAAGTGCCACGAATCCCAGCAGTACCGCGAACTCCATGAACGGTTTCCTTCCGAAGCGTCGGCCTTACAGGCCCTCTGATTTCCGAACCGTTACGATATGAGGGTGCAACAGCAAAGTCCAACTGTTATATTCGGATGTGTCCACAAACAAATATTGTGGGTGCACCTAGATAGGGATTTCTCTGTGGTAAGGCGCATCTGCAAGGTTTTATGTATCTGCAGGCCCTGTGGAGCCGCAGCCGCCGGCGCTGCGGGGCGGGCATCAAGGTGGCATGACGAATGAACTTTCAGACCATGGACTACTTCGTGGCGGTGGCCGAGGAGCGCAGCTTCACGAAGGCGGCGCAGCGCCTGGCGGTGACCCAGCAGACGCTATCGGCAAACATCGCCGCCGCCGAGCGCGAGCTGGGCGTGAAGCTGCTGGTGCGCAGGACCCCGCTGGACCTGACGTACGCGGGCGAGGAGTTCCTGCGCTACGCCCGCCGCTTCCAGCGCGAGCGCCGCACCATGGTGCGCGAGTTCCAGGACATCGCGGGAGACGAGCGCGGCGTTCTGCGCATAGGCGTCACCAGCACGCGCGGCCACATCATCATGCCCAGCTCCATCGCCGCCTTCCAGCGCCAGCATCCCGGCATCCGCGTGGTGCTGAACGAGGGCGAGAACGAGGAGCTGGTGCAGACCCTGTGCGAGGGCCGCCTGGACATGGTGGTTGCCACACTGGAGGACACGAACTCCCAGCTGACGGTGCACAAGCTGTTTCGCGAGGAGGTAGTGCTGCTGGCGGCGCAGACGCTACTGGACCGTACGCTGGGCGACAGCCAGGAGTCCGCCCTCCAGCGCGCCGAGCGCTCCGGCGACCTGGGCGGCATGGGCGACGTCCCGTTCCTCCTGGTGGGCAAGAAGGACACGCCGGGCACGGTGGCGCGCGAGGCATTCGAGCGCTCGGGCATCCATCCCGACATCAAGGTCGTCTCGAAGAACACCGAGACGCTGGTGGCGCTGGCCCTGCGCGGCGTGGGCGCGTGCTTCTGCCCGGCGGAGCTGGTGGCCACCACCTTCCCGAACCCCGAGGACGCTGGCATGCGCGTGGTGCACCTGGGGCCGCGGGCGCGCTACGACATCTCGGTGGCCTGGAGGTCGACGCAGCACCCCTGGTCCATCATCATTGCGTTTTGGCAGGTGCTGCGCGACCAGCTGGGAGACGCCCACTGGGTGGGCGCTCAGGTCAGCGGCAACGGGGACGAAGGTCCGGTCGGGGAGGTCGTCTATGTGTAGCACCAAGGGCAGCCAAGAAGCGCATGCCGGTCGCGGACCGCTTTCGAAGGGCGCGGAGGTCGGCGCGCGCCAGACGAGTCTGCCATATGCAGTGACGAGCCTGGACGACGGTGGCGTCACGCTGTGCGTGGGGCGCCGCACGTCCACCGTCGCGCTTGCACGCGAGCTTCTGCGCTCGAAGGCGGAGGCGGCCCGCGTGCTGGCCGCGGAACAGCTGGAGGCGCGCGCGGGGGAGGCGTCTGCCGGGTGTGAGCTCGGTTGCAAGCCGAAAGAGACATCCGCCGCGCAGGGCGGGTGGCGGACGCTTCGTCCCAATGACGTGCTGGTGGAGGGCACCGTCGTGCGGCTGCGGTTCGCTCGGGACGGCGAGCCTTCGACGCGGGCAACGACTTCGCCCAGGGAATCGGCGGCGGCCTCAGCTGGGGCTACGACCGCACGGCCCTTCTTGCCCGGCGATGTCAGGGTGCTGTACGAGGACCCCATCCTTCTGGCGGTGGACAAGCCGGCGGGCATCCTGGTGCACGGCGACGGTACGGGCGTGGTCACGCTGACCGACCTGGTGCGGCGACTCCTGCTGCAGGAGGGCAGCTCCGTCGCGGGCGACCTGCAGGCGGTGCAGCGGCTGGACGTGGACACCTCGGGCGTGGTGCTGTTCTCGAAGACGAAGGAGTTCCAGCCCGCGCTGGACGCCCTGGTGGCCTCGCACGGTGCCGGCGGCATGACCAAGCGTTACCTGGCCGTCGTTCGCGGAAGGATGGATGACGGGGTGCAGCGGCTGGTCCAGCCCCTGGGGCGCGACCGGCACGACGCGCGCCGCATGCGCGTGAGCCCCACGGGCAAGCCTGCCGTCACATGGGTGCGGGGGCTTGCCAGCAGACGGGGCCTCAGCCTGGTGGAATGCCAGCTGGGCACGGGGCGCAAGCACCAGATTCGCGTGCACCTGAGCGCCATCGGACACCCCATCGTGGGGGACGCTCTGTACGGAGGGACGGCCGGCGCGGAAAAGCGCTTCGCCGCCGGGCGTGGTGCGGGCGCGCTTGGGCCTGACGGCGCAGGGCGTACCGAACTTATGCTGCACGCCGCCTACCTGCGGTTCGTTCATCCCGTCACGGGCAAGGTGGTGGAGGTCCGGGCCCCGTGGCCACACAGGTTCAGCGCGTACTTCGGCGAGGGGGACCTGCCGGGTGGGCGCCTGCCCGACTTTGGCAGGTGACTGCCGCCAGCGCAGCCGGAGCCTCTTGACTGCAGCATGGTCGCTTTACCATCTGAAAAGAGCTTTGCGGCGCGACGTGCCCAGCCATGATTCATAATGGAAACAAACGTGTCCAGGGCGCCCGTCGTCGGGGGATGTCGGGGTTGCCACAGCACGGCAACGGAATATCACAGCACTGACTTCGGTCAAAGCGAAGGAGAGGTCGCTATGCCCAATACCATGCGAGGCGTGTACACCAACCTCACGCACATCCGTCGGCAGGTGTTCTCCGAGGTGGCGAAGGTCATCTATGCCACCAAGGACAACCCGAACATGACCGACGAGGACTTCGACAAGATGTTCGACGAGCTCCCGTACAAGATCATCCCCGGTGACGTGGCAACGTACCGCGAGTCGGTCTTCCTGGAGCGCGCCATCGTGGGCGAGCGCATCCGCCTGGCCCTTGGCCTGTCCCAGCAGGGCGTCGACAAGCCCGGCCGCATCTCGGACGGCCTGCGCGAGGCTGCCGGTCCCGAGACCTACTACCAGCCGCCGCTGATCAACGTGATCAAGTTCGCGTGCAACGCATGCAAGGACAACGTGTACGAGGTCACGAACACCTGCCAGGGCTGCCTGGCCCACCCCTGCCGCGAGATCTGCCCCAAGGGCGCCATCACCTTCGTGAACAAGAAGGCCTACATCGACCAGAGCAAGTGCATCCACTGCGGCATGTGCGCCAAGACCTGCCCGTACCACGCCATCCACCACTACGAGCGCCCGTGCGCCGCCGCCTGCGGCATGCACGCCATCGTGTCCGACGAGCACGGCCGCGCCGAGATAAAGCAGGACAAGTGCGTGGCCTGCGGCCAGTGCCTGATCAACTGCCCGTTCGGTGCCATCGTGGATAAGAGCCAGATTGCCCAGGTCATCTGGTCCATCCTGTCGGGCGACGAGGTCATAGCCATCGTGGCGCCCGCCTTCGTGGGCCAGTTCGGCGGCAAGGGCGACGTGGGCAAGCTGCGCATGGCCTTCAAGCAGCTGGGCTTTTCGGGCATGGAGGAGGTGGCCCTGGGCGCCGACCTGTGCACCATCCAGGAGGGCGACGACTTCCTGGAGGAGGTGCCCGACAAGCTGCCGTTCATGGGTACGTCGTGCTGCCCCGCCTGGTCCATCATGGCAAAGAAGGAGTTCCCCAAGTACGCCAACTGCATCTCGATGGCCCTGACGCCCATGACCCTGACCGCGCGCATGGTGCGTCGCCAGCACCCGCACGCAAAGATCGTGTTCGTGGGCCCGTGCTCGGCAAAGAAGCTCGAGGCCATGCGCAAGTCCGTGCGCTCCGAGGTGGACTTCGTGCTGACCTTCGAGGAGATGGCCGGCATGATGGACGCCAAGGGCATCGACTACCTGAAGCTGGCAGACGAGGGCAAGTCCGACTTTGACCAGGCGTCCTCCGACGGTCGTGGGTTCGCCGTGGCCGGTGGCGTTGCGAACGCCGTCGTGAACGCCATTCACCGCGAGCACCCCGACCTGGAGGTGAAGGTGGCGAACGCAGAGGGCCTGGAGGACTGCCGAAAGATGATGCGCGACGCCTCGCGCGGAAAGTACAACGGCTACCTGCTGGAGGGCATGGCATGCCCGGGCGGCTGCGTGGCTGGCGCCGGCACCCTGGTGGCCATAAACAAGTCGGCCGCTGCCGTGAAGCGCTATGCAAAGCGCTCCACGCGCAAGAACGCCACCGAGAACGGCTTCCGCATGCTGATTCCCGTGCTGGAGCGTCCCGAGGACCGTCAGGCCTTCGGCGACAACGAGGTGCTCGAGACCGACACCGCCACCATGGGCGCCGCAGCTGCCAAGGCAGCTGCAAAGAAGACCGCCGCTGCCGTTGCTGCCAGCCAGAAGTCGGACGCCGCGCAGAAGGATGACGCTGCCAAGCCCGCCGATGGGGACGCCGGCCAGCAGTAGCTGGTTATTCTTGACCAAGGCTCTTATTGCAATAGACAAGGGCGCTTCCGCGACGTGCGGGGGCGCCCTCTTTGTGGCGTGACGGCTTGGGTATGCGTCCTGCGGCGCCCGGAAGGGCCTGGGAGTCAGGCCGGCCAGAAGGGCCAAACGGTTGATGTAGTCCGGATATAAAAGCTGCGAGGTCGGAGGGGTTTCCTCCAACCTCGCAGGTCTTTAGCAGGTGTATGGCACGAAATGATGCCGGGCTAGGACTTCACGCCCTTCGTCGAGGCGTAGAACGATGCCTCGGGGAACACTTCCTTGATGGTGTGGCCGTTGACGAACGGCAGGGTCAGGAACTCGTCCACGGTGGGAACGAGGTCGCTGCAGTCGACAAAGTGGTTCTTGCTGTTGCGGATGCTGGTGTCCTGCGCGCGCCATGCCTCGTAGTTGACGTCGGTAATGTAATAGACCTTGGAGTCAACCTTCATGTACACGGAATGGTTCGCGTGCAGGTAGTCCGCAAGGCCGTCGTAGCTTATGTCAAGCTTCTCCGATGCGATCTTTCCCATGGTCATTCCTTTCGTCAAGGGCCCGACCTTCATAGCGCCATATTAGCGCCCGAGCGACGGATTGGTCCGCCGGTTCTGCATCTGTTAGGCCAGCGTTATAAAAAACGCGTGTACGTGATAGTAGGTGTAAAGAATCGCGGCTTGTGGTATAAGAAAGCAACTGCGGCCGGTTGGGTGGGCCAATGAATGGCAGCTCAGGGCCTATGCCCGGTGTCTATGAGGCATAGGGGCAGAATCGGAGCCTTGGTGCGGGACGTCGCCGGCTGACGCGAAGCGCAGGGCGCCGCTGGTTTTCGACTAGCCCTCCTGCCCCACGATCAGGCGCTCCAGCTGCTGGGTGGTGTCGGCGAAGACTTTCGCGCCGTAGCGCTCCACGAAGGCACGCTGGCGAAATCCCCATGTGACCACGATGACGTCCATGTGGGCGTTGTTTGCCGTCAGCACGTCCACCTCGGAGTCACCTATGTAGACGCAGCGCTCGCGCGGCAGGCCAAAGCGGCTGACGCAGGCGTTCACGGTGTCGGGAGCGGGCTTGCGCCGCACGCCCTCGGATTCCTTCTCGCCCACCACCACCTCGAAGGTGTCGGGGAAGAAGTGCTGGATCAGCACCTGTACGTCGGCGTCGCTTTTGTTCGATACGACGGCCAGACGGATGCCCTTGGCGGCCAGGTCGGCCAAGAGCTGCCGGATGCCGGGGTAGGGGGCGGTCCTGTCCAGGTGGTGCTGCGCGTAGTGGGCCTGGAAGTCCTGGAACACCTGCTGCTCCAGGGCGGGGTCCGTGCCCTCGGGCACCGCCACGGCCATGAGGTGGCGCACGCCATTGCCAATGAAGCTGGTGATTTCCGGTATGGAGCGCGTGGGGAGGCCGTGTCTCTGCAGGGCGTAGTTGGCGGAGGCCGCCAGGTCGTCCACCGTGTTCAGAAGCGTGCCGTCCAGGTCGAATATGGCGGCCGCGTATCCGCTGCTAGGTTGCAATTCAGATGCTCCTTTGCGGTTGATTCTGAGTCTGCGGACCAGGTCCGTGGTCCGCATGGTCCATTTAATCGTATCATTGGGCGTAGTTTTGCCGATACTTTGGAAGGGATGCCGACGTGACTGATACCCCCCATGGGTCCGTCCCCTCTGCGAGCGATAGCCCGAACTCACCCAAGCACCAATCCCATCAACACGCTCCCCAGCATGCTCAGGCACGGCCCGATGCGACGCCGTCGGAGGGGGGCTCGTCTCACGCTCCCGAGCACGCAGCGCACTTCTCGGGCGTCTTTGCCGAGGACGACGAGGCTGGCTTCGAGGAGGATCCTGTGGACGACCGCCCCGCGGACGACGATGCGGACGGCGACCTGACGTTGGGTGGCGACCAGCCTGACTGCGGCTCGGCGATGGGTGATGCGTCTGCCGGCGCGGGCGATGATGACGCCGACCGCAAGGTCGACGGCGATGGGTCCCCGGACGGCGGCGCTTCGGACGACTCCGATGCCGTGGACGGCTCGGATACCGCGGACGACTCTGACCGGGAGCCCGAGGTCCCCAACCCCTACGAAGACGCGGACATATACGAGCCCTACGAGGACGAGGAGGAGCGCCGCGACATCGAGGAGGAGCGCGTCGAGAGCTCGGTGGCCGAGTACTCCAGGGCGAATGCCGCGCAGCACTATCGCCGGGAGCACCACGACGAGTTCCTGCCCATCCTGTTCATGGTGGTCGCTGGCATTGCGGTTGCCGCCGGCCTGGTGGTGTACGTGGCGGGCGTGATTCCGATGCTGCTTCCCGGAGCCACGAGCCCCCTGCACAACGAGATCGAGCAGGAGGAGGCCAGCGACCAGGGCGACTCGTCGGGCGACACGTCTACGCAGGCCCAGGCCGTCGACATCAACCTGACCATGGTGGGCGACATGGTGACGCAGGGCACCGTGGTCAGCGCCTCGCAGACCACGTCGGGGACCTACGACTTCTCGAATCTCTTCTCGGACACGTCCTCCGACATCAGCTCGGCCGACGTGGCGCTGGTGGACCAGGAGTCCGCCATCGCGGGCCAGACGTACGGCTATGGCAGCGGCGTGCCCTACAACGCGCCCGACACCCTGGCCACGGCCGAGGCCAACGCCGGCATCGACGTGGTGCTGAAGGCCAGCAACTACGCCCTGGACCTGGGCTACGACGGCCTGCACGACGAGCTGACCAACTGGGCAAAGAACGAGCCCAACCTACAGGTGCTGGGCGTGGCCGATCCCGAGGGCACCGCCGGCACCGACCGCGTGAACAACGTGTATATATACGAGAAGGACGGATTCAAGGTCGCCATCCTGAACTACACGTACGGCACCGACACCACGGTCAGCAAGTCGACCGACTCGTCCTACGTGGCCACGCTGAGCGAGGACAAGGTGAAGGCCGACGTCCAGGCGGCAAAGGACGCGGGGGCCGACATGATCGTGGCCTGCCCGCACTGGGGGACCGAGTACAGCACCGAGATCTCCAGCGAGCAGTCCACCTACGCCCAGCTGTTTGCCGACGAGGGCGTGGACGTGGTCATTGGCGACCACCCGCACGTGGTGCAGCCCGTGGAGGTCATCACGAACTCCAGCGGCCACAAGACCGTGTGCTACTACTCAGTGGGCAACTACGTCAGCGCGTCGAAGAGCACCGCAGCGCTCATCGGCGGCATCGCAAAGGTGACGCTGCACAAGGACACCGACGGCACGTGCTCCGTCACCGCCGCCTCGCTGGTACCCGTCGTCACGCACCGGGCCAACGGCAACTCCTACGGCGTGTACAAGCTGTCGGACTACACGCAGCAGCTGGCCCAGAAGGGCTGGGACACCTACATGACCCCGACGTACGTCAAGAGCTACCTGGACTCCACCCTGTCCGACCTGACCTACGACGAGTCCGCTGGCGCCTACACGGTGTCGCTGGGATAGGAGATGGGGGGTCCGACGAAGGCGTCTCTGAAGGTGCCCCTTGCGACATCAAGACTTCGCTAAGTAGAGGGCGGCCGCTCCGATGGGGGCGGTCGCCCTCCTTTGTGCGAAGGTTGGAGGCTGCGTCGGGCGGTTGTGCCTCGCGTCGGGCAGCGTCGAGAGGCTGCACTCCGCGTCGGATGGCTGCGCCACCGGGGGTTGTATTAGCTAGAGGCTGGAGGCTGAGGCTGGAGGCGCAGAGAGCAAGCGCCATGGCACAAGAAGGGCGGCCACCCCAAACGAGGTGGTCGCCCCTTTGATGCCTCTGGCCGCGATGGCTCGAAGCGGTTTGTTCTTCTTGCCAGCTACTCGCTGGTGGAGGTTGAGGTGCTGGCGTCGGTCGACGCGTCGCCGGTCGTGGAGCTGGAGTCGTCGCTTGACGTCGTGTTGGAGTCTGAGCTGGAGTCTGAGCTGGAGGGAATGATGACCTTCGTGTCGGACTGGATGTTGGGGGACTCCACGGCGGCCTGCGTGGAAGATGTGGCCTTGACCGTGACCTCCACCTTCGTGTCGATGCCGCGCGAGGGGTCCAGCAGGACGTTCAGGTACGTGCTTCCATCGGAGTTCTTCTGCACCGCCTCGATGGGCACAATCAGGCTGTTGGGAATCGATTGCAGCACGATGGAGGCGTTCACCGCGGTGCCCGTGGTCAGCGAGCTGTCGGGGTCCTCGATGGTGATGGTCACGGGGTAGGTGGCCTCGGTGCCGTTCTGCGTGGCGTTGCTGCCGATTTTCGTTATCTTGCCGGTGGCTTGCACGTCGGGGTTGTCCGGGAAGCTCAGGCGCACCTCGCGCTCCTCGGTCACCTGGTTTATCTGGTTGGCGGGGACGCTCATGACCAGGATGAGCTCGGAGGTGTCGGACACGGTGCACAGCTGCGTGGCGCTGGTGACTGCGCCGCCTTGCGTAGTGGAGTCGCTGACGTTGCTGACGGTGCCCGAGAAGGGCGCGGTCACGGTGAGCTTCTGCTCCTGTGCCGCGGCCTTGTCGGAGGTCTGCTTCAGGGTGGTCAGGTTCTGGTTGGCGGAGTCGAGGGCGGACTTGGCGCTGTCGACCTTCGCCTGGCACTCGCTGACCTTGTCGGTGTCGGTCTGCAGCTGCTTCGTGAGGTCGTTGTACTTCGACTTGTCGGAGTCGGAGAGCTTGGCCTCGGCGTCGGTCACGCTCTGCTCCAGCTGCTTCAGGGTGTCGGAGGGGTTGTTGGTGTCGGTCTGGGCCTTCTGCTCGGAGGCGATGGACGACAGCGTGCCCGAGCTCAGCTGCAGCAGCTGCTCGATGGCGGTCTGGTCGCTGCTGACGGCCTTGTTTGCGTCGTCGAGGTCCTTCTGGGCGTTCGTGGAGTCGGTGGTCTTCGTGTCGACGTCCTTCTGGGCGTCGTCCACGGCCTGCTTCGCCTTTGTGGCCTCGTCAGTGATGGTCTGGTTCTGCAGGGTGTAGAGGGTGTCGCCCTTCTGCACCGTGTCGCCGTCCTTTACGTTGACCGAGGCGATGGTGCCCTCGACCTGCGGGGTCACGTTCTGCTGCTGCACGGGGCGCAGCACCGTGGAGTCGTCGATGCTATCGAGGAACTCGCCGGACTCGATGGTGGCGGTGTTGTACTGGGGCGCCTGCTCGGTCTGGGTGTTCTGCATGAAGCTGCGGTAGAACCACACGCCGCCCGCCGCCAGGGCAGCGATGATGGCGATGGTCACGATGGCCACGATAACGTTGCGGCGGTGGTGCAGCTGTTCGGGCGTGCGCTCTGCCTGACGCTTCGAGATGTAGGGCGAGGCGCTGTCGTTCTCGTATCCGGTGTGCTGCACGGGGACGGCCGCGACCTCGTTCTTTGCCAGGCGGACGCCATCGGGCTGCGTGGGGTCCTCGACTTCCGCATGCTCGGGGGAGTGCGGGCGGTCGCTGACGTCGGGGTATAGCGGGGCCTCGACGGGGGCGGTGACGTCGAACTGAGAGTCGGGCTGCGGGCCTGCGGGGGTGTCAGCCCCTGCGGGATTGCCGGGGGCTGCGGAGTTGCCGGGGGCTGCGGCCGCGTCGGAGACCGCGACGGTGGGCTGGTCATATGCCGGCAGGTCCGGCTCGTCGATTGCGGGCAGATCCGCCGGGTTGGGCGTGACGTCAAAGCCGGGCAGAGAGTCTATCTCCGTGCGCCTGGCCGCCTCGATGCCCTGGCGGTCCTCTGGCGAGAGGTCAGGGCTCACCAGCTGCGTGGCGTCGTCGTCTGGCGTGATGAGCCTGGTAGCGTCATCGCCAGGGGAGACCAGGCGGGCGGCGTTCGGGTTGCCGGCCATGGTCGCAGCGGCTGCGGAGTCCACCAGACGGGTGGCCTCGGAATCGTATGTGCCGGGAGAAACCAGCTGAGTCGCCTCGGGGTCAACGTCCGGGCTTGCTAGCTGAGTCGCCTCGTGGTCAACGTCCGGGCTTGCTAGCTGAGTCGCCTCGGGGTCGATGACGTGGTGCCGTGTATTGCCCTTCTTGGCGGCCTTGTCCATTGAGCCATTTGCGTCACGTTTATCGGCGTCACGCATCTGGTTCGGGTCGACGGGTGAGAAGCGGAAGGTCGCCTCGTTGGGGTTTGGGGCAAAGTGTCTGGCGTGACGCGGAGTTTTGGATTCGTGATTGCTCATATATGTAGCCTCTTGCGATGCTGTTGCGTTTGAACTGTGACTTTGCTGCAGTTCCTCGGGGGCGCGCCTGCGGAGGCCAGGCTGGGCTTGGCCGTCGTGGGGAGCGCGTCCTGCGAGTGCGTCTCTTTTCAGCCGTGCGGAGCATGGAAATGCCAGGCCTATGTGGCGTGGGCTAATCTTGCGCGCGCGTCATTACAGAGACGCGCTTGAAGAATAACGCACTATGGTCGACCTGAGCCATGCGGGAGTGGGGAACTACAGCATTCCCAAAGAAGCAGGGGGATGTCGGTTGCGCCCCAACCCCCAAGCGCCAATCCAGACTGTAATGGGGATACCTAGACGGCCGTAGCCGGCAGCCGCTGTCGAGAGTAGCCCAGGGTCGCGTGCGTCGCGGAGGCGGTTGGCTGGGGCCACGCCGTGTGCTCCGGTGTCCGAGTGCGCTTTCTGGTGCAAAGTCCGCGGGAGTGGGCGCTCACACCTGCCGCCCCTGCAGGCCCGCGCGCAGACGTGGTCGCCGCGGGTACCCGTGCCCGACAGGTTCGCGCGACGCCGGAGCCCCAGGTTGGGGCGCCTCCGTAAAAGCCCAGGTCAGGGGGCTGCCGGCGACGGGGCCCGGCTGCCGGGTGGAGGCCCATGCGCAAAGGTGGCCGACGCGGGTACCCACCCCCACCAGGTTTGCGCATCCGGGCCGGGCACCGAGTGGTGTACCTTCGCAAAACCCCAGGTCAGAGGCCTGTCGGGCCATCACCGGAGCTGGGGGCGAGTGCCCCCCAGCGCAAAGATGGCCGCTGCGGGTACCCCGCACCCGACAGCCCGAGCACAGCCCAGGACCCCCGCCAAGTGTGTAAACAAATGGGGGCGAGGTCCAGGGTGGGCGGCGCTTTTGGCACGGGCGTAGTACAATCTGCTTCCGTGTGCGACGAAGTGCCGTCTACGCCTCGTCGCCGTCTGATGGAAGCCGTCCGTTCCGACACGGGGCGGCGAAGACGAGAGGAAACCTATGGACTCCCATTCCATGCACACCCACACCTGCGGCGAGCTGCGCCGCGAGGACATCGGAAAGCAGGTCACCCTGACCGGTTGGGTGTGGCACCGTCGTGACCACGGCGGCCTCATCTTCATCGATCTGCGCGACCGCTCTGGCGTGACCCAGATTTCCTTCGACCCCGAGCACTCCGGTGGCACCGCGTTCCACGCTGCCGAGCACGTGCGCTCCGAGTGGCCCATCGAGGTCACGGGCGTCGTTCGCGAGCGTCCCGAGGGCCAGGACAACGACAAGCTGGCCACCGGCCAGATCGAGGTCCTGGTGAGCGAGCTCGAGGTGCTGAACACCTCGAAGACCCCCGCTTTCCAGATCGAGGACCACGTGGACACCTCCGAGGACGTCCGCCTGCGCTACCGCTACCTGGACCTGCGCCGTCCAAAGATGATGGCCAACCTGCAGATGCGCAGCAACTTCACCTTTGCCCTGCGCGAGGCCTTCCACAAGCGCGAGTTCATGGAGGTCGAGACCCCCTGCCTGTTCAAGTCCACGCCTGAGGGTGCTCGCGACTTCATCGTGCCCAGCCGCACTCAGCCGGGCAACTTCTACGCCCTGCCTCAGTCGCCCCAGCTGCTGAAGGAGCTGCTGATGGTGGGTGGCGTCGAGCGCTACTACCAGGTGGCAAAGTGCTTCCGCGACGAGGACCTGCGTGCTGACCGCCAGCCCGAGTTCACCCAGGTGGACGTCGAGATGAGCTTCGTGAAGCAGGACGACCTCATGGCCGAGCTGGAGGAGGTGCTGGCTGACGCCTTCGAGCAGATGGGCGTGCACATGGAGCTGCCCCTGCGCCGCATCCAGTACTGGGACGCCATGGACACCTACGGCATCGACAAGCCCGACACCCGCTTTGGCATGCACCTGCACGATGTGACGGACATCTTCAAGAGCTCGAAGTTCAAGCTGTTCGCCAGCGCCGCCAACACCGAAGGCCAGTACGTGAAGGCCATCAACGCGAAGGGTGCCGGCAAGTGGCCTCGCGCCCAGATTGACAAGCTGGCCGACGTCGCCGCCACCTTTGGCGCCAAGGGCCTGGCCTACATCGCCTTCCGCGAGGACGGCAAGGTCACCAGCCCCATCGTGAAGTTCTTCTCGGACGAGGAGATGGCAGCGCTGCGCGCCGAGATGGAGGTCGAGCCCGGCGACCTGGTGATGTTCGCCGTCGCCGACCGCCTGACCGCCGACACCATCCTGGGCGGCATGCGCAACCACATGGCAAAGGCCTTGGACATCCCGCGCGAGGGCCACGACTTCCTGTGGGTCGTCAACTTCCCGCTGTTCCACTGGGATGACGAGGCAAACCGCCTGGACTCCGAGCACCAGCCCTTCACGCAGCCCAACGAGAACCAGATGGACCTTCTGGACTCCGACCCGCTGAAGGTCGGCTCGCACACCATGGACTTCGTCATGGACGGCTACGAGGCCGGCGGCGGTGGCATGCGTATCCACAACGCCGACCTGCAGATGCACATCCTGCGCCTGCTGGGCTTCAGCGAGGAGCGCGCGCAGGCTCAGTTCGGCTTCCTGATGGAGGCCCTGAAGTTCGGTGCGCCTCCCATGGGCGGCTTCGCACTGGGCTTGGACCGCGTGTGCATGCTTTTGGCCGGCGCGGACTCCATCCGTGAGGTCATGGCCTTCCCGAAGACCAGCTCGGGTTCGGACCTGATGTCCGGCGCACCCAGCGAGGTCTCGGGCCAGCAGCTGAAGGAGGTCTCGTTGCGCATCCTGTAGCGAGCCGCTTCAGGCAAATAGTTCAGGCAAGAAGAACAGCCTGCAATGGGGGGGTCGTCCTACGGGGCGGCTCCCCCTTTCGTGCGGCGTTCGATCGAGACCCTCGTCTGGGTGGGAGCGGAGCCTCTTACGGTGCGAAAGCCTTACGGTACGACTTTGTAAGGGCATGACAGATGCGTGCGCACTTCTTGCCATAAGGCGAACCTTGGCTGACGTTGTTCTTACTGACGGCTTTTCCAAGTACGAGCGACGGCCCTTAGCCTAGGGCTGAAATGGGGTTGCATGTGAGCCTCACAACTCGAGGAGAGGGGCAAAGTCTATGCAACTGCGCAAGTTGAGCGACTTGCCAGGCAACCAACGGGGCGACAAGAGGGCCGTCCTTTCGTGGAACGCTGGCAAGAAGGACCACTCGGCCGACGCCTCCGGCGACGGCAACCATCGCGCACACGGCGGCCTGCGCCGCGTCGTGGCACTGTTGGCCGTGGCCCTGGTGGCTGTGGCACTGACGGTCGTTGGCCTGTACAAGCCCACGCAGACGACTGCTTCGGGCACCGACCAGGACATCGTGGTCTCGGGCACCATCGTGTGGCAGTACCGCGATGACAGCCAGGCCCCGGCCGACGGCTGGAAGACCTCTGCCGCCACGACCGACACCGCCTGGAAGCAGGGTACCGGCAGCTTCGGCGCAAAGAACGGCAAGATTGCCGACCTGGGCGACGGCTACCCCCCAAGGTGCTGCTGACCCCACTCCGGTGGCTCCCACCATCAAGGTCCCCTCGACGGACGTGCAGGTGAAGGTGGGCCAGACGTTTGACCCCATATCCGGCGTCACCGCCACCGCGACTGACGGCACCGACCTGACCTCCTCCGTAAAGTGCACTTTCCAGGACGCCGATGGCAACGCGGTAGACGCCATCGACACCTCCAAGGAGGGCACCTACACGGTGACGTACACCGTGACCGACGCCAACGGCACCATCGGCACCGCCACGGTGAAGGTCAGTGTAAAGGCCGAGCAGCAGGAGGGGCTAGAGCCGTACTACTCGGTGTTCAACTACGACCGCGGATCTGCCATCCTGGGAACGCTGGTGGCGTTTGCCGCGTTGATGTGCGCGGTTGGCGGCACGAAAAGGGCACCTTGCGCTGCGCAAGGTGCCCTGGGGGCTCACGATGCCGGACGCGATCAGCGTGACTTCACGCGCAGCACGACGTACTGGGCCACGAACAGGCCAAACAGCACGACGTGCGAGATGAGGTAGGCATACACGGCGCCGTCGAAGCCCAGCATGTGCACGAGCGAGTAGCTGAGCGCGAAGGCCACCACCAGGCCCACCAGGTACAGGCGGGTGGCCAGGTCCTGCTGGCGCAGCACCGTCAGCGTCTGGAACAGGAAGTCTATGGATGCCGCCAGCGCTCCCGCCCCTACCATGAGGTAGGACTGCATGCGGAACCGCTCGAAGTCAGTGGCGTACAGAAGGCCGTTCAGTGGGATGCCGATGGTTGCGGTGAACAGCAGCACGATGCCCGCCACCACGACGAAGGTGCCTATGAGGCCAATGACCACCAGGTCGAAGCGCGGGCGCTTCGACGGGTCGGACCAGATGTTGGCCAGGCGCACCAGCTGGGGCTTGTAGATCAGGCCGCCCGCCATGAGCACGCCGTTGGCGCCGAAGTAGATGGCGTTGAAGTAGGTCTGGTTGTCATAGCTGAGCGCGCCCTCCATGGCGTACTTGGGCGCGTTGTCTATGAGGGCGTACAGGATCAGGCCGGCGAATGCCGGGAAGCACTCCTGGAACAGCTCCTGCACCTCGATGAGCTGGGGCTTCCTGGACTTTGGCGTCTCGAACAGCGCCAGGGGTATGGTCACCAGCACCAGGGATGCCACCGCCACCACGGCCATGGCCACCGACGCTATGACCAGGCTGCGCGTCAGGAACAGCATGACGGTGAAGACGACGAGGCCGGCCAGGGAGCGAAGGCCCGTCGAGACGCCCGCCAGGTAGAGCTTCTCCATCTGCTGGAGCCTGCCCTCGTACACGTCGGCCAGGGCGTCCACCATGCGGTACACGAAAACGCCGTCGCACATGAGCGCCATCTCGCCGGTGTAGCCGCGCACCTTTATGTAGAGCCAGCCTGCCACCAGCATGGCAACGCAGGTGATGGCGCGGTGGATCTGGTAGGCGGCAAAGGACTCGGTCTCCTCGAGGTCGGACACCTGGAAGGTGCGCACGCCGTAGTTGCCTAGATACATCAGCAGGGTGCCCGTCACGAACGCCATCGAGAACATGCCGGCGTTGTCCGCGCCCGATAGCTGCGTGGCCACGATGGTCAGAAGCGGGAACAAAACGCCCCAGGCACCCTGGCCCACGGTGTTCAGGACGTAGTCCAGCATGCCCTGGTTTGCGGCATAGAGCTCGGTCTGCTCCGAGAAGGACCTGTCGTATACGGCCTCCAGCAGCCGGTTCCACCACTGGTTCACCAGCTTCTGCAGGCGGGAGGGCTGCTTCGCCTTCGCGTTGCGCTTCTCGGTGCGCTTCGAGATTAGGCCACCGCGCACGGCAGTGGGGTCCGTGACGGGGGAGGAGTATGCTCCATAGCTGTTGGTGGACGGTTTTTTCCTGCGATTAAAAAGAGACAAGGTCATTCCTGCCGACGAGTTCCAACAAGCTTGCTATTCTCGAAATTGTAAGCCGGGAAATGGGGGAGCCGTGTAGTCTGCCCACGTTCCATGAACGTTTTATTTCTCGTTTACCGATTTTTTCTTTGCGTTTACCAAATTGAAGTACGGTAGACTTGCGAAGGTAGCCATTGAGCTTCGATTGGAGTTATGCATGGCACAAAACGACGCCGCGCTAGACGCCACGCCCCAGAAGGTCCCGGTGGTCGAGGCCACGCTGCAAAAGATCAGCGTGCCCGTGGAGCTGCGGGACAACCTGGTGCTGTTCCTGCGTCTGGTGCGCAAGGTTCTGGCCGACTATGACCCCCAGCTGCTGGAGAACTTCGACGTGATGCTGGTGGACATGATCAAGGCCGAGGCACCTGGCGAGCGCAACAACCCCGCGCACTTCGAGCACGCCGTGGGCGTCATCGACGGCATGTCGCTGGAGGAGTGCCAGCTGGTCACGCGTGCGTTCACTACGTACTTCCACCTGGCCAACATCGCGGAGGAGAACTACCGCGTGACGTCCCTGCGCCGCAGGGAGCGCGCCGTTCCCACCAGCGAGGATGAGGACCCCGTAAACGAGGTCACCGTGGCGTACAACCGCCTGGTCGAGGAGACGGGCCGCGAGCACGCAGACGAGCTCCTGCACAAGCTGGAGTTCCATCCCGTGTTCACCGCGCACCCCACCGAGGCGCGCCGCAAGGCCGTCACAGGAAAGATTCGCCGCATCTCGCAGCTGCTGGACGTGCGCCCGCTTCTGGGCGGCGCCGAGCTGGCCGAGAACGAGCGCCGCATGCTGCAGGAGATCGACGCGCTGTTCCGCACGTCTCCCATCGCGCACAAGAAGCCCACGCCCGTCGAAGAGGCCGACACCATCATCGACATCTTTGACAACACCCTGTTCCAGATGATTCCCGCGGTGTATCGCCGCTTCGACGACTGGGAGCTGGGCGACAAGGCAGGTACCGTGCCGCCCGTGTGCCCCGCGTTCTTCCATCCCGGCAGCTGGATCGGCTCCGACCGCGACGGCAACCCCAACGTCACCGCCAAGGTCAGCCGTAAGGTGGCCGAGAAGTTCCGCTCGCACATGCTGCGCACGCTGGCTGACGCCACGCGCTCGGTCGGCCGCAACCTGACCGAGGAGACGGTCACCACCGCCCCCTCCAGCGAGCTCATGAACCTGTGGAGCCACCAGGTCGAGATGAACGAGGTCATTACGGCCCGTGCCGAGGCCCTGTCCACGAGCGAGCCGCACCGCGCGGTCATGCTGGTCATCGCCAACCGCCTGGAGGCCACCATCTCGCGCACGGCCGACCTCATGTACAGCTCGTGCGAGGAGTATCTGGACGACCTGCGCGTGGTCCAGCGCTCGCTGGCTCAGTGCGGCGCCGTCCGCGAGGCCTACGGTCCGCTGCAGACCCTGATCTGGCAGGCCGAGACCTTCGGCTTCAACATGGTGCAGATGGAGTTCCGTCAGCACTCCCTGGTGCACTCCCGTGCACTTGCCGACATAAGGGAGCACGGCCGCTGGGGCGAGCGCGGCGAGCTGGCACCCATGACGCGCGAGGTGCTGGACACCTTCCGCGCCATCGGCAGCATCCAGCGCCGCAACGGCGTCGAGGCCGCGCGTCGCTACATCATCTCGTTCACCAAGAGCGCGCAGAACATCGCCGACGTGTATGAGCTGGCGCGCCTGGCCTTCGCCCACGAGGAGGACGTGCCCACGCTGGACGTCATCCCCCTGTTCGAGCAGGTGGAGGACCTGGAGAACGCCGTGGACACCCTGGACCAGATGATTCAGCTGCCCGACGTGCGCCGTCGCCTGGCGCAGACCAACCGTCGCCTGGAGGTCATGCTGGGCTACTCCGACTCGTCGAAGGACGCCGGCCCCACCTCCGCCACGCTGGTGCTGCACGAGGCGCAGCGCCGCATCGCCGAGTGGGCCAAGCGCAACGGCATCAACCTGGTGCTGATGCACGGCCGCGGCGGTGCCGTGGGCCGCGGTGGCGGCCCGGCAAACCACGCCGTCCTGGCTCAGCCCGCCGGCTCCGTCAACTGCTTCTTCAAGCTGACTGAGCAGGGCGAGGTCATATTTGCCCGTTACGGCAACCCCGTGCTGGCTCGCCGCCACGTGGAGGAGGTCTCGGCGGCCACGCTGCTGAACTCCGCCCCCTCCATCGAGTGGCTGAATACCGAGACCACGCAGCTGTACTCCGACGTGGCCCAGAAGCTCGAGAAGAGCTCGCGCGAGCACTACCTCGACCTGCTGCACACCGACGGCTTTGCCGAGTGGTTCTCCACCGTGACGCCCCTGACCGAGATCGGCCTTCTGCCCATCGGCTCGCGCCCCGCAAAGCGTGGCCTGGGCGCAAAGTCCCTGGACGACCTGCGCACCATCCCCTGGATCTTCTCGTGGTCGCAGGCCCGCATCAACCTGGCCGCCTGGTACGGCCTGGGCACCGCCTGCCAGGAGTTCGGCGACCTGGACCGCCTGCGCAAGGCCTACGCCGAGTGGCCCCTGTTCACGACGTTCATCGACAACATCGAGATGTCGCTGGCAAAGACCGACGAGCGCATCGCCCGCATGTACCTGGGCCTGGGCGACCGTCCCGACCTGACCCAGAAGGTCCTGGACGAGATGGCGCTCACCATGAAGTGGGTGCTCGCCATCATCGACGAGGACTGGCCGCTGCAGCACCGCCGCGTGCTGGGACCGGTGGTCCGCGTGCGCCTGCCGTTCGTCAACGCCCTGTCCATCATGCAGGCCAGCGCCCTGAAGGCCGTGCGCACCCGCTCCGACAAGCTGACACCCGAGGAGCGCGAGAGGTTCATCTTCCTCATCCTGTGCACCGTGTCTGGCGTTGCCGCCGGCCTGCAGAACACGGGGTGATGGCGCGCCGTCACCGGACGGATGCGTCGCCTTGCCCGTGGTGTCACGTATGCGATGCCCTTCTTGCCCCCTTGCCGGAGAAGATCCGGCGAGGGGGCTTTTTCTATGCCGAGCCCTTACGGACTGCTCTTCTTGACCTGCGTGCAACGTATCGGGCTGAGTGCGGCCGAATGGGCTGCTCAATTTGCGGGAATGTAAACAAATTCGTACTTTTGGCCTCCCAACGGCAAAAGTTAGCCCTATACTACTTACGAGTTAGCTACGAGAAACTTCCGTGGTAACGCGTGTACCTGCGGTTATATCCGATTGGGCTCCGCCTTTCTCGATTTGTTGAAGCCTGTCGGACGGGACAGACACCGTTGGGATGCACGCCTGCGCCGCGGGGGAGGAGGAGTCATATGGAGGCCACAACGAACATGTCTACTTCGTTCGTCGCCGGCTCTCGTCCGCAGAGTCACGCCGGTGGTGCCCAGCTGCCCCTTTCGCTGACCCCCGAGGGCCAGACCGTCGAGGTCCTGCGCGTGCGCGGAACCCAGGAGCTGCGCCAGCATCTGCGCGAGCTGGGCTTCGTCGAGGGCGCGAAGGTCAAGGTTGTCTCGCGCGTGAACGGCGACGTCATCGTGTCGGTGAAGGGTGCCACCTTTGGCATCGGCCGAGACATGGCAAAGCACATCACCACCGCCTAGCACGCCGTGCGCAGCGGCTCCCAGGCCGTCGCACTTCAGAGTTCGGTCCTATGGCCCGGGGGCGCGTCCTCGGGCTTGGATAGTGTTGGTTCTAGTTGGAGGGAAAACATGACACTGAAGGACGTGAAGGTAGGCCAGACCTGCACCGTCGTGGGCCTGATGGGCGGCGGCGCCATCAAGCGCCGCATCATGGACATGGGCATCACAAAGAAGGCCCAGGTCTACGTGCGCAAGGTGGCTCCCCTGGGCGACCCAATCGAGGTCACGGTGCGCGGCTACGAGCTGTCGCTGCGCAAGGACGAGGCCCAGAACGTCGAGGTCGAGCTCGTCGCGTAGCGATTCCGCTCGCCCAGGCGGACGAGGGAAGTTTCAGAAGAAGGACATCGAAGCACGTGGACGGCTCCGCGGATTCTGCAGCAGGAGCCTTAGTTTTTGGACGGATGGTTAGGCGCAACTAACTTGTGCGGGCAAAACGCCCGCCGCCTCCGATGACCGGCCACGTGCAAGAAAGGCAAGACATGGCAGAAAAGACGTACATCGGTCTTGCGGGAAACCCCAACTGCGGCAAGACCACGCTCTTCAACGAGCTGACGGGCTCGAACGGCTACGTCGGCAACTGGCCGGGCGTTACGGTCGAGAAGAAGCAGGCCGAATGGAAGGCAAACCACGACGTCACGTTCGTCGACCTTCCCGGCATCTACTCGCTGTCGCCGTACTCCCCCGAGGAGGTCGTCTCGCGAGACTACCTCATCAACGACCAGCCCGACGCCATCATCGACCTGATTGACGTCACGAACCTCGAGCGCAACCTGTACCTGACGACGCAGGTGCTCGAGGCGGGCCGTCCCACCGTGATCGGCCTGAACATGTGCGACCTGCTGAAGGAGCGCGGCGACGTCATCGACGCCAAGCGCCTCTCGCAGATGCTGGGCGCCGAGGTCGTGGAGGTCTCGGCCCTGCGCAACAAGAACCTGGACAAGCTGGTCGAGAAGGCCGTAGAGGCCGGCAGGCAGGGCAAGCCCAACGGGGGAGTGAAGTGCTTCTCGTCCGAGGTCGAGGACGCCCTGGCAAAGATAGCCTCCGCCATCAGCGGACAGTGCGCTCCCGACCTGCTGCGCTGGTACTCCATCAAGGTGTTCGAGCGCGACGCCGAGGCCATCAAGCCCCTGAACCTCTCCGCCGCCGAGCTAAAGGCCCTGGAGCCCGTGATTGAGGCGGTCGAGAAGGACCGCGACGACGACGCCGAGTCCATCATCACGAGCGACCGCTACGACTGGATCGCCGACGTCATGGACGCCTGCGTGAAGAAGGCGCCGAAGAAGCTGACCGTTTCCGAGAAGATCGACCGCGTGGTCACGAACCGCGTGCTTGGCCTGCCCATCTTTATCGCGATCATAATCTTCGTGTACTGGATCGCCATCGGCACCGTGGGTACGGGCGCCACGGACTGGGTGAACGACAACCTGTTCAGCGACGGCTTCTTTACGAACGCGCAGTCGCAGCAGGCCTACGAGGACGCCGACGCCGAGTGGCAGGACGCCAACTACGACGACCAGATCACCGGCTTCATCGCTGCCGCCGAGGACGCGGGCGTCGACACCGACGGCGTCCAGGACGCCATCGACGCAGATCCCCAGACCGACGACGACGTTGCCACCATCACCGACTTCGAGGATGCCGCCAAGGACGCGGGCGTCGTGGCCTACGACGTGCCCGTGACCGACTCCGACGGCAACTACGTCGACACCGACGGCAACATCATCACGAAGCTGGACGACGACGGCAACCCCGTGCTGCAGGACGGCCAGGAGCTGGAGGTGCTGCCCGAGGTCACCCTGGACGACTTCGAGACCGCGCTTGACAACCCCGAGCCCGACCAGCACGACTACGGCAACTTCGTCGACTCCATCCCGAATGCCGCCACGAACGCCCTCGAGGCCGCTGGCGCCTCCGACGTCGTGACGTCGCTCGTGGTCGACGGCATCATCGGCGGCGTGGGCTCGGTCCTGGGCTTCATCCCGCAGATCTTCGTCCTGTTCGTGCTCCTGTGCTTCCTGGAGGACTGCGGCTACATGAGCCGCGTGGCCTTCGTCATGGACCGCGTGTTCCGCCGCTTCGGCCTGTCCGGCAAGTCCTTCATCCCCATGATCGTCTCGTCCGGCTGCGGCGTCCCCGGCGTCCTGTCCACCAAGACCATCGAGAACGAGCGTGACCGCCGCATGACCGCCATGCTGACGACCATGATCCCGTGCTCGGCCAAGCTGCCCATCATCGCGCTGGTCATGGGCGTGCTCGTGGGTGCCGACAACGGCGCCTGGTGGGTTGCCCCCATGTTCTACTTCCTGGGCATCGTGGCCATCATCGTCTCGGCCGTCATGCTGAAGAAGACCAAGCCCTTCCAGGGCGACCCCGTCCCGTTCGTCATGGAGCTGCCCGACTACCACTTCCCCAGCATCCGCTCCTGGTTCCTGCACGTGTGGGAGCGCGTGAGCGCCTATGTGAAGAAGGCCGGCACGATCATCTTTGCCGCCGCCGTGGGCATCTGGGTGCTCTCGAACTTCGGCATTGCCGGCTGGGACGGCGGCTCTGGCGCCTTCGGATTCCTGCAGGGTATGGACGGTGCTCCTGACACCTACATGGACTACTCCATCCTCGCCGGCATCGGCGGTTCCCTGAGCTTCATCTTTGCTCCTCTGGGCTTCGGCACCTGGCAGGCTACCGCATCCACCATCTCGGCCCTCATCGCGAAGGAGAACCTGGTCTCGACGTTCGGCGTCCTCTATGGCCTGGGCGACGCGACCGAGAACTCCGTCAGCATGTGGCAGGGCTTCGCGAACATGTTCACAATCGCCGGCACTCTGCACGTCGGAGCCATGTGCGCCTTCGTGGCCTTCAACATGCTGTGTGCCCCGTGCTTCGCGGCAATGGGTACCATCCGCAAGCAGATGGACGACCCGAAGTGGTTCTGGTTCGCCATCGGCTACGAGTGCGGCTTCGGCTGGGTCGTGGGCCTGCTGATCAACCAGTTCTACGAGCTGCTCGTGTTCGGCAACTTCGGGTTCTGGACGGTCGTGGCCTTCGCGGCGGCGGTCGGCATCCTGTTCCAGCTGTTCCGCCCCATGCCCAAGTGGAATCACAAGGACACGAAGATCCTGGACAACCTGGCCGAGGAGGCTGCGTAAGCGCCCTGGGCTTGGCTCATCCGCTCCTCGCATCCCTCCGCGGGGAGTGGGAATGGGCGCGCCGTCGGCTGGCTGGCCGGGGGCGCGCCCCTCTTTTCTGGTGATACGAATCAGATGCAAAGCGAGGCAGCTTTGATGGGAAGGTCAGACTCCTTCGGCTCACGCATGAATGTCCTGGAGCCCATGCCGGGTGTGCGCGTGGCCCTGTGTGGGCAGACGGCAAGGGCGATGACCTCTGTAGGTCGTCAGTCCAGGGGCCAGGGGCAGGGCGGCTTCGCCGCGTCATCCGCGGATGCGCCAGACGACGGACGAGTCCTCAGCCTGTGCGCAGGAGGCCAGCACAACGGGGCGCTGCTCATGCACTGCAGGACCGGCGGCTGCGAGCTCCTGTGCCAGGGGCTTACCATGCGCCTGGCACCGGGAGAGCTGTGCCGCGTACACTCCAAGGGCCTCCAAGCGGCAAACGTCAGCCTAAGCCTCTCGGGGGACTTCTGCGGCTGCTTCGTGTGCGTCGGGATGTCGGCGCTGAGCGACGACTCCCGCCGTCTGATGGGCCAGCTGGGCGTAAGCATGGACGCCCTGCAGGAAGTGCTTCTGGATGGGCCGCAGGTCCGTCAGCTGAAGGTGGGCGGCATGTTGGAGCACGCCCTGGTGCAGCTGTACGCGCTGGAGCCGGACGCCGGCATGGGCATCGTCAGGCTGCGCGTGGTGGAGCTGCTGGGTGCGCTGTCCAGGCAGGCGGGGCAGGGGGACCATGGCGTGGCCACGCGCAGGCCCACGAAGGACGAGCTCGTGCGCCGCGCCCAGGAGGTAATGACCCGCGACCTGTCCGAGCCTTTGACCATACCTGCCACGGCAAGGCTGTGCGGCACGTCTGCCACCGTGTTGAAGCAGGCGTTCCGGGAGGTGCTGGGGCTCTCGGTGCACGACTGGTACCGGGGCTGCCGCATGAGGAGGGCCGCCGAGCTGCTGGACTCCACCAGCTACTCCGTGGCGCAGATATCCTCGGAGGTGGGCTACTGCAACCCATCCAAGTTCTCGAAGGTGTTCGCGCGCTACATGGGAGACACGCCTGGCGCGTGGCGCGCCGCTCGGCGCGGCAGGTAGGCGGGCGCTAGCGGTCGGGGCGGCCGCCTGTGGTGTAGCGCCTGGCGTCACGGTCGAAGTCGGCCAGGCACGAGCGTGCCATGGGTACGGCGATCAGTGCGGTGATGACGTCGGTCACGGGCTGTGCTATCTGCACGCCCAGAAGGCCCAGGTGCGCCGAGAGCACGATGACCACGGGACCCAGCACCAGGCCCAGCCGGCAGGCGCCCAGGATGGTGGCGCCCCACATGTGGCCCGACCCCTGCAGCATGAAGTTCGTGATCATGGCGCTGCCCGCCAGGGCCATCGAGAAGCCCGTCAGGCGCAGTGGCAGCACTCCTATGGCCACAACCTCTGGGTCGTTGCGAAACGCCCAGATGAGCTGCGGCGCCAGGGCGCACGTCACGACGCCCAACGCAAAGACCGCCATGAACGCCACCTTGATCGAGTAGAAATACCCCTGGCGCACCCGCTCGTAGCGATGCGCTCCCAGGTTGTAGCCCAGAAGCGGCTGGAACCCCTGGCCCACGCCTATCTGCACGTAGTTGCCAAAGCTGGTGACCCTCTGCACTATGGACATGGCCGCCAGCGCGGCGTCGCCGTAGGAGGCGGCCGCCACGTTCAGTATGGTGGACGCCACACCCAGCATGATCTGGCGCACGAAGGAGGGTAGTCCGCCGTTGACTATCTCACACAGCAGCCGTCCGCTCAGGTGCACGTCGCTTGTGCTCAGGGGCGTGATGGCCACGTGCTGCATCAGCACCAGCAGAAGGACGAACCCCACCAGCTCCGATACCACGGTGGCCAGAGCGCTGCCGGCGATGCCCATGCCCACCCCAAACACGAACAGCGGCGTCAGCCCTATGTTCAGGACGGCACCGGTCATGATGCACACCATCGAGAGAAGCGACTCGCCCTCGCAGCGCAGCTGCATGTTCAGCATGAGGGAGCTGGCCATCCAGGGTGCGCCCACCAGGACGACGCCGATGAACTGCTTTGCGTAGGGCAGCACGGTGGGCGTGGCTCCCGCCAACAGGCACAGGGGCTCCAGGAAGGCGTTGCCCACAACGGCTATGAGGATGCCCGCGACGAACGAGATGACCAGGCCTGTGGACGCCATGACGCAGGCCATATGACGGTTCTTTGCCCCCAGGTAGCGAGCGATGGCGTTGCCGGTGCCCTGGCCCATGCAGAAGCCCACCGCCTGTATGGCGGTCATGGCCACGAAGGCTATGCCGATGGCGCCGGACGCCGACGTTCCCAGCATGCCCACAAAGAAGGTGTCTGCCAGGTTGTAGATGCCGGAGACCAGGTTCGCCAGGATGGCGGGGCCTGACAGTGAGCGGATCAGCGGCCCCACCGGCCGGTTCACCATCTCGTTGAATTTCTGTTCGGGGGTCACCTCGGTGCGGGCCCGCAGTGCACGTATCAGTTTGCTCATGCTTACATCATAGGGGTCGCCTGGCCCCGGAAGGCCGGCGAGCCGACCAGGGGACATGGCGAATCTACGAGCGCGTGTGGGCTTCTTGCCCTGAGGATGCGCGTCGACGTGGGCGAAGCACGGCCGAACGGGCTCACGAGGTCCAAACGGGGTTGTTCGTTCCGGTGCGGCTATCACAATAGTACGGATACGG
This sequence comes from Coriobacteriales bacterium, assembly GCA_029101205.1. Classification (GTDB taxonomy): domain Bacteria; phylum Actinomycetota; class Coriobacteriia; order Coriobacteriales; family Atopobiaceae; genus Olsenella_K. The sequence goes on along the minus strand of JAQXQO010000126.1, from coordinate 1,809 downwards.
GCTGGCGTTTGGTTGGCCCCGACATGTGGTGCGCGCGGGGACGCCTGGCGTTTCGCGCATGCGAGAGGAGACATCATGGCTGTTCATCACTTTTGGCTGTTTGCAGGTGGCGCTGCCGCCGCTGGTGCCGTTGCAGGGCTGGCTACCAGCGGAATCCTTCACAAGGGCGCCGTTGCCGTGACTTCGGGCGCCATGAGGGTGGCCGATGCCGTGGGCTCCGAGACCCAGAGCATCGTCGACGACGCCAACGACTCCGTGGCCGAGGCACGTCGCCAGGCAAAGATCGACGCCGCTGTGAAGGAGCGCCTGGCCCAGGCCGAGCAGAAGATTCGCGAGGAAGTCACCCAGAAGGTCGACGAAGAGGGCGTCCAGGCGTAGCGCATGTACTATGACATCGTCTCTGACCTTTCGGGTCGGTTGCGTCTGAGGACGTCCTGGGGACTGTTCGACGACGCGCAGGCCCGAGGGGTCTCTTATGCGTTGATGCAGATAGATGGCGTCAGGCACGCCGAGGCGCACGTGGCAAACGGCTCCATTCTGGTGGCGTTCGAACCCTCCATTCGTCAGGAGGTCCTGGACCTGGTGTCCTCGCTGGACGTGCTGAACCTGCCCAGCGCGGAGGTGGGCACCGAGGACTACTGCAACGCCATAGAGATCGCGTCCGAGAACAACCGATTCGTCATGGAGGTCGTGGGCATGGTGGGCAGGCGTCTGCTGCGCCTGGCCTTCTTGCCCTATCCCGTAAGTGCCGTGGTGACGGCGTTCCAGGCGGTTCGGTTCGTCTGGGAGGGCCTGCGCAGGCTGATGCGCGGCCAGCTGACCGTCGAGGTGCTGGACGCCACTGCCATCACCACAGCACTGCTGCGCGGTGCCTTCTCGGAGGCGTCCACCGTCATGTTCCTGCTGAACCTGAGCGCCTCCATGGAGAGGCACGTGCAGAGCAGGACGCACCTGGCCCTGAAGGACGGCCTGGTCACCAGGCCCGAGACCGTGTGGGCCGTGGTCGATGGCAGGGACGTCCAGGTGCGCATGGAGGACGTAAGCCGCGGCCAGGTGCTGCATCTGGGCGCGGGCAGTGTGCTGCCCGTGGACGGCACGGTCGTGCGTGGCCAGGGCGCCATGGACGAGTCCAGCATGACGGGGGAGTCCAGGCTGGTGCACAAGCGCCTGGGCTCCACCGTGTACGCGGGAACGGCGCTGCAGGAGGGCGACCTTCACGTGCGCGTGGTTGCCCCGCCGGGCGATGCGCGCATAGACGAGATCGTGTCCATGGTGGAGGACTCCTCGCAGCTGAAGGCCTCGGCCCAAAGCCGTGCGGAGCACCTGGCGGATGCGCTGGTGCCCTACAGCTTCCTGGCCTTCTTTGCCATCCTGGGCATCACGCGCAATTTGACGAAGGCAATGGCCGTGCTGATGGTGGACTACTCCTGCGCCATAAAGCTGTCCACGCCCATAGCCGTTATGAGCGCCATGAACGAGGCGTCGAAGTACAACGTGGTCGTGAAGGGCGGCAAGTATCTCGAAGCCCTGGCCGCCGCCGATACCATCGTGTTCGACAAGACGGGCACCCTGACCCATGCCTCCCCTAGGGTCCAGAAGGTGCTGGCGTTGGGCGACAGCATGGACGAGGAGGCCGTCCTGCGCTACGCGGCCTGCATAGAGGAGCACTTCCCGCACAGCATGGCTCGGGCCATCGTGGCCGAGGCCAGGCGTCGCGGGCTCGACCACCAGGCCGAGCTGCACGCTCAGGTGCGCTATGTGGTGGCGCACGGCATATCCACTCAGGTGGGGGACAGAGACGCGGTCATC
>JAQXQO010000125.1 GCA_029101205.1 Coriobacteriales bacterium | reverse complement strand
TGCAGTACCTGACCATGAACGACGGCAACAAGATTCCTCAGCTCGGCTATGGCGTGTTCCAGATGAGCTCGGCCGACGTCGAGAAGCACCTGCCCGAGGCCATCGCCGCCGGCTACACCCACATCGATACCGCGAACGCCTACTACAACGAGGTGGCCGTGGGCAAGGCCATCAAGACTTCCGGCGCCAAGCGCGAGGACCTCTTCGTGACGTCCAAGCTGTTCCCGCAGGACTACCCGTACCAGAAGTGCAAGGCAGCCATCGACGCGACCTTGGAGCGCCTGGACATGGACTATCTCGACCTGCTCCTCTTCCACCAGCCCTACGGCGAGTACGTTGACGGCTGGCGCGCCATGGAAGAGGCCGTGCGCGAGGGCAAGGTCCGCAGCATTGGCCTGTCGAACTTCAACGAGCGCAAGATTCGCCAGATTCTGGACGTCGCGACCATCAAGCCCGCCGTCATCCAGGTGGAGATCAACCCGCGCTGGAACCAGCACCCGCTCAAGGCCGCCTTTGCCGACGAGCGCTTCGTGTGGGAGGGCTGGTACCCGTTGGGTCACGGCGACAAGGAGCTGCTGGCGATGCCCGTATTCAAGGAGCTGGCCCAGAAGTACGGCAAGACTGCCGCGCAGATCATCCTGCGCTGGCACATGCAGGAGGGCAACGTCGTGTTCCCGAAGACGCTGAACCCGCAACACATGGCGGACAACGCGGACATCTTCGACTTCGCGCTCACGGACGACGAGATGGCGGCAATCAACCGGATTCCTCAGAAGCCGTACTACACCGTTCCCGACGAGGCGCCGGCGTGGGTCTGGGGCCCCAACGACTACTCCCGGCAGGCGTAATATAGGGCGACTCGATACATATGAGACGGACGGGACCATCCGCAACGCGGGTGGTCCCAGCTGTGTGGAGGGAATGCCTTGGCAAGAAAGCATCACGAGATACAGTTCCTGGCGGGCAACCTCTGGACGAACGTGCTGCGCTTCGCCATACCGGTCGCCCTTACGAGCATCCTGGAGCAGCTCAGCAGCCTGATTGACACCGTGATGATCGGTCGCCTGATGGGGCCCGAGGGCACGGTGGGCATGGCGGCCGTCGGCGCAAACACGCAGCTGACCAGCCTGATCATCGTGCTGTTCGTGGGCATCTCGCTGGGCACCAACGTCACGGTGGCCAGCACGTTGGGCGCGGGCGACCACGAGGCGGCTTCGAAGGCGGCGCACACCTCGGTCCTGATGGCGCTGGCGGGCCTTGTGGTCATCGCGCTGGGCGAGCTGGTGGCCCAGCCGGTGCTGGTGCTTTTGCAGGTACCCGCGGAGACGCTGCCTGACGCGGTTCTCTTCCTGCGGGTGTTCCTGCTGGGCATGCCATCTGTGCTGCTGTACAACTTCGAGGCGGCCATCCTTCGCGCCGACGGAGACGCGCAGTTCCCCATGCAGGCGCTGTGCCTCTCGGCCATGATGAATGTGGTGCTGGACCTGCTGTTCATTGGCGTGTTCGGTTGGGGCGTGGTCGGCTCGGCCATCGCCACCGACCTGTGCTACACCACCATCGCGGTGCTTTTGTTCGTGCGTCTGCTGCACCTGGACTCGCCGGTGCGCATCGACCCGCGCCGCCTGCACGTAGACCGCAAGAGCCTTCGTACCATCGTCCAGATTGGACTGCCCGCCGGCATCCAGAGCGCCGTGTTCTCCATCGCCAACATCGTGATCCAGGGCGCCATCAACAGCCTGGGCACCGAGGTCATGGCTGCGTCCAGCGCCGGCATGAACATCGAGTTCGTGTGCTACAGCCTGCTGAACTCGTTCAGCCAGGCGTGCACCACGTTCGTGGGGCAGAACCGTGGTGCGCGCAACTACGAGCGCTGCAAGAAGACCATGGCCGTGTGCCTGGGGGAGGGTGCCATCGCGGCAGCCTTGCTGATAGCCTTCGCGGTGTTTTTGGGCCGTCAGGTCCTGGCCCTCATAAACCCCGACCCCGCGGTGGTGCAGTACGGCTACATGCGTCTGTGCACCATTTTCCCGGCGTACGCGTTCAGCATGGTATACGAGGCCATCAGCGGCTACCTGCGCGGATTTGGCATGTCCACGCCGCCGGCGCTGACCACCATGATCGTCATCTGCGGCTTGCGCTTCTTCTGGATTGCGGTCGTGTTCCCCGCCAGTCACACGTTCCAGACCATCATGAACATCTATCCCATCAGCCTGGGCATCAACTGTGCCTGCATCATCGTCCTGCTTCTGGTGCTGCATCCCGCGAAGACACTGGCCCAGAAGGGTGCGCGCGCAGCGTAGCGACCTATACCTGGACGCGGCGCTGCTTCTGGTGGAGGAAATCCATCAGTGGCGGTGGTGAAAATCGTTCAATAGCAATGGTCGAAATCGTGCGGTAGAGTTTGGGAAAATCACGCAGTAGATTCGTGCAAAATCAATCAGTAAGCAGAGATACAACACTTTAGCGGCTCGTTTACTCTCCAGATTTTCGTGCAGGCATGCAATAATGGACGAGAATAAGACCGTGATAACGTCTGTAACGATCTGATCTATAGCCTCAACCGAGCGGGTGACGTGGCTCGTATTGAGGCCCTCGTCTCGCAGCGGTCGGCCTGGTAGCGCGCGGTAGACACCGGTTGCGTCATTGACGAGTCCGTGCCTTGCGTTATAGCGCAGGACGAAAAAGATGGGGCACACCTGCGACAGCCAGGTGTGCCCCATCTGATGCTATGCAGAGACGATGCCCGAGCTCTACTCCTCCGCGCTCAGCGCGGCCTTGCCCAGGGCGTCCGTCGCCACGATGGCGGCGTACAGCTCGTCGGGCGTCACGTCGCCGGCCAGGTTGTGGATGGTCTCGCCTGGCACACAGGCGTTCTTTGCGATGGTGCGAATCTGCTCGTCGGTGGTGACGCCCAGCTCCTTCAGCGTCACGGGCAGGCCGACCTCCAGGCAGAAGTCCTGGACGTCGAGGAACTCGTCCTCAGCCACGCCCTCCAGGGTCATCTGCACCAGGGTGCCGAACGCGACGCAGTTGCCGTGGGGCGCGCTGTGGCCGCCCAGCGAGGTGAGGCCGTTGTAGAAGGAGTGGGCCGCGGCGCAGTTGACGTTGTCCGCGCCCACGCCCGAGAGGTACACGTTCGCCTCGATGATGGCGTCCAGGGCGGGAGTCACCACGTGGTTCTGGCAGGCTGCCAGCGCCTGGGTGCCGTAGTTGCGCAGGGTCTCGTAGCACAGGCGAGCCAGCGCCATGCCCGCGCGTGTGATGCCCGTGCCCTCCAGGCTGGGGGACTCGGTGCGGATGGACGCGCGCCCCTCGAAGTAGGTGCCCAGGGCGTCACCCATGCCAGCCACCAGGAAGCGCACCGGCGCGTCGGCTATGACCTGTGAGTCCACCATGACCGCGTCGGGGTTCGTGGGATAGAAGAGATACTTGTCGAAGCTGCCGTCGTCGTTGTAGATGACCGAGAGGCCCGTGCACGGCGCGTCGGTGGCGGCCACGGTCGGGATGATGACCACGTGCTTGCCGGTGTAGTAGGCCGTTGCCTTCGCAGTGTCCACGGCGGAGCCGCCACCGCAGGCCACGACCGCGTCGATGTGGTCCTCCTCGACGATCTTCTGCATCTTTGCGATCTCGCCCTTGCTCGAGATGCCGCCGAACACCTCGTAGCGACGGTAGTCCTCCGAGTCGCCGAAGCTCTTCTCAATCTGGTCGTGGCAGGCCTTGTAACCACTGCGGGAACAAATGAACAGCCAGCGATGGCCCATGTAGCCCATCTCGTCCTGGAACTTCAGCAGGGCGCCCTTGCCCTGGACGTACTTCAGCGGCTCGCGCATGGCTCGTAGCAGTTTCATGGTCTCCTCCTAGGTCGAAGTGGGTGTGGGTGAGCTGAACACGCGGCTGGCGGGCGGCATACGTGCTGCCGGACGGGCGACACATGTGCCGCCGGATGGCGCTTGAATCACCGGGCTGAGCTTGGATTCCCTCGGCTGCAAGCTCCTTATGGTTCGCCCGAACCGCACGGCCCATTCGGCTCGCTCGAACCGCTTGTCCCGTCCGTCCGTCTCGAACCGCACGTCTCGAACCGCACGTCCCATCCGGCCCGATTGAGTCGCACAGCCAATTCGGTCCGATTGAACCACCTGAGCCATCTGGGCAATTGATTCCTGGAAGTGACGCAGCTGCCCAACTCACCGCCCCGCATTCTATGGCGGCCTGTATGGATTGGCTTCGAATGGAATGTAATGGGCGGTAAACGTAAGCGAATATCACCTGAGCGGTATTTCGTACGAGCAGCATGCCTTAGGGTGAGTTAGCCGGAGGCAGGCTTCTTGGCTTGTGGCGTGTGAAGGAGCTGTGCTTGCAAGCCTTGCCCATGTGGAGGCAGCTGACAGCCGCATGAACTGCTGACAGGCCATTGAGGTGTGGGTGCATGTCTGACCCTTGCAGAAAGTCACTGATGGGGTATCGAGGTGCGGGTGCCTACCCACTCGCACCTCCTACCCCTGCAGAAGGGTTTCCGACAGGGTGGCGAGGTGCGAGTGCTTGCCCACTCATACCTGGCACCCCTGCAGGAGATTTTGACAGGCCATCGAGGTGCGAGTACCGATATGCTCGCACCTCGTACCCCTGCAGAAAGTCCCAGCTGAGGTGTCGAGAAATTCCAGACAGTGCGCCGAGGTGCGAGTGTCTGTCCACTCATACCTCGCATCCTTGAAGAAAATTACTGATGGGGTATCGAGCTGCGGGTGCCTGCACACCCGCAGCCCTCACCCTTATCCGCAGCTCCCACCCTCGTAGGAAGCCGCTGCCCTACCGGGCTGGGTTGTCTGGCTGGGATACTCAGATGCGTCACCCGAACGAGCGCCCCGATTCCGGGGCCGACGGAGCGTGCCGTCAAGCGAGAACGTGTCCACGAGCGAAAACGTGCCGTCAAGCGAAAACGTGCCGTCAAGCGAGAACGCGACCTCGCGCGAAAACGTGCCAACGCCTACTCCCGCGAGTCTGCCTCGGCGAAGTCGGCCGCCATGCCGGAGCGGGCGGGGGAGAGCTCGGGCGAAAGGCCGCCGCGACGTCCGGCTGCACCCTCGCTGACCTGCTGCTCCTTCATGCCTACGCGGCTGAAGAACTTGCCAAACACGAGGCGCGACACGGGTCCGGCGGCAAAGAGGTTCCACAGCAGCGCCATGGGGAAGTTCTTGATCAGCGTGCCGACCCAGATGGCGGGAAGCTGCGCCACGGGCATGCCGCCCAGGATTACGTTAAAGAGGATCGACGCCACCAGGCTCATGGTGGGGCACATTATGAGCACGGTGCAGCAGGAGCGAATGGTGCCCTGCACGAAGGCGCTGTCGCGCTTGGGGTCCACCAGCTTTTCGGCCAGCGCCGCGCCGCCGCGCGTGCCCCAAAGGTTCGAAAAGATGAACACGAACAGCCACATGTACGCTGCTTCGAACAGCGCACACAGGAACACGTCGTTCGTCATGTTCGAGAAACCGCCAGGCATGGTGGGAATACCCATCTTCCATGCCACGTTGTAGACCTCCATTCCGTAGGCCATGGTGATGGACATCAGAATTCCGAAGATGACTCCCTGTGCGCGGTTCTTTGGCATGCTGCCGACTCCTCTCCGCGGCAATTTGGCGCAGGCCTTCTCCGGTCGTTTGACTGACGTCGCCCGGTTAGTCCCGTCGGTCAATCGGCCCGTGTCGAGCCGCCTGCCCTTCTTGCCACAACGTTGCAACAAAAAAGCGTGCGGTCGCCCCGAAGGGCAATCGCACGCTTTGCTGACTACACTTTCTCGCTGCTCCTGGTGACGTTTTTGGCCTGGCGCGTTTCCAAACGTTCGGCGTGGCACCCGGACGCAGCAGCTTTGCGCTACACGCAAGGGCTACCTTAGCACTGCGCGTGGTATGCGGAACAAAATCAACACGCGACGGAGCGGCCGTGTGGGTGCGCTTCTCGTCTATAATCACTTGCGTCAATGCGCGGCCGAACGGTGTAAGTCCAATTGATGACTACGCCGCCCAGCCGTGACGCCTGCCGCTCTGACCTGCGG